>NZ_JAJOZB010000001.1:3694000-4019250 GCF_023701745.1 Streptomyces sp. RKAG293 | reverse complement strand
GAGATCGCACGTACTCCGCTGCTCGACGCTGCGCAGGAAGTCGAACTGTCCCGTGAGATCGAGGCCGGCGTCTACGCCGAGCGCATACTCTCCGGTGACTCCCAGCTCGTCGAAGGTGCCGGGGCCGGTGCCGATCGCGAGGAGCTGGAGGCGCTGGTCGCCATCGGCGACCGTGCCAAGGACGTCTTCATCCGCTCCAATCTGCGCCTCGTCGTAGCGGTCGCCCGCCGCTACCCGCGCAGCGGCCTCCCGCTGCTCGACCTCATCCAGGAGGGGAACGCGGGCCTGGTGCGCGCCGTCGAGAAGTTCGACTACGCCAAGGGCTTCAAGTTCTCCACGTACGCGACCTGGTGGATCCGCCAGGCCATCACGCGCTCCATCGCCGACCAATCCCGCACCATCCGGCTCCCCGTCCATCTGGTGGAGGAGCTGGGCCGGATCCGGCGTGTGCAGCGGGAGTTCAACCGTGAGCACGGGCGCGACCCGGAGCACGAGGAGATCGCCGCCGAGCTGGACTCGACGCCGTCCCGCGTGCATGACGTGCTCGACTGGGCCCGTGACCCGGTCAGCCTGAACATGTCGGTGGACGCGGACGGCGAGACCGAGTTCGGGGATCTCGTGGAGGACGGCGCCGCCGCCTCTCCCGAGCAGTCCGTCCTCGTCATGCTGCGCCGCGAGGAGCTCGAAGAGCTCATCGGCCGACTCGACGAACGCACGGCTTCGATCATCCGGTCCCGGTACGGTATTGAGGACGGCCGCGAGCGGACGCTGACCGAGGTCGGCAAGCAGCACGGCCTGACGCGTGAGCGCATCCGGCAGATCGAGAAGCACGCCCTGGCAGACCTCAAGCGCATGGCCCGCGACACGGGCCTGGAGTACGAGGCCGCCTGACCCGCGGCGGGGTCCGTCCCCGCCGCCCCTGGACCCGAACCTCGGCGCAACCCCCCCCGCGCCGGGGTTCGGCCATGTCCGGACCCGGTCAGGTGCGGGATCCATCGGCCCTCTCCTGGCCATGGCGTTCCCGTGTGTGGACGCCCCGTGTGTGGATGCCCGTGCATGTCCGAATGGATCTGCTGCATGCCTGCTTGTGTTTACTTTCTGTCGAACCGTGGGTACGGTGACGGCATAGCAACACACTCGGACATGAGGCGGAGACAGAACCACATGTACGCCCCGGAGCGGCAGCAAGAGATCCTGCGGCGGGCCCGCGAGCTCGGAAGCGTCGACGTCCCCTCGTTGGCCGAGGAGTTCGACGTCACGCCGGAGACGATCCGCCGCGACCTCAAGGCGCTCGACCGGGCCGGACTGATCCAGCGCGTGCACGGTGGGGCCATACCGGCCGGGCGCCTCGACTTCGAGCCCGACCTCGCCGAGCGCGAGGCGACGGCCGCCGACGAGAAGGACCGGATCGCCCGCGCCGCGCTGGCCGAACTGCCCGCCGAGGGCAGCGTCGTCATCGACGCAGGCAGCACCGCGGCCCGGCTCGCCGCCGTCCTTCCGCTCGACTCGCGGCTCACCGTCGTGACGCACGCCCTGCCCATCGCCGCACGCCTGTCGGAGTACCCGGACCTCACCCTCCACCTCGTCGGCGGCCGGCTCCGGCACCGCACCCGCGCCGCGGTGGACGCGTGGGCGCTGCGCGCCTACAGCGAGATCCACGCCGACGTGCTCTTCCTCGCCGCGAACGGCTTCTCCGCCGACGGCGGCCTCACCACCCCCGACCTCGCCGAAGCCGCCGTGAAGCGGGCGATGATCGCCGCCGCGCGGCGCGTCGTGCTACTCGCCGACTCCTCGAAGTATGGACAACGGAACTTCGCACGCTTCGGAGACCTCTCCCATGTCGACCTGCTCATCACCGACCAGGGACTCAGCCCCGAAGCAGCCCGCGCGATCGAGAGCGCGGGCACGGAAGTAGTACGCGCATGATCGTGACCGTCACGCCGAATCCGAGCCTGGACCGTACGTACGAGATCCCCGTGCTCGAACGCGGAGCCGTGCTGCGGGCCACCGCCGACCGGGTCGACCCCGGCGGCAAGGGCGTCAACGTGTCGCGCGCGGTGGCCGCCGCCGGGCGGCGCACCGTCGCCGTGCTGCCGATCGGCGGTCCCGAAGGTGCGCTGCTCGGCCGGCTGCTGGAGGAGCAGGGCATCGAGGTCGCGGGAGTCGGCATCGCCGGCTCGACCCGGGTCAACGTCTCGGTCGCCGAGCCGGACGGCACCCTGACCAAGCTCAACGCGGCCGGGCCCACGCTCACCACCACCGAGGCCGAGGCACTGCTGGACGCGGTCGGCACCCGGTCCGCCGACGCCCGCTGGATCGCCTGTTGCGGCAGCCTCCCGCGCGGGCTGCCGCCCGAGTGGTACGCCGAACTCGTCGCCCGCGCGCACCGGGCCGGAGCCCGCGTCGCGCTCGACACCTCGGGGCCCTCGCTGCTCGCCGCGCTCGCGATGCGCCCCGACGTCGTCAAGCCCAACGCCGGGGAACTGGCCGCCGCCGTCGGCCGATCGCTCACGACGGTCGGTGACGTGGTGAAGGCGGCGGGAGAACTGCGCGCCCTGGGCGCGCGGGCGGTACTCGCCAGCCTCGGCGCGGACGGCCAACTGCTCGTCGACGACTCCGGCACGTACTTCGGGCAGGCGCGGGTCGCGGCGGTACGGAGCAACGTCGGGGCCGGGGACGCCTCGTTGGCGGGGTTCCTCGCCGCGGGCGGCGACGGGGAGGCCGCCCTCGCCTCGGCCGTCGCCCACGGGGCGGCCGCGGTGCAACTGCCGGGCAGCGTCATGCCGGCCCCGGCGGATCTCGACCCGTCGGCGGTCACCGTGACCGCGGACGTCCCTTTCTCCCGCCTGCTGCGGGAACCGGCATGAGGGGCGCGTGCGTGACGGGCGCCGGCATGGCGGGCGCCTGCATCACGGACGCCTGCATGACGGGCGTCCGTATGGCGGGCGCCGGGCAGCCGACCGGCCCGGTGGCCGCAGCACCCCGATCCACCCACAGTCCGTTCCGCCCGCCGGGCGGGGACGCGAGCAATGGAGCCGCGCGATGAGTGCCATGATCACCGCGGAGCTGGTCGATCTCGACCTGGCCGCCGACAGCAAGGAAGCGGCGGCACGTTCGCTCGCCGAGCGGATGGTGGCCGCCGGACGCGTCACCGATCTGGAGGGTTTCCTCGCGGATGTGGCCGCGCGCGAGGCCCAGATGCCGACCGGTCTCGACGGCGGCATCGGGATCCCGCACTGCCGCAGCGCGCATGTCGCCGAGCCGACCTTCGCGTTCGGCCGCAGCGCCACCGGTATCGACTTCGGCGCCCCGGACGGCCCCGCCGACCTCGTCTTCCTCATCGCGGCACCGGCCGGTGCCGACACCGACCACCTGACGATCCTGTCGGCCCTCGCCCGCCGCCTCATGGACCCGGAGTTCACCGCGGCCCTGCGCACGGCCGACGACCCGGCGACGGCCGCGGCCCTGATCGCGGGCGAGCCGGTGGCGGAGCCCGCGACCGCGGAGCCGGAGACTGCGGAACGCGTGAGCCCGGAAGCGGAGACCATAGCGCCCGCGGCCGAAGGCGTTCCGCAGGAGCGGACGTTCCGCGTCGTGGCGGTGACGTCGTGCCCGACGGGCATCGCGCACACGTACATGGCGGCGGAGTCCCTGGAGAACGCCGCCCGGGACGCCGGTGTGGAGATCACCGTGGAGACCCAGGGCTCGGCCGGCTTCAAGAAGCTGCCGAAGGCGGCGATCGAGGCCGCGGACGCGGTGATCCTCGCCCATGACGTGGAGGTCCGCGACAAGGAGCGCTTCGCGGGGAAGCCGACGGTGGACGTCGGAGTGAAGGCGGGCATCAGCCGCGCGCCGGAGCTCATCGCCGAGGCGCGCGGCAAGGCGGAACGCGGCGAGGTGACGGCCACGGCCCACCCGGCGGACCGGGGAGAGGCCGGAGCGACCGCCGACGAGTCCGGTGAAGGCTTCGGCACGCGGCTGCGCAAGTGGCTGATGACCGGCGTCAGTTACATGGTGCCGTTCGTCGCCGCCGGCGGGCTGCTGATCGCGCTCGCCTTCGCGATCGGCGGGTACGAGATCAACGCCGCGCCCTCCGTGACGGAGCACTTCATCTGGAGCGAGGGCGCGAGCTGGGCGGCACTGCTCTTCCAGATCGGCGACACCGCGTTCACGTTCCTCGTACCGATCCTGGCCGGATACATCGCGTTCGGGATGGTGGACCGGCCGGGGCTGGTCCCCGGCATCGTCGGCGGTGCCATCGCGCTGACGATCAACGCCGGCTTCCTCGGCGGCCTGGTCGCCGGTCTGCTCGCGGGCACCGTCGTCATGGCGATCCAGCGGATCGCGATCCCACCGGTGCTGCGCGGCATCATGCCGGTGGTGGTGATCCCGCTGATCTCCTCGGCGGTGGTGGGCTTCCTGATGTTCCTGGTGGTCGGCAAGCCGATCACCTGGCTGCAGAAGCAGCTCACCGACTGGCTGAACGGCCTGACGGGCTCGAACGCGATCATCCTCGGCGTCGTCCTCGGCCTGATGATGTGCTTCGACATGGGCGGTCCGCTGAACAAGGTCGCGTACGCCTTCGCCGTCGGCGGTCTCGCCGACCCGAACGACGGCAGCCTGAAGGTCATGGCGTGCGTGATGGCGGCGGGCATGGTGCCGCCGCTGGGCCTGGCGCTGGCGACGACCGTCCGGGGGCGGCTCTTCACCCGTACAGAACGCGAGAACGGCAAGGCGGCCTGGGTGCTGGGCGCTTCGTTCATCACCGAGGGCGCGATTCCGTTCGCCGCGGCCGACCCGCTGCGGGTCATCCCGTCGGCGATGGTCGGCGGCGCGGTCACCGGCGCCCTGTCGATGGCCTTCGGCTGCACCCTGCGCGCCCCGCACGGCGGCATCTTCGTGGTGCCGCTGATCGGCAACCCATGGCTGTACCTGGTCGCCGTCGCGGCGGGCACGGTCGTCACCGCGGCCCTCGTCGTCCTGCTGAAGGGGCTGCGCAGGCCCGCCGCCCCCGAGGCGGCACTGCCGGTGCCGGACGCCGCCAGGACACCGGTCGCGGCCTGACCGCCCGCGGCCACCGCGAATGAGACCCTCGCGGCATGAGCGACGGCGAACAGAGCGGTGGGCGGGACAGCGGTGGACAGAACGGCAACGGTGAACCGTCGGAGCACGGCGAACCGTCGGAGCACGGTGAACCGCACCACGAGGGCGGGCTCGCGAGCCGGCTGAACTGGCTGCGGGCGGGGGTGCTGGGCGCCAACGACGGAGTCGTGTCGACGGCCGGGATCGTCGTCGGCGTGGCGGGGGCCACCGACTCCCGTTCCGCGATCCTGACCGCCGGGCTGGCCGGACTGCTGGCCGGATCCCTGTCGATGGCGGCGGGGGAGTACGTCTCGGTCAGCACCCAGCGCGACTCCGAGCAGGCCGCCCTGGCCATGGAGCGCGAGGAGCTGGCCACCGAGCCGAAGGCGGAACTCGCCGAGCTCACCGGTCTGCTGGAGGACCGCGGGCTGACCCGGGACCTCGCCCGCGAGGTCGCCGAGCAGCTCACCGAACGCGACGCGCTCGGCGCGCACGCCCGGGTCGAGCTCGGCATCAACCCCGACGAACTGACCAACCCGTGGCACGCGGCGGCCGCGAGCTTCGCCGCGTTCACCGCCGGGGCGCTGCTGCCGCTGCTGGCGATCGTGCTGCTGCCCCCGCCGCTGCGGCTGTCCGTCACGGTGGTGGCGGTGCTGATCGCGCTCGCGCTGTGCGGCTGGGAGAGCGCGCGGCTGGGCAGCGCGCCGACCCGCCCCGCCGTCCTGCGGAACATGGCGGGCGGGGCGGCGGCGATGGCCGTCACATACGCGGCCGGATCACTGCTCGGCGCCACGGGCCTCTGATGCGATGAGACCCCTGGCGAGGACCCTCACACCTGGACCGCTCGGAACGCTCAGACCTGAGGGGAGACGCCGCGCCGCGCCAGCCCGACCCCGACCGCGACGGTCAGCGCCGACACCACCCCGGCCAGCAGCACCGCCGATTCCCCGCCGAATGTGCAGGCCAGGACCAGCAACGAGGCCACCGGCAGGACGAGTTGCTGTGCGATGCCCCTCTTGTAGTGCCGGGAGTGCAGCAGCCAGACGGTGAAGAACAGGACGGCGGTCGGCACGGTCACCGCGGCGGAGGCGGCCCGCACCGAGATCTCCGCCTTCCCGACGCTCTGCTCCACGGCCACTTCCAGGCCGGCGCCGATCGCCGCGGCGGAGACGAACACGATGTAGTGGCCGTAACCCCAGGGGATCGCCTCGCGGTTGGAGACCAGGTGCTCCTCGATGGGCACGGCGAAGTAGATCCACCAGGCCGCGAAGACGATCAGCAGCCCGCCGCCCGCGATGGGCAGCAGCTCGGCCACCGCCTCGTGCTCGTCGAGCGCGGACTGCACGGCGACGGTCGCCGCCGCGATCGATTCGCCGAGCACGATGATGGTGAACAGGCCGTACCGCTCCGCGATGTGCTGCGGGTGCCAGGACGTCTGGTGGCGGCGCTCGGCGAACAGCGGCACGGACAGCTCGACGACGATCAGGCCGAGGAACGCCCACACCTTCGCCCCGTCGGGCAGGAAGAGCAGCCCGATCCACCCGAACTGGCAGACGGTGACGCCGAACGCGTAACGGAGCGCGCAGCCGCGCGCGTCGCCGGTCTCGCCGTGCGCGGCCCGCAGCCACTGCGAGGCCAGCGCCAGCCGCATCACCGAATAGCCGATCACCGTGATCGTCCAGTCGTTGTCGTCGAAGGCGCGCGGCACGCCCGCGGCGAAGATGAGGACGCCGGTGATCTGCACCAGTGTGGTGATCCGGTACAGCACATCGTCCGTGTCGTAGGCGGAGGCGAACCAGGAGAAGTTCATCCAGGCCCACCAGATGCCGAAGAACACCAGCAGATAGCCGACAACCCCGTTGCCGGGATGGCCCGCCGCCAGCGCGTGCACCAGCCGGGCGCCCGCCTGGGCGACGGCGACCACGAAGCAGAGGTCGAAGAAGAGCTCGAGCGGGGTCGACGCCCGGTGCGTCTCGTCACGGCTGCGGGCGGTCATACGGCGGAACGCGGCGCCGGCGGGGTTGCTCATGGAGGCCACCTTGCGCCAGAACCCGCGCGAGGAACACCATGGCACGCTGCCGTATCCGGGTCTTTCGGCCCTGGCGGCCGGTCCGCCCCCCACGGACCCTGGAAGGACCATGGTCACTGCCAAGCCCGACATCGCCGACCGCGCCGACCTCGGCACCCTGCTGCGCCGCTTCTACGAGGCGGCGCTCGCCGACCGGCTGATCGGCCCGTACTTCACCGAGATCGCGGGCCTGGACCTCGAGGACCACCTCCCCAGGATCACCGACTTCTGGGAACGCGCCCTGCTCCGGACGGCCGAGTACGGCGGCAACGCCTTCGCTCCGCACGCCGCCCTGCACGACACCCGGCCGATGACCGCCGAGCACTTCGGCCGCTGGGTCCAGCTGTGGCGCGCCTCCGTCGACGGGCTGTACGCGGGCCCCAACGCGGATCACGCCAAGGCGCAGGGCGAACGGATAGCGCTGTCGATGCTGCGCCGGCTGGCGGGAGCCGACGCCTCGACCGATGGGTCCGGCGGCCCCGGCTTCGTACCGCTCGCCGCCGTGCGGCTCCGCACGGAGGCCTGACGGCGCCGGGTCCCCTGAGCGTCACACGGCAGCGGGCTCACTGACGGCCGCGGGCTCGCTGAAGGGCACGGCTCCTCTGACGGGCGTGGCGGTGCCGGGCACGGCCGTGCTGAGTTCGCCCGTCGTGAGGAAGTGCTCGATGCGCGCGCTGAACGGGGCGATGTCGATGCCCTGCGCGGCCAGCCACTCGTCCGAGTAGTACTTCTCCAGGTACCGCTCGCCCGGGTCGCACAACAGGCCCACCACGCTGCCCTGTTCACCGGCCGCCCGCATGTCGGAGATGATCCGGAAGGCGGCCCACAGACCGGTGCCGGTGGAGGCGCCGGCCTTACGTCCCAGCAGTCGTTCCAGCACCCGGATACTGGCGACGGACGCGGCGTCCGGCACCCGCATCATGCGGTCGATCGCCCCGGGGACGAAGCTCGGCTCCACGCGCTGGCGCCCGATGCCCTCGATGCGGGAGCCGCGGTCGGTGACGACGTCCGGGTCGTCCGACTGCCAGCTGGGGAAGAACGCGGAGTTCTCCGGGTCGGCGACACAGACCCCGGTGTCCTGCTGGGTGTAGTGCACGAAGCGGGCGATGGTGGCGGACGTTCCGCCGGTGCCCGCGGTCGCGACGATCCAGGCCGGGACGGGGTGCCGCTCCAGCGCCAGCTGCCGGAAGATCGAGTCGGCGATGTTGTTGTTGCCGCGCCAGTCGGTGGCGCGCTCGGCGTACGTGAACTGGTCCATGTAGTGGCCGCCCGATTCGGCCGCGAGCCGCACCGCCACCTCGTAGACCTCGCAGGGGTCGTCGACGAGATGACACCGGCCGCCGTGGAACTCGATCAGGTCGATCTTGGAGCGCACGGTGCTCTTCGCCATGACGGCGATGAACGGCACTCCGATCAGCTTCGCGAAGTACGCCTCGGAGACCGCCGTCGAGCCGCTGGACGCCTCGATGACCGGCTTCCCGGGGCGGATCCAGCCGTTGCACAGCCCGTACAGGAACAGCGAGCGGGCCAGCCGGTGCTTGAGCGAGCCGGTCGGGTGCGTCGACTCGTCCTTCAGATACAGGTCGATGCCCCACTCGGCCGGCAGCGGCACCGACAGCAGATGGGTGTCGGCGGACCGGTTGGCGTCGGCCTGCACCTTGCCGACGGCGTCCTTGAGCCAGTTCCGGTACACCGGGTCGCGCCGGTCGATGTCGAGTTCCATGGCCCCAGGTATAGCGGCAGGGGTGTCCCAAACCGGCGCTTGGGGTTTCTCCCCGCTGACGCTTGGGGGGCCGTTGGACCGCCGCGGCCGGTGACCTTCGCGGAACGGTCAGGTGGCCGACGCGTATGACGGACACCCCGCCGCCCGACCATCCCGGCAGCGACCAGCCGCGGCTGAACCGGCCGGTGCGCGAGCGCTACCCCCAGATCCGCCCGACCAGCGGCTACGGCGACCCCCGGGTGCGCCACACCGGTCCCGGCCCCGGTGCCGGCACCGACCAGGACCCGGAACGCTCCGCCAAGCTCTCCGCCCGGCTGGCGCTGGCGATCACGGTCGTCATCGGCCAGCTGTGGGCGCTGTCCGTCGCCGTCGACGAATGAATGCAGGGCGACACGTCCATCGCCTGGTGGTGCGCCGGCTTCCTCGGGGTGTCCTTCCTGGTGGTGCTCGCCATCTGGCTGCTGGACCCGAAGGACCGATGACGCGGGCCCGCGCGGGGCGGCCCGGTGCCCGTGCGGACGCGGAGCCGTCCCGCAGGCCCGCGGCCGTACCCTGGAGGCATGAGCACCGCTCCCGAACCCGAGTCCGACCCCCGGCCCGCAGCACGGCCCGGGAAGCCGCGCCGCGACCCCGCCGCCGCGCTGGTCTTCGACGACCCGCTCAGCCGGCAGTCGTCCGACGACACCGACGGGGGCTGGGGCGAGCGCCCGTCCGGCGGCGGGAGCGACGATCTCGCCCGCTTCCTCGACGAGAAGCCCCCGCACCACATCTGATCCCGGTGGCTCAGCTGCGCTGGGACACCATGACGTCGCGGATCTCGCGCAGCAGCGCCACCTCGGCGGCCTCCGCCTCCGCGTGCACCACGGCCTCCTGCCGGGCCCGCGCCGCCTTCTTCGCCAGGTAGCGGGACATCGGCAGCACCATCAGGAAATAGACCACGGCGGCGGTGATCAGGAAGGTGAGGACCGCGCTGAGCACCGAGCCCCACAGGATCGGAATCCCGCTCACCGCGTCGCCCGCGTCGTTCACCACGCACGGGCCCTTGAGGCACGACCGGTAGTGCTCCAGATCCTTGGTGCCGAACGCACCGACCAGGGGATTGATGACGCCCTTGACCACGGAACTCACGACACTCGTGAACGCGGCACCGATGACGACGGCGACGGCCAGGTCGATCACATTCCCGCGCATCAGGAATTCCTTGAAGCCGCCCAGGACCCCGGTCTTCTCGTCGCTCATTGCATTCTCTCTTTCCCCGCGCACAGGTGATGGCACAGCAAGTCCCGCAACCTAAGGCATCACGGGAGTTAGGTGTCCAATCCGTACACACGAAAGAGTGAGTCAACACAGCGTCACCGCCAGGGGAGTTGACGCCGCCGCGCCGATGATCACGGCAGCCGTCCGGCGCGGCACCGCCAGCACGATCAGCGCGCCCTCACCGGTCCGGCCGGCCGTCTCGCCGCCGTCCGCCGGCACGGACACCACCGGCGCCGCCACGGCCACCACCCGGTCGGCGGCCAGCACGTCCACCCGGTCGCCGGGCCGCAGCAGCCGCACCGCCGCCGCGTCCGCGATCCGCACCGGCGCCCGCACCGTGTCCGGGGCGGCGCGCACGTCCTGAGCCGCCGTCGTATCGCGACCGGGCGCCATGGCCCGCGCACCCCGGGCGTCCTGTGCGGCAGCCGCCGCCGGGGGTACCCGTGGTTCACCGCGCGGTGGTTGGGAGTCCGCGCGCGGGGCGGAGGCCGCCAGCGCGGCGGCGGCCATCGCCAGCCCCGCGGCCACGGCCCGCCGCCTGCGGTGCACCGGCGTCCACAGCCGGATCCGCCCGCGCCCGCCGCCGGCCCGGATCGGCTGGAAGGACGGCACGACGCAGCGCGGGAGCGCGTAGGACGGGGGAGCGGGGCTGGGAGAAGGGGAGGGAGAAGGGGAGGGAGAAGGAACGGGAGAAGGAACGGGAGAAGGAGCGGGACTGGGAAATGCGGGCACGGCGACCACCGCCTCGTAAGGATCTCTGCGACTGAGATCCCTACGATCCCGCACTCCGCCGACGGCCCCCTCGGGCCTGTGGATTACTCACCGGTTGTGGAAAACTCCGTCACCCGCGCGAGTGAAAACACCGAACCCGCGGACCCGCGAGCCCACAGATCCGCGAGCCCACAGATCCGCGAACCCACAGATCCGCGAACCCCCGAACCTCCGAACCCTCAGATCCGCGAGCCCACAGACCCCCGAACCCACTGCCCTACGGCAGCGTGATCCCCGGGTCCTGCCCGCCCCACGGGTCCACGCACAGGCAGTTCCGCTCCGCGATCGGCGGCAGCCCGCCGACCACGTCGAACAGCACGGTCCGCATCCGGCCGACGTTCGCCGCGAAGACCTCCAGGACCTCCTCGTGGGAGACCCCCTCGCCCGTCTCGGCGCCCGCGTCCAGGTCCGTCACCAGCGTCAGGGACGTGTAGCAGAGCCCGAGTTCCCGCGCGAGGATCGCCTCGGGGTGCCCCGTCATGCCGACCACCGACCAGCCCTGCGCCGCATGCCACCGGGACTCGGCCCGGGTCGAGAACCGGGGCCCCTCGACGACGACGAGCGTCCCGCCGTCCACCGCGTCCCAGCCGCCCGCCCGCGCGGTGTCCACCGCGACCCGGCGGCCCACCGGGCAGTACGGGTCGGCCAGCGAGACGTGCACGACGTTCGGCTGCCCGCCGTCCGGCAGCACCTCACCGTCGAAGTACGTCTGGACGCGCGACTTCGTGCGGTCCACGAGCTGGTCGGGGACCAGCAGGGTGCCGGGGCCGAACTCCGCGCGCAGGCCGCCCACCGCGCACGGACCGAGCACCTGGCGCGCGCCGACCGAGCGCAGCGCCCACAGGTTGGCCCGGTAGTTGATTTTGTGCGGCGGCAAGTGGTGCTTGCGGCCGTGCCGTGGCAGGAACGCCACCCGCCGGCCGGCGACCTCGCCGAGGAAGAGCGAGTCGCTCGGCGGACCGTAGGGGGTCTCGACCGTGATCTCGGTCACATCCTCGAGGAACGAGTAGAAACCGGACCCGCCAATGACGCCGATATCGGCTCGCGCACCGCTCATCTCCACCATGCGGATCACCCTAACGGCGGCCGGATACGACGAGGACCCCGCCGACTGGATCGGCGGGGTCCGTCATCGACGCGTAAGCCTTGCGACCGCCTTGCGACTCGCTCGCGGGCTCACACGTGCACAGCGATCAGGCTGCGGAAGACCCGCTGGAAGAGCTGCTCGAACCGGATGAGGAGCTGCCGGACGATGCCGAGGACGGCGCGGACGTCGTCGAAGGCTTCGCATCCGAGCTGCTCTTGGCCGCGGGGGTGCTCGCCGAGGACGAGCCACGGCTGTCGGTCCGGTAGAAACCGGAACCCTTGAACACGACCCCGACCGCCGAGAAGATCTTGCGCAGGCGTCCGCTGCAGGTCGGGCAAACGGTCAGAGCGTCATCGCTGAACTTCTGCACCGCCTCGAGGCCCTCGCCGCACTCGGTGCACTGGTACTGGTACGTCGGCACTTGATCCTCCTGGCACTCTCACTCGATGAGTGCTAACGACATTCAATAGTGCAGCATTCCGCCGCGTCAGTCCACCGTGACCGGCACGCGGTGACTCATCCCACGTGTCGAAGCCTGGACGATCCGTCCCTCGGAGCGTGGTTTGAGCCGCTTGCGCAGCGCCACGAGGGTGGCCAGTGCCAGCGCCGTACCGGCCAGCGGCACCACGAAGGCGGCGCTCGCGCTGACCCGGTCGGCCAGCTGGCCCGCGGCCGTGACCGCGATGGCCTGGCCGAGCGCGACCGAGCCGGTCAGCCAGGTGAAGGCCTCGGTGCGGGAGGTGGCCGGCACCAGGGATTCGACCAGGGTGTAGCCGGTGATCAGGGCGGGGGCGATGCACAGCCCGATGAGCAGGCCGAGCGCGCCGAGCAGCGGCACCGAGTGCACGGCCCACAGCGCGGAACAGGCCAGCGCCAGCGCCGCGTACGCGATCAGCAGCCGGCCCTGCGGGCTGCGGCGCCAGGCGATGGCACCGCAGACGACTCCGGCCAGCATGTTGCCCGCCGCGAAGGTGCCGTACAGCAGTCCCGCGATGCCCTGGCGGCCGATCTCCTCGGTGAAGGACGTCAGGCCGACCTGCATGCCGCCGAAGACCGCGCCGATGCCGAGGAAGGCCACGGCCAGCGCCCTGACGCCCGGGATGGTCAGCGCCGAGGTCTGCTTAGCACGGACGCCGTCGACGGTCCTGCTGGGTGCCGGGGCGGTGCTGCGCTGGGCGGCGAAGAACAGCCCGCCGACCAGGGTGAGGGTGGCCTCGGCGATCAGGCCGGCCGCCGGGTGCACTCCCGTGCACAGCGCGGTGGCCAGCACCGGGCCGATGACGAAGGTGAACTCGTCCGTCACGGACTCGAAGGCCGCGGCGGTCGACATCAGAGGCGAGCCGTCCAGCTTGGCCGCCCAGCGCGCCCGCACCATGGGGCCGATCTGCGGCACCGAGGCGCCGGCCGGCACGGCGGCCGCGAACAGCGCCCACATGGGGGCGTGCGACAGGGCCAGCACGGTCAGCAGGACGACGGAGGCCGTGTGCACGAAGACACCCGGCAGCAGGACGGCGCTCTGTCCGAAACGGTCGGCGAGCTTGCCGTTCTGCGGGGCGAAGATCGCCATGGAGACACCGGTCACCGCGGCCACGGCACCGGCCGTGCCGTACGAGCCGGTGGTGTTCTGGACGAGCAGCACGATGCCGATGGTGAGCATCGCGAAGGGCTGCCGGGCCGCGAACCCGGGCAGCAGGAACGTCCAGGCGCGGGGTGTGCGCAGGAGTTGTCCGTAACCGGGCCGCTTGGTGGCGGGGCTGTCCGGCTGGTTCACCGTGGATGCCACGGCTTGGTCCTTTGTGCTGTCTGGTAGCGGCATCCGTCACGGATGGCGCCGAGAACTGTCCGCTCGCGCAAGACACGTGACGACTGTGGTCGTCCCGTCGCGCCAGCTCTGCGTCAGACAGAGGTCTGTGTACTCAACACGTACGTGGTCAAGACGTACCGGCCCAGCTTAGCGGCACTCAGTGCCATTCGCTCCGAGTGTCACCCGATTCCCCCTGAGACCTCGCTCACCCCGGCCCCCTCGTTCACTCTGGCCCCCTCGCTCACCCCGGCTCCCTCGCTACCCCTCACCCAGCCAGTTCGCGAGCTTGCCGCCCTTCCCGATCGCGCGCAGCCGCCGCTCCGCCGCGTCCCGCACCGGGTCGGTGGCGACGACCAGCAGTTCGTCGCCGCGCCGCAGCACCGTGTTCGGCAGCGGTACGAAGCTGGCCCCGTCCCGTACGACGAGGGTGACGGCCGCCCCGGCAGGCAGCCGCAGCTCGCTGACCTCGACGCCGTGCATCCGGGACTCCTCGGGGATGGACACCGAGAGCAGATGGCCGCGCAGCCGTTCCAGCGGCGCCGACTCGATGCCGAGATCGGCCGCACCGTCGCGGACGCCGAGGCGCAGCCGCCGGGCCAGCCACGGCAGCGTCGGGCCCTGCACCAGGGTGTAGACGATCACCAGGATGAAGACGATGTTGAATATCCGGCGGCTGTTGGGCACACCCGCGACCATCGGGATGGTGGCCAGCACGATGGGCACGGCGCCGCGCAGCCCGGCCCAGGACATCAACGCCTGCTCCCGCCAGGGGATGCGGAACGGCGCCAGGCTCGCGGTGACCGACAGCGGTCTGGCCACCGCGGTCAGGATCAGGCCGATGACCAGTGCGGGCAGGATGTCGTCGCCGAGTTCGTGCGGGGTGACGAGCAGTCCGAGCAGGACGAAGAGGCCGATCTGCGCGATCCAGCCGAGCCCTTCGGCGAAGCCCCGGGTGGCCGGCCGGTGCGGCAGTTTCGCGTTGCCCAGTATCAGGGAGGCGATGTAGACGGCGAGGAATCCGGAACCGTGCGCCGTCGCGCCGGCGGCGTAGGCGAAGACCGCGATGGCCATCACCGCGATCGGGTAGAGGCCGGAGGCGGGCAGGGCGATGTGCCGCAGCGCGTAGGCGCCGAGCCAGCCGACCGCCAGTCCGATCGCGGCGCCGATCGCCAGCTCCATGGCGATCTCCGCGACGAGCACGTACCAGTGGTCGACGGGTCCCGCCGTGGAGAAGGCGACCACGAGGATGACGACCGGGGCGTCGTTGAAGCCGGATTCCGCTTCGAGCACTCCGGTGATTCGTTTCGGCAGCGGCACGTTGCGCAGTACCGAGAAGACCGCCGCCGCGTCCGTGGACGACACCACCGCTCCGATGATGAGCGCCTGCCGCCAGTCCAGCCCCACCAGATAGTGGGCCGCGCCCGCCGTGATGAAGACGCTCAGCATGAGGCCGAACGTCGAGAGCACCGCGGCGGCGGGCACCACCGGTTTGATCTCCTGCCACTTCGTGCCGAGTCCGCCTTCGGCAAGAATCACCACAAGTGCCGCATATCCCAGGACCTGGGTCAGTTGGACGTCGTCGAAGGTAAAGCCGAACGGGCCGTCCTGGCCGATCGCGACGCCGATGCCGAGGTAGATGAGCAGAGTGGGCAAGCCGCTGCGCGACGCCAGTCGCACGGCGACCACCGCGATGAGCAGCACGAGGGCGCCGATCAACAGGAGTTCATTGAGACGGTGGACAGTCAGGGCGCGGTCCTTCCTCGAAGGCCAGGGAGAAGTTCATTGCCTTGCCTAACATTTTACCGGTACTTGAACTTCCGCGGTCAACGATGACTCCGCGTAGGGGTGCCCCGAGCGCTGCGCCTATGGTTGCTCCAGCACCAATCCAGCACCAAGAGCACCCGGTCCACCCTGCCCCTCGAAGGACAGAGATGCCCGCCAAGAAGAAGTCCCGCCGCCTTCGCCTCTTTGTGATCGCGTTCGTGGTCCTGCTGGTGGGGGGCATCGGATACGGGTCGTACTGGAGCGTCAGCACCGTGCGCGCCTCGTTCCCCGAGACCACCGGATCGCTGAAACTCAAAGGCCTGACCTCGCCGGTCGACGTGGAGCGTGACGGCAACGGCATCCCGCAGATCTACGCGGACACCTCCGAGGACCTGTTCCGGGCCCAGGGCTTCGTCCAGGCGCAGGACCGGTTCTACGAGATGGACGTCCGACGCCACCTCACCTCGGGCCGGCTGTCGGAGATGTTCGGCTCGGGACAGGTCGAGACCGACGCGTTCCTGCGCACTCTCGGCTGGCGCGACATCGCGCAGAAGGAGTACGACACCAAGCTCGACGCGACCACCAAGAAGTACCTGCAGGCCTATTCGGACGGCGTCAACGCCTATCTGAAGGACCACAGCGGTGCGAGCCTGTCCGTCGAGTACGCGGCCCTGTCGTTCTCCAACGACTACAAGCCCGAGCAGTGGACCCCGGTCGACTCCGTCGCCTGGCTCAAGGCCATGGCGTGGGACCTGCGCGGCAACATGCAGGAGGAGATCGACCGGGCGCTGATGACGAGCCGGCTCGACAGCAGCCAGATCGAGCAGCTCTACCCGGGCTACCCGTACCAGCGGCACCAGCCGATCGTCGACGGCGGCAAGCTCGACCCGATCACCAAGAAGTACACGCCGGCCGGCGCCGGGGGCACCCCGATCGCCGCCAGCGCCCTGAACAGCCAGCTCTCCGGGCTCTCCGAGATCATCGACCAGATGCCCAACCTGCTCGGCCCGTCCGGCAACGGCATCGGCTCCAACTCCTGGGTCGTCTCCGGCACGTACACGACCACCGGCAAGCCGATGCTGGCCAACGACCCGCACCTGGCACCGCAGATGCCGTCCCTCTGGTACCAGATGGGGCTGCACTGCCGCAGCGTCGGCACGGCCTGCCCGTTCGACGTGGCCGGCTACACGTTCTCCGGAATGCCCGGTGTCGTCATCGGCCACAACCAGAACATCGCCTGGGGGATGACCAACCTCGGCGCCGATGTGACCGACCTCTACCTGGAGAAGGTCACCGCGGGCAGCTACCTCTACGACGGCAGGCAGGTGCCGTTCGCCACGCGCAAGGAGACCATCAAGGTCGCGGGCGGCGGCGACCGCGAGATCGTCGTGCGCAGCACCAACAACGGTCCGGTGATCTCCGACCGCGCCGACGAACTGCTCAGGGTCGGTGAGACCGCACCCGTCCAGGACGCCGCCCCGGACCGCAGCGGCGGTTACGCGGTCGCCCTGCGGTGGACGGCGCTGGACCCCGGCAAGAGCATGGACGCGGTCTTCGAGATCAACAGGGCGCAGGACTTCACCCAGTTCCGCGCCGCGGCGGCCGACTTCGCGGTCCCGTCGCAGAACCTGATCTATGCCGACAAACAGGGCAACATCGGCTACCAGGCGCCCGGCCAGATCCCGGTCCGCACCAAGGGCGACGGCCGCTACCCGGCGCCCGGCTGGGACTCGCGCTACCGCTGGAGCGACTACATCCCGTTCAAGTCCATGCCGTGGGAGTACAACCCCAAGCGCGGCTACATCGTCACCGCCAACCAGGCCGTGATCGACGAGGACAAGTACGGCCCCATGCTGACCAAGGACTGGGGCTACGGCGCCCGCAGCCAGCGCATCAACGACCTCATCGCGTCCAAGATCAAGGACGGCGGCAAGGTCTCCATGGACGACATGCAGTCCATGCAGTCCGACAGCAGCAGCGAGATCGCGAAGCTGCTGGTGCCGTATCTGCTCAAGGTCGACGTCAAGGACTCCTACGTCCGCGACGCCCAGCAGCTGCTGGAGGGCTGGGACTTCAACCAGGACGCCGACTCCGCGGCGGCCGCCTACTTCAACGCCGTCTGGCGCAACACCCTCAAGCTCGCCTTCGGCAACAAGCTGCCCAAGGAGCTGCGCCCCGAGGACCAGTGCCTGCGCGTCCCGGCCGTCGACCAGTCGGGCCCGGTCGACGACCTCAACGGCAAGAGCGAGACGGTCAACGAGTGCGGTGAGCGCGCCGCCGACCAGGCGCAGCCGGACGGCGGCGACCGCTGGTTCGAGGTGGTCCGCAAGATCCTTCCGGACGAGACGAACGCCTGGTGGACGATGTCGCCGACCGCGTTCTTCGACAAGACCTCCGCGCCGTCCGCGCACACCACGCGCGACCAGCTGCTCCGGCAGGCGATGCAGGACGCGCGGTACGAGCTGACCGCCAAGCTCGGCAAGGACATCGACACCTGGAGCTGGGGCCGGCTGCACAAGCTGGAGCTCAAGAACCAGACCCTGGGCACCGGCGGCCCCGCGGTGGTGAGGTGGCTGCTCAACCGCGGCCCGTGGCAGCTCGGCGGCGGCGAGGCGGCCGTCAACGCGACCGGCTGGAACGCGGCCGGCGGCTACGACGTCGTCTGGGTGCCGTCGATGCGCATGATCGTCAACCTCGACGACTTCGACAAGTCCCGCTGGATCAACCTCACCGGCGCCTCGGGGCACGCGTACAACGCGCACTACTCCGACCAGACGGCGCTGTGGGCGAAGGGCGAACTCCTGCCGTGGGTCTTCTCCAGACCCAAGGTGGACGGCGCGACGGACGACAAGATGGCGCTGACGCCGTAACCCCCTTTCAGGGGGTGAAGCGGTGGATCCCCCCGGGGGTCACCGCGAGGTGCACGGGGTGGTCGTGCGGTTCCCTCGGGACCCGCGCGACCACCTCGTTCGCGTACAGCAGCACCATCAGGGACGGCCGCCCGCCCGCCCGCTCCAGCCGCGCCAGCACGCGGTCGTACGAGCCACCGCCGCGGCCCAGCCGCAGCCCGCGCCCGTCCACCGCGAGCCCCGGCAGCAGCACCACCCGGGCCCGCGTCACCGCGTCGGGTCCCAGGCGCGGGCCGGTCGGCTCGAACAGCCCCCGGTCCGTGCGCTCCAGCGCCCCCGATCCCTCGTACTCCGCCCAGTCCAGGTCGTTATCGGCCATCAGTACGGGAAGCAGTACGCGGGTGCCGGCGGCGCGCAGCGCGTCGATCAGGTCGCGGGTGCCGGGCTCCGTGCCCATCGACACATAGCCGGCGACGGTGCCCGCCGCCCGGACCTCGGGCAGGTCAGCCACCCGGTCGGCCAGCGAGCGGGCCGCCGTCGTACGCTCCTGCGGCGTCAGTCCGCGCCGCACGCGCAGCAACTCGGTGCGCAGCGCCGCCTTGGTGCCGTGGTCGTCGCTCATACCCCGCACTACCGCCGCCTATCAGCCGTTATCAACCGGATCTTCATCTTCACCTCACGCGCAGCGGTTATGGTGCACGGCATGACTCAAGCACGTACTCGGATCACCAAGGCCGTCATCCCGGCGGCGGGACTCGGCACCCGGTTTCTGCCGGCGACCAAGGCCACGCCCAAGGAGATGCTGCCGGTCGTCGACAAGCCGGCGATCCAGTACGTGGTGGAGGAGGCGCGGGCGGCGAACCTCAGCGATGTGCTGATGATCACAGGGCGGAACAAGCGCGCCCTGGAGGACCACTTCGACCGGAACTACGAGCTCGAAGAGGCGCTGACCCGCAAGGGCGACGAGTCGCGGCTGGCGCGGGTGCGGGAGTCCAGCGACCTGGCCACGATGCACTACGTGCGGCAGGGGGACCCGAAGGGTCTGGGGCACGCGGTGCTGTGCGCGGAGCCGCACGTGGGCGACCAGCCCTTCGCGGTACTGCTGGGCGACGACCTGATCGACCCGCGGGACCCGCTGCTGTCGCGCATGATCGACATCCAGGAGCGGTTCGGCGGCAGCGTCATCGCGCTGATGGAGGTCGACCCGGCCCAGATCCACCTCTACGGCTGCGCGGCGGTCGCGCCCACCGCCGAGGACGACGTGGTGCGGGTGACGGACCTGGTCGAGAAGCCCGCCGCCGGCGAGGCACCGTCCTCGTACGCGATCATCGGCCGCTACGTACTGGACCCGGCGGTGTTCGACGCGATCAAGAAGACGCCGCCCGGCCGCGGCGGCGAGATCCAGCTCACCGACGCGCTCCGGGAGATGTCCCACCGCGACGACGACGGCGGCCCGGTCCACGGCGTGGTCTTCACCGGCCGCCGCTACGACACCGGCGACCGCGCCGACTATCTGCGGGCCATTGTCAGACTCGCGTGCGAACGTGAAGACCTGGGCCCGGACTTCCGGACCTGGCTCCGCTCGTACGTGACCGAGGAGATGCAAGATTGAGCACCGTGGCTGACCGAATCTGGTCTGTCTCCGAGCACCTCGACAACATCCTCGGGCAGTTGTCCCCGCTGGAATCGATCGAGCTGCAACTCCTCGACGCCCAGGGCTGCGTCCTCGTCGAGGACGTCACCGTCCCCGTCGCACTGCCGCCCTTCGACAACAGCTCGATGGACGGCTACGCGGTCCGCACCGCGGACACGGACGGGGCCACCGACGCGCACCCGGCGGTCCTCACCGTCATCGGCGATGTCGCGGCGGGCAGCGACCACCTGCCGACCGTCGGCCCCGGCCAGGCCGCCCGCATCATGACCGGCGCCCCGCTGCCGCCCGGCGCGGAGGCCGTCGTCCCCGTGGAGTGGACCGACGCCGGCACCGGCGGTGGACCGGCCACCACCATGCGGTCGCACAGCTCCGACCCGGCCGGCGCCGGCGGCGAGGTCCGGGTGCACCGTCCCGTCGAGGCGCGCCAGTACGTCCGGGCCCGCGGCAGCGACGTCGCGGCGGGGGAGCTGGCGCTCGCCGCCGGCACGATCCTCGGCCCGCCGCAGATCGGTCTGCTCGCCGCCATCGGCCGCGGCAGCGTCCGGGTGCGCCCGCGCCCCCGCGTCGTGGTGCTGTCGACCGGCAGCGAGCTCGTACAGCCCGGCGAGGAGCTCCGCCCCGGCCGGATCCATGACTCCAACAGCTTCGCGCTGACCGCCGCCGCGCGGGACGCGGGCGCCATCGCGTACCGGGTGGGCGCCGTCGCCGATGACGTCGAGACACTGCGTGCCACCATCGAGGACCAGCTCATCCGGGCCGACATCATCGTCACCAGTGGTGGGGTGAGCGTCGGCGCGTACGACGTCGTCAAGGAGGCGCTCGCCTCGATCGAGGACGACGAGAGCCGTGTCGACTTCCGCAAGCTCGCCATGCAGCCCGGCAAGCCCCAGGGCTTCGGCCGGATCGGCCCCGACCGCATCCCGCTGCTGGCCCTGCCCGGCAACCCGGTCAGCGCGTATGTCTCCTTCGAGCTCTTCGTACGCCCCGCGATCCGCACGCTGATGGGTGCCGGAGCCGTTCACCGCGAGGTCGTGCGCGCGCTCTGCGACACCGCGATCGAGTCGTCGCCCGAGGGCAAGCGCCAGTTCCTCCGCGGCAGGTACGCGAACGGCACGGTGACCCCCGTCGGCGGCTCCGCGTCCCACCTGGTCAGGTCGCTCGCGCACGCCAACGCGCTGATCGTCGTCCCGGAGGACACCACCTCCGTGGACAAGGGCACGGAGGTCGACGTGATCCGGCTGGATTAGTCCCGTGCGGTGCCGACCTGAGTCCCGTGCGGTGCCGACCTGAGTCCCGTGCGGTGCTGACCGAAGTCCGGTGCGGTGCTGACCGGGCCCTCCCGATGCAGGCCCTGCGGCCCTTTTGATCCGCCCTCCCGGTACGGTGGCTGCCCAGAGGACCGGACCGGGAGAACGATGAGCAGCGCGCAAGAGCACCTCACCCACATCGACGAGGCCGGTGCGGCCCGGATGGTGGACGTCTCCGGCAAGGACGTCACCGCCCGTACGGCCCGTGCCACCGGCCGGGTACTCGTCGCCCCGCGCGTGATCGAGCTGCTGCGCGGTGAGGGCGTTCCCAAGGGCGACGCCCTCGCCACCGCGCGCATCGCGGGCATCATGGGCGCCAAGCGGACGCCGGACCTGATCCCGCTCTGCCATCCGCTCGCGCTGTCCGGGGTGACGCTCGACCTCGCCGTCACCGACGAGGCCGTGGAGATCGCCGCGACCGTGCGGACCACCGACCGCACCGGGGTCGAGATGGAGGCGCTGACCGCCGTCACCGTCGCGGCCCTGACCGTCATCGACATGGTCAAGGCCGTGGACAAGGCCGCCGTCATCACCGACGTCCGGGTCGAGACGAAGACCGGCGGCAAGTCCGGCGACTGGCAGCGGCCATGAGGGCGCTGGCGGTCACCGCGTCGAACCGCGCCGCCGCGGGCGTCTACGAGGACCGCGGCGGACCGCTGATCGTCGCGGCGCTGCGGGCCCTCGGCTTCGAGACCGACGGCCCGCGGGTGGTCCCGGACGGGGAGCCCGTCGGCCAGGCCCTGCGCGACGCCGTGGCGGCCTCCTACGACGTGGTCGTGACCACCGGTGGGACCGGGATCTCGCCCACCGACCGCACGCCCGAGGTCACCCGCGACGTGCTGGACTACGAGATCCCCGGCATCGCCGAGGCGATCCGGGCCGCCGGCCGGGAGAAGGTGCCCACCGCGGTGCTCTCCCGCGGCATCGCGGGCGTCGCCGGCGGCACCCTGGTGGTGAACCTTCCGGGCTCGACCGGTGGCGTCAAGGACGGCCTGGACGTGCTCGCCCCGCTCCTCGTCCACGCCGTCGACCAGATCCGCGGCGGCGACCACCCGCAATCCGGGCCCACCGGCCAGAAAAGAGGGGCGAGCTGAACGCGTCCTGGCCGGCCGAGCTGGTGGACGGTGACATCACCCTCCGCCCGATCCGGATGCGCGACCAGCGCTCCTGGCGCGAGGTCAACCGCCGCAACCGCGACTGGCTGCGGCCCTGGGAGGCCACCGTGCCGCCCGCGCCGCCCGGCCATGTCGTCCAGCGCCCCACGTACCGTCAGATGGTGCGCCACCTGCGCTCGGAGGCGAACGCGGGCCGCATGCTGCCCTTCGTCATCGAGTACCAGGGGCGGCTGGCCGGTCAGTTGACCGTCGCCGGCATCACCTGGGGCTCGATGTGCTCCGCCCATGTCGGTTACTGGGTCGACCAGTCGGTCGCCGGACGCGGTGTCATGCCGACCTCCGTCGCGCTCGCCGTCGACCACTGTTTCCGCCATGTCGGGCTGCACCGCGTCGAGGTGTGCATCCGGCCGGAGAACACCCCCAGCCGACGGGTGGTGGAAAAACTCGGATTTCGCGAAGAGGGTCCGCGCCCGCGCTATCTCCACATCGACGGTGCGTGGCGTGACCACTTGGTGTTCGCGTTGACGGCCGAGGAAGTGCCGGAGGGGCTGCTCAACCGATGGCGCCAGGCCAGGCCGGGAACGCCACAGAAATAAGATAAACGTTCGAAAATGAACCCAATCACAAAAAAATCTCGGCATATCAGCCAGATCGTGCGACACACCGTGCGGAATTGCGTATGGCGTGTCTCTGCGGCACCTACCGTGTAATCCGTGAGCAGTAGCGGCCTCATCTACGCAGTCATCGTCGGGGCCTGGGCTGCCTACTTGGTGCCGATGTGGCTCCGTAGGCAGGATGAGCTCAACGAAGCGCGTCCGACGGAACGCTTCAGCACCGCCATCCGGCTGCTGTCCGGAAGGGCGGGGATGGAGCGTCGCGTCGCGAGAGCGCGCGATGAGAGCGATCAGCCCGCCGATGCACCGGACTCCGCCCACGACGTGGTGGACGTCCGGGGCCTCGCCGTGCCCGCGACCGAGATCAAACCCGCCCCGACGGCCGTTCCGGCGCAGCAGTCCGCCCCGGCGCACCACCCCGCCCCGGCGCACCAGAAGGCACAGCGTCCCGGCCCGGTGCACAACCCCCGGGCCAAGGTCCTCGCGCGCCGCCGCCGCACCACCACGCTCCTCTTCCTGGCCTTCACCGTCGGCGCGATCGTCGCCGCCGTGGGCGGCCTCGCGTTCCTGTGGGCGCCGGCGGCGCCCGCCGCGCTGCTGACCCTCTACATCGGCCACCTGCGCCGCCAGGAGCGCCGCCGCTTCGAGGTCAAGATCGACCAGCGCCGGGCCGCCGACGCCGCGGTGCGGCTGCGCGACCGCCCGCGGCCCCAGGCCGCCGACGAGCCGGACCTCGACGACGAGCCCGAGCCCGCCACCTCGCCGCGCACCGCGGACCGGCGGGCCCTGGTCGAGCAGACCGATCACGCGGAGTGGGTGGACCAGCAGCAGCGCGAGCAGCACGCCGTCCCTGACGACGGCTGGGACCCCGTACCGGTGCCGCTCCCCACGTACGTCACGGCGCCGGTCGCGCCCCGCACCCCGGGCGGCATCGACTTCACCGCCCCGGGCAACTGGAGCTCGGCCCGCTCCGGCACCACGCCGGGCCACCAGCCGGCCACCCCGGCCCCGGCGGCGGCCCCCGAGCCCGAGCCCCAGCGCGAGCTCCCCCGCCCCACCTCCGGCCGCCGCTCCCGCGACCGTTCCCGCACCCCCCTGTTCGACCAGTACGCCGACCCGGACCGGCCGCGCGCCGCCAACGAGTGAGCGATCGGTGACCAGCGAGGATCTCGTTAACAACCACCCCCGAGAGGGTGCTATCGTTTTCCTCGTTGCAAGGGCCTGTGGCGCAGTCTGGTAGCGCACCTCGTTCGCATCGAGGGGGTCTGGGGTTCAAATCCCCACAGGTCCACCGCAGCTCAAAGCCCCTGGCGGGGAAACCCGCCAGGGGCTTTTTGGTTCCGGGGCGGCTGCCGTCCGCCGGAGCCCGCTCCGGGGGCCGCGGTCAGCTCTTCCGGAGCCGCCACTTCCGCCGCAGCCAGCCCGTGCTGAGGGTGACGACGGCGACCACGAGCAGGACGGCGGAGCCCAGGACCGCGGTCACTCCTCCGACCCATGCCAGCATGACCGAGATGGTTTCCCAGGCCGGTGGATCGTCCTGCATGCGTACCCCCTTGATCCTTGTCCAGGACGCCGTGGGGCGGGCGGCGGTTCCGCTGTCGGGCCGCGCGGCGGGCGTCAGCCGGAGTCGCGGGCCGCTACGACGACACGGGTCAACTGGTGGGTCTCCGGGGCCGTTTCCGGTTCGCGGATGGCGCGGTCGACCAGGCCGACGATGCGGGCGGTGGGGATGGTGTCGAAGTGGACGCTGGTGAGGCGGGGGCGCAGCAGGCGGGCCAGGAGGAGGTCGTCGGCGCCGACGATCGCGAGGTCGCCGGGGATGGTGAGGCCGGCGTCCTGGAAGGCGCGCATCACGAGCATCGCGTACTCGTCGTTGTAGGCGAAGAGGGAGTCGAGGCCGAGCCGGGGCCAGCGGGCGGCGAGTTCGGCCGCCGACTCCTCGGTGCAGTCGAGCGTGAGCGGCTCGACGTGAGTGCCGGTCTCGAGGGTGGCGGCCGCCCGGACGCCGGCGAGGCGGGGAACGCTGAAGAGGTCGAGGCCGGACTCGGTCGGCATGACGACGCCGATCCGGCGGCGGCCGCGCTCCAGCAGATGGGTGCCGGCGCGGGCGCCGAGCATCTCCTGGTCGAGGAGCAGGGCGTGCGCGCCCGCCACCGGCCGCATGCCGAGGGTGAGGACGGCGCGGGTGCCCGAGCGCTTGAGCAGCTCGACGGCGGACGGGGTCAGACCGGTGCCCGGCAGGGCGAGGACGGCGGCCGGGCGCAGTTCCGCCCAGGCGCGCGCGGCCTGCTCGCCGGCGCCCGCGACGGGGCCGTGCCAGACGCTGGTGTAGCCCAGCTGGTGCAGGGCGCCCTGCAGCTCCATCAGGAAGTCGCCGAAGAGCGCGCCGATCCGGGGGATCGGGGTGGCCGGGGTGGTCAGCAGGACGAGGCCGGAGTGCCCGGCCCGCAGGGTGCGGGCGGCGGCGTGCGGCACATAGCCGAGCTCTTCCGCGGCGGCGCGCACCCGGTCCTGGGTCCGTGTGCTGACGCGGCCGGCGGCCTGCGCGTTCAGGACGTACGAGACGGTGGCGCGGGACACGCCGGCGAGGCGCGCGACATCGGTGCTGGTCGGCGTGGCCGGGGGGCTCGTGGGCTCGGGTGACTGTGTCATTCCGCTCGGCATCTTTTCAGAGATCCGGTCTGGCCGAGAGTTCGGGGTGGATGCTACACATATAGTTACACGTGTCATGCGACAGGTGTCACCGCCCGCGCCCGAAGATGGGACCGAACCCTCCGTCGGAGCCCCCCCGGCAGCCCGGCAGCACCCCAACAGCAGGAGAGGCATCAACACCATGAAGCTCAACACCCGCGAGTGGGGCACCGGCGACCGGATCGCGCTCCTGGTCCACGGCATCATGTCCGACCACCGCACCTGGCGCCGGGTCGGTCCCGCGCTCGCGGACCGGGGCTACCGCGTCATCGCCGTGGACCTGCGCGGTCACGGTGAGAGCCCGCGCGGCGAGTACAGCCCCGAGCTGTTCGCCGAGGACCTCGTCGAGACGCTGCCGGGCGGCGCGGAGCTGGCGGTCGGGCATTCGCTGGGCGGGCTGGCGCTGTCGCTCGCCGCCGAGCGCCTCGCGCCCGCGCGCGCCGTCTACTCCGACCCCGCCTGGGCCTCGGCGGATCCCGTGCAGCAGGTCGACCCGGCGATCTTCGTCCACTTCGCCCGGGCCACCCGGGAGCAGATCGCCGGTCTGAACCCGCGCTGGGAGGAGGCGGACATCGAGGTGGAGCTCGCCACCCTGGCGCTGTGGGACACCGACTCCGCCGCCTTCCTGGGCGGCCGGCCGCTGACCGGCTATCTGCCGCAGAAGCCCGCCGTCCCGTCGCTCGTGCAGCTCGCCGAGAACAGCTTCCTGATCGGCCCGGACGACGCGGGACTGCTCAGCGAGCGCGGCTTCGGGATCCGTACGGTCGTGGGCGCCGGCCACACCATCCACCGCGATGACTTCGACGGGTTCTTCCGTTCGCTGGACGGCTGGATCTGAGCGGCCCGAGGATCCGTCCGGGGATCCCGGCAGCAGTCCGGCCGGCGGGGATCCCGGCCGCGGCCCTACGGGCGGGGTCCCGGAGCCGCCCGGCGGGCGGCAAACCGGGTGTATGGGGCGGTCCGCCGGCCGTAAAGACGGACAACGTGACCCACACCACCCATCGAAACGTTTCCGTTTCGATGGGTGGTGTTCTACTCTCTAGGAGTCAGCTGTACGAAACCGTTTCGTTTGGATGGAGGCCGAGGATGTCGACGGATGCCCCGGCACGCCGCACCAGGCTCACGCCCGAACGCGAGCAGGAGCTCTACGCCGCGGTGGTCGAGATGCTGCGGGAAGTGGGCTACGAGGCGCTCACCATGGACGCGATCGCCTCGCGCACCCGCTCCAGCAAGGCCACGCTCTACCGCCAGTGGAAGGGCAAGCCCGAGCTGGTGGCGACCGCGCTGCGGCACACCAAGCCGGTGCGGATCGAGGACATCGACACCGGATCGGTGCGGGGCGACCTGCGCGAGCTGGTGCGGTGCCACGACGCGACGGGCGACTCGAAGCGGGACAACGAACTGATGCGGGCGCTCGGACAGGCCGCACATCAGAATCCGGACCTCTTCCAGGCGCTGCGGCAACTGCTCATCGAACCGGAAATGGCCGCCTTCGACGGCATGTTGCAACGTGCCGTGGAACGGGGCGAACTGGCGGCCGACGTGCCGGCCAGGAAATTCGTACCGCACATGCTGATCGGCGCCGCGATGGGGCGGCCGCTGATCGAGGGCGTCGATCCTGACCCCGAATTCGCCTTCCGATACATCGACGCGGTGGTACTCCCCGCCCTGCGTCTGACCTGATCCGACCGGCCGGATCAACCGCCTGATCCCACGCCGGAACCACGGAACAAGGCCCCACCTGACACGCCGCTCTCGTCGTCGGGCAGGCACCGTACGCCCTTTTTTCCTCGACCTGACGGGAGCGCCGCGACTCGTGGCTACTTTCCTTTACAAACTCGGCCGGTTCGCCTTCAGGCGACGCCGGTACGTCGCCCTCGCATGGGTGGCTCTGCTGGTACTCGCCGGAGTCGGCGCCGCGTCGGCCTCCACTTCCACGTCGAGCAGTTTCTCGATACCCGGCACGGAGGCCCAGAAGGCCTTCGACCTGATGGAGCAGCGCTTCCCGGACGCCAGCGCCAACGGCGCGTCCGCGCGGGTGGTGTTCACGGCCCCCGGCGGGCAGAAGGTGGACGTCGGCGCGCAGAAGGCCGCCGTCGAGAACGTCGTCAAGGAGCTGAAGACCGGCAAGCAGGTCAGCTCCGTCGCCGACCCCTTCGAGTCGAAGGCCGTCAGCAAGGACGGCGGCACCGCCTACGCGTCCGTGAAGTACAAGCTCACCTCGATGGAGCTGACCGACGCGGACCGCGAAGCGCTCAAGGACGCAGCGCAGCACGGCCGGGACGCCGGGCTCACCGTCGAGATCGGCGGTGACGCGCTGCAGGCGATGCCCGAGACCGGCGCCACCGAGATCATCGGCATCGGTATCTCCGCCGTCGTTCTGCTCGTCACCTTCGGGTCGCTGGTCGCCGCGGGACTGCCGCTGCTGACCGCGCTCATCGGCGTGGGCATCGGCGTCTCGTCGATCACCGCGCTCGCGAACGTCCTGGACCTGGGCAGCTCCACGTCCACCCTCGCGATGATGATCGGCCTCGCGGTCGGCATCGACTACGCGCTCTTCATCGTCTCGCGCTTCCGGCACGAACTCACCGAGGGCCGGGAACCGGAGGACGCGGCCGGACGGGCCGTGGGCACCGCCGGATCCGCGGTGGTCTTCGCGGGCCTCACGGTGCTCATCGCCCTCGCGGGCCTCGCCGTCGTCAACATCCCGATGCTCACCAAGATGGGCCTCGCGGCGGCCGGCACGGTCGCCATCGCGGTCCTCATCGCGCTCACCCTGATCCCGGCGCTGCTCGGCTTCGCCAAGCACCGGGTGCTCGGCCGCAAGGTGCGCAGCGGCCTCAAGGGGATCAAGGACGACGCCGCCGACAGCAGCACGGGTGGGGCCGGTTCCGCCGCCGCGAAGAAGCCCAACATGGGCACCCGCTGGGCGCGGTTCGTGCTGCGCCGCCCGATCTGGGTGCTGGTGGTGGGTGTGCTCGGCCTGGGCGCGATCGCCATCCCGGCGGCCAGCCTGGAGCTCGGTCTGCCGGACGACGGGTCGCAGCCCGTCAGCACCACCCAGCGCAAGGCGTACGACCTGCTGTCGGACGGCTTCGGCCCCGGCTTCAACGGCCCGCTGATGATCGCCGTGGACGCCGCGCACAGCGACGACCCGAAGGCGGCCCTCGACAAGATCTCCAAGACCATCTCCGGGATGGGAGACGTCGAGAAGGTCACCGAGCCCGCGTTCAACAAGGCCGGCGACACCGCGATGCTGACGGTCGTCCCGAAGTCCAAGCCCAGCGGCCTGGAGACCGAGGACCTGGTCCACACCATCCGCGGCCAGGCGGCCGGGCTGAAGTCCGAGACCGGCGCCGTGACGCTGGTCACCGGCACGACGGCCATGAACATCGATGTGTCGCAGAAGCTCAACGACGCGCTGCTGCCGTACCTGGCGCTCGTCGTCGGCCTGGCGTTCCTGCTGCTGATGGTGGTCTTCCGCTCGGTGCTGGTGCCGCTGAAGGCGGCCCTCGGCTTCCTGCTCTCGGTGGTCGCGGCCCTCGGCGCCGTCGTCGCGGTCTTCCAGTGGGGCTGGCTGGCGAGCCTGCTCGGTGTCGAGCAGACCGGGCCGATCATGAGCATGATGCCGATCTTCATGATCGGTGTGGTGTTCGGTCTCGCGATGGACTACGAGGTCTTCCTCGTCACCCGGATGCGTGAGGCGTACGTGCACGGCGAGCGGCCGGGACAGGCGATCGTCACCGGCTTCACGCACGGCGCCCGGGTGGTCGCCGCGGCCGCGGTCATCATGATCAGCGTCTTCGCGGGCTTCATCGGCTCGTCGGAATCGATGATCAAGATGATGGGCTTCGGTCTCGCCATCGCCGTCGCGTTCGACGCGTTCGTGGTGCGCATGGCCGTCGTCCCGGCGGTCCTCGCCCTGCTCGGCAAGGCCGCCTGGTGGCTGCCGCGCTGGCTCGACCGGCTGCTGCCCAACGTCGACGTCGAGGGCGAACAGCTCCAGAAGAACCTGGCGGCACAGGCCGCCGGTTCCGCGCCCGAGCGGGTACCGGAGCCGAGCCGCGTCTGACGCGGCACACCAGCTGGGGCCGCCGGTTGGCGGAGAGCTCGACGGCGGCCCCATGACGCGCCTGCCCCGTGGGGACGGGGGGATGGCGCGCAGGACAGGGCCCGGCGAATCGCCGGGCCCTGTGTCGTACCCGCGGAGCCCCGTGTCCCCCGGGCACGGGGCCGGCCGGCGGGCCCTGTGCCGGCCGGCGGTCAGAACAGCGCCCCCGTCGGGCCCGTGCCGGCCGGGGGTCAGAACAGCGCCGCCGGCTCGTGGGTTCCGTTCTCGAAGGCGAGGAGGTAGCGCTTGCGGTCGAGGCCGCCTCCGTAGCCGGTGAGGGAGCCGTCGGCTCCGACGACGCGGTGGCAGGGGACGATGATGCCGATGGGGTTCTTGCCGTTGGCGAGCCCGACCGCGCGGGAGGCGCCGGCGTTGCCGAGGAGGTCGGCGAGCTGCCCGTAGGAGCGGGTCTCGCCGTACGGGATGTCCTGGAGGGCGGACCAGACGCGCTGCTGGAACGGGGTGCCCAGCAGCGTCAAGGGGACGCCGAAGTCGGTCAGCTCGCCGGCGAAGTAGGCGGTGAGCTGCTCCTCGACGGCGCCGAACGCGGAGTCGTCGCGGTCGCCGAAGGTCTCCTCGGCGGGAAGGTGCCGCTGCTGCGTCATGTACAGGCCGCAGAGGGTTCCGTCGAGGGCGACGAGGGTCAGCGGGCCGCAGGGGGAATCGGTCACGGTGTGGGTGCGGGTGGGCATCACGCGGCTCCGTTCACGGGGAGGGTGTTGATGGCGTGGTCGCCGGTCGCCCACAGGTACTGGACGGCGTAGGCGCGCCACGGCGCCCAGGCGGCGGCATGGCGGGTGAGCGCAGCGGGGGTGGTGGGCAGGCCCAACTCCTTCGCGGCGAAGCGGATTCCGAGGTCGCTCGCCAGGAACGCGTCCGGGTCGCCGAGCGCGCGCATCGCGATCGACTCGACGGTCCACGGGCCGAACCCCGGCAGCGCGGACAGCTGCGCGCGGGCGCGCTGCCAGTCGCTGCCGACGTCGAGGTCGAGTTCGCCGCCGGCCAGGGCGGTGACCAGGGTGGTGAGGGTGGTGCGGCGGGTCTGCGGCATGGCGAGCGCCGCCGGGTCGAGGGCGGCCAGCGCCGCCGGATCGGGGAACAGATGGGTCAGCCCGCCCGCCGGATCCCCGACGCGCTCGCCGTACGCCGTCACCAGCCGTCCGGCGTGCGTCCGCGCGGCGGCCGTCGAGATCTGCTGGCCGAGCACGGCGCGCACCGCGAACTCGGGCCCGTCCGCGACCCGCGGCACCCGGCGGCCGGGCGCTTTGGCGACGAGCGGCGCCAGTACCGGGTCCTTGCCCAGCTGCGCGTCGACCGCGACCGGGTCCGCGTCGAGGTCCAGCAGCCACCGGCAGCGGCTGATGGCGTGCGCCAGATCGCGCAGGTCCGTCAGGCGCAGCCGGCACGCGATGTGATCGGGCCGCGGGCGCAGGCTGACGATGCCGGGGCCGTGCGGCAGCCGCAGGGTGCGGCGGTAGGCGCCGTCGCGCCACTCCTCGACGCCCGGCACCGCCGTCGCCGCCAGATGTCCGAAGAGGTTGTCCGGGCACAGCGGGGCCCGGAAGGGCAGCCGCAGCGACAGCTCGCCCGGGGTGGCGGCGGGGCGGCCCTTGGCGACACGGGCGCGCAGTTCGGTGGGGGAGAGGGCGAAGACCTCGCGGACGGTGTCGTTGAAGGTGCGGATGCTGGAGAAGCCGGCCGCGAAGGCGGATTCCCCCATCGGCAGCGTCGTCGTCTCGATCAGCAGCCGGGCGGTCTGCGCGCGCTGTGCCCGCGCCAACGCCAGTGGCCCGGCGCCCAGTTCGGCGAGCAGCTGGCGCTCCACCTGCCGGGTGCTGTAGCCCAGCCGGGCGGCGAGCCCCGGGACTCCGTCCCGGTCGACGACGCCGTCCGCGATCAGCCGCATGGCCCGCGCCACCAGGTCCGCCCGCTCGTTCCACTGCGGCGAACCCGGGCTCGCGTCCGGCCGGCAGCGCTTGCAGGCCCGGAAGCCGGCCTGTTGCGCCGCCGCCGCGCTCGGGTAGAAACTCATGTTCCTGACCTTGGGCGGCACCACGGGGCAGCTGGGCCGGCAGTAGATCCTGGTCGTCAGCACCGCGGTGAAGAACCATCCGTCGAACCGGGCGTCCTTCGACTGCACGGCTCGTACGCAACGCTCGAAGTCGGTGTGCATATCTCCAGCATCGCCCCGGGTCACGGCGCCGGTCTAGCGAGAATCCGACATGTAGGTCGTGGGTGGACCTGTGGACCGGCCCTCGCACCGCGACGTCCAGGTCGCGGAATTGCCGGACGATGTCACAGGGCGGTGATGGACTGTCCCCATGACTACGTCGAACCTCCGTGACAAGGCCCAGCTCCTCCACTCCCTGCACACCGCCGACAAGCCGCTCGCCCTCGCCAACGCCTGGGACGTCGCCAGCGCGCGGATCATCGAGGAGGCGGGGGCGGCGGCCGTCGCCACCACCAGTTGCGGCGTCGCCTGGAGCCTCGGCTACGCCGACGGCGACCGGCTGCCCCGCGAGCTGGCGCTCGCGCTCATCGGCCGGGTCGCGGGCGGGGTCGGGGTGCCGGTGACCGCCGACATCGAGGCGGGCTTCGCGGACGACGCGGCCGGTGTCGCCGAGACCGTGCGCGGGGTCCTCGCCGCCGGGGCCGTCGGCATCAACATCGAGGACGCGCTCGTGAACGGGCCCGAGCCGCTGCGCAGCCTCGCGGAGCAGGTGGAACGGATCGCCGCCGCCCGCAAGGCGGCCGACGGGGCGGGCGTCCCGCTGTTCATCAACGCCCGCACCGATGTCTACCTCGGTGCCGTCGGCGCGCCGGAGACGCGGCTGGGTGTGGCGCTCGACCGTGCCGCCGCCTTCATCGAGGCGGGCGCGGACGGGATCTTCGTCCCCGGGGTGACCGATCTCGCGGTCGTCGCCGAACTGGCGAAGGGCATCGCCGCCCCGCTCAACATCCTCACCGGACCGGGCGGTCCGTCCGTCGCCGAACTCGGCGGCGCCGGAGCGGCGCGCGTCAGCATCGGCGGCCGGATGGCCGAGGCCGCGTACGGCATGATGCGGCAGGAGGCCCGTGAGTTCCTGACGGAGGGCACCTGCACCCCGGTCGTGGAGGGGCCCGGATACGGCGAGATGCAGGCGCTGTTCACGTCCTGAAGCATGGCCGGACCGGCCCTCGGGCCCGTGGGGAACGGACCGTCAGCGGGTCGCCGTTCCGCACGGGCCGGTGTGGTCGCAGTACGGCGCGTGATGCGTGGCGCCGCAGCCGCACAGGACGGCGCGGGTCTCGGTCCTGGCCGCGCCGTCCGTGTGGATGACGAGGTCGCCGCGGATGGTGATGCCTCCGGAGGAGGAGCGGCTGATCTCGGTCGGGTGGGTCGGCTCCTCGGGGTGCCCGCCGTCGAGCCGGTACTGCAGCGCGCCCGAGGGGCAGCGCCGGACGACCTGGGCGACGAGGTCGGCGGGAGCGCCGTCGGGCCGGATCCACGGGCGCTCGGCGGTGTCGAAGACCTGGGGGAGACCGCGCACGCATTCGGCGGCGTGCAGACAGCGGCCGGCCTCGAAGGTGACGGTGATGCCGTCCCCCGGGTAGGCCTTCGCCCCCTCGGGAATCGGCACTTCGGCGCTTCCCGTCATGAGGTGTAGCCCTCCACGGTGAATTCCGACCGGACGCTGGCCTGGCCCGGGTCCTCGCCGGCCGCGCCCTTGGCGCGGCGCTGGCGCAGCAGGTCCCAGCACTGGTCGAGTTCGCGTTCCAGGGCGCCGAGCCGGGCGTGTTCGGTGACCGCGTCGATACTGCCGTCGGTCAGCTGCTCACGCAGGGCCTTCTCGTCCGCGACCATGGCCTTGATCCTGGAGAGGATCGCCTGTTCTGCCTTGGTGTCGTCGGGCTGGTCCATGGGGTGCCTCCTCAATGCGGCGATGCGGTCGTCCGGACGGTGCGCTGATCGAGCCGGTGCGGTGACCCGGGCGGTGCGGGGCCGCGGTGCCCGCGGCCCCTTCTCCACCTTCGCAGTTCACAGCGCGGTGCGCTCGAGATGTGCCTCCTCCTCGTCCAGGAGGCGGCGGGCGATGCCGTCGATGGCCCGGTCGAGGCGCGCGCGGTCCGCCGGATCCGATACGTCCCAGTCGTCCAGCCGCTCGTCGAGCCAGCGGCGCCACGCCCCGGCGAGCAGGTCGATCTGCGCCCGGCCGGAGTCGGTGATGGCGAGCTGCTCGCCGTCGAAATCGGCGTAGCCGGCCTGGGCGATCCTGGAGAAGGCCGGTTCGAGGACCTCTCCGGGCATCCGGTGGGCCTTGGCGACGGTGCTGAGCCGGGCTCCGCCCTGGAGTTTGCCGCGCCAGTGGATCTGCCCGAGGGCCCAGGCCTGGCCGGGGGTGAGGTGGCTGCCGGAGTCGGCGAGGATCCGCAGCGAGACCGGCTCCTCGGCCTTGGCCCGGCGCATCACGCGGGCGATGGAGCGCTCCAGCTGCCGGTCGGCGTCCGCGGAGTTGGGGGCGGCGAAGGCGTCGCCCATGTCGGAGGCACCGGCCCTGGCGCTGTCGCGCAGCGGCACCTCCTTGAGGAACCAGGCGACGACGAAGCCGACGAGGGCGACCGGTACGACCCACTGGAAGACGTAGTTCACGGTGTCGGCGTAGGCGTCGACGATATGGGTGATCCGGTCGGCGGGCAGCGCGTGCAGGGCGGCCGGGCTCTGCACGGCGGCGGGGCTGACGCCGGGCGACTGTGCGAAGGCCTTCTCGAGGTTGGGGCCGAGCTGGTTGCTGTAGAGCGTGCCGAAGATGGCGGTGCCGAAGGCGCTGCCCAGGGTGCGGAAGAACGTGACGCCCGAGGTCGCGGAGCCCAGCTCGTGGTAGGGCACGGTGTTCTGCACGGCGATGGTGAGCACCTGCATGGCCAGGCCGATGCCGAGGCCGAGCACGAGCATGTACAGCGATTCCAGCCAGACGCCGGTGGACGGGCCCATGGTGGACATCAGGTACAGGCCGATCGCCATGACGCCGGTGCCGACGATCGGGAAGATCCGGTACCGGCCGGTGCGGCTGACGACGATGCCGGAGAGCATCGAGGTGCCGAGCAGCCCGACGACCATGGGGAGGGTGCGGACGCCCGACATCGTCGCGGACACCCCGTCCACGTACTGCAGATACGTCGGCAGGTAGGTCAGCGCGCCGAGCATCGCGAAGCCGACGATGAAGCTGAGCACCGAGCAGATCGTGAAGACCCGGCTGCGGAACAGGTGCATGGGGAGCATCGGTTCCTTGGCACGCAGTTCCACGAAGACGAACGCGGTGAGTGCCAGGACGGAGCCGACGAACAGGCCGATGATGGCCGCCGAGCCCCAGGCGTACTCGTTGCCGCCCCACTCCAGGGCCAGCACGAGTCCGGAGGCGCCGAGCGCCACCAGCACGATGCCCAGGTAGTCGATGGTGGGGCGGGTGGCGGCCTTGACCGAGGGGATCGTCCGCGCGGCCATCACGACCATGACGACGGCGACGGGCACGTTGACGTAGAAGCACCAGCGCCAGGTGGCGTGGTCGGTGAAGAGACCGCCGAGCGTCGGGCCGACGACGGTGGTGACGCCGAAGACCGCGCCGAGCGCGCCCTGGTACTTGCCGCGTTCGCGCAGCGGGATGACGTCGGCGATCAGGGCCATCGCGGTGACCATCAGACCACCGCCGCCGATGCCCTGGATCGCGCGGGCGAGGATGAGCATGCCCATGCCGTTGGCGGCGCCCGCGAGGACGGAACCGCCGACGAAGACGATCGCGCTGACCTGGAAGACGATCTTTCGGCCGAACAGGTCACCGAACTTGCCGACCAGGACGGTGGAGACGGTCTCGGCGAGGAGGTACGCGGTCACCACCCAGGCCATGTGCCCGGCGCCGCCGAGGTCCGCGACGATGGTCGGCAGGGCGGTGGAGACGATGGTCTGGTCGAGGGCCGCCAGCAGCATGCCGAGGACGATCGTCACGAAGACGACGTTGGTCTGGCGGCGGCTGAGCGAGGACGGGCCCGTGGGCGGCCCCGTCGCGGGTCCGGCCTCGGCGAGCGTGGTCATCGGGCCGGTACCTCCTGCGCAGGGGGCGGGTCCCCCTCAGGATTGGACGCGGTGCCGCGTTCCGCCACCGCTGGTACGTCCGCCGGGGCCGCCCAGGAGATGCCAGCCGCCGTCCAGGCGCGGGCGAGGAATGGGCCCCACGACTTATGGAGCGGGGGTGGCCGGGTCCTCGGCCGGGTCCTCGGACGGGCCTTCCGGCGGGTTCGGACCGGGTGCGGCTCCGGGCGCCGCGTGGTCCTGCAGCCAGCTCTCCAGCTCGGTCCTGACACGCCGGTCCATGGCCAGCGACAGCTCCGCGTCGACCACGTTCTTGGCCAGCGGATGCAGCCGTTCCAGGGCCTCGGCGAGCCGGGTCACCTCGCCCGGCGGCAGGTGGTCGACGGTGGCGGCGTCCACCACGTGCTTGCGGATGAGCACCGTGAACAGATCGGCGAGCGCGTCCACCTGGATCCGTACGGCGCGGCCCGTCTCCAGCACGGCGGCGAGCGGGACGCCCTCGCGGACCAGGGCGGCGGACGCGTCGAGCAGCCGGCGGCTGGTGTGGACGACGTTCTCGCCGTCGACGGCGATGTAGCCGATGTCGAGGGCCGTCGTCAGGTTCTCCGGGGTGACGTCCTCGCCGAAGTAGTCGGCGAGGGCCTCGGGGGTGAGCCTGACCGGGGTCTCCTCCGACCAGGGCGAGATCAACGCGCCTTCCAGGCCCAGGAGTTCGGCGACGCCGTCGAGGGTCCGGCCGTTCTCCCACGCACCGATCAGCTCGGCGATGCCGCCGAGGGTGTGGCCCCGCTCCAGGAGGGCGGCGATCGTGTGCAGACGGGCGAGATGGGCCTCGTTGTACCAGGCGATACGGCCTTCGCGGCGCGGTGGCGGGATGAGCTTGCGCTCGCGGTAGAAGCGAACGGTGCGCACGGGGATGCCGGCCGCCTCGGCCAGCGCCTCCATCCGGTATTCCTGCCCGGGCTTCCGCTCCTCGGGCTGCTCCCTGGTCTCCTGCACGTCCTCGGCCACCTCGTCAGCCTATGCGTTCCCCGGAGCGTGCCGGGGCCGGTGCGCGGGTGCCGGGCGGGTGCGCACTCCGGCCGGGGGTCCGTTTCGTCTTGGGTGGCCCTGACCCCTACCGCCGGTAACCGCAGTGGTCTACCGTACCAATCGTGCCAGTGATTGCTGGCGTGATTGAACGCAGGGAGGCGGCGCCATGGCTGAGCACGTGCGGGTGGCGGTGATCGGATCAGGGTTCGGCGGGCTCGGCGCGGCCGTCCGGCTGCGCCGGGAGGGCATCACGGACTTCGTGATCCTCGAACGCGCCGGCTCGGTCGGGGGGACCTGGCGCGACAACAGCTACCCGGGATGCGCCTGCGACGTCCCCTCCCACCTGTACTCGTTCTCCTTCGCGCCGAACGCGGACTGGCCCCGTACGTTCTCCGGTCAGCCGCACATCCGCGCCTATCTGGAGCGGGTCACCGACACCTTCGGGCTGCGGCAGCATCTGCGGTTCGACTCCGAGGTGCTGCAGGCGAGCTGGGACGACGAGGCCAAGCACTGGCGGATACGGACCACGCAGGGCGAGCTGACCGCCGATGTCGTGGTCTCCGCCACCGGCCCGCTGTCCGACCCCAAGCTGCCGGACATCCCCGGGCTCGACACGTTCCCCGGCGCGGTCTTCCACTCCTCGCGCTGGGACCACGACTTCGACATCAAGGACAAGCGCATCGCGATGGTCGGCACCGGTGCCTCCGCGATCCAGATCGTGCCGTCCATCCAGCCGCAGGTGAAGTCGCTGACCGTGCTGCAGCGCACCCCGCCGTGGGTGATGCCGCGGATGGACCGCGGCATCAACAAGGCCGAGCGGTGGCTGCACGGCACGGTGCCCGGCACCGCGAAGGCGCGGCGCGGACTGCTCTGGCTGATCAGGGAGTTCCAGGTCGGCGCGTTCGTCAAGCGTCCGCAGCTGATGAAGGCGACCGAGCAGATCGCGAAGAACCACATGCGCCGCGCGATCAAGGACCCGGCGATGCGGGCGAAACTGACGCCCGACTACACCATCGGCTGCAAGCGCATCCTGCTCTCCAACGACTACTATCCGGCGCTCGCCCAGCCCAACACCGAGGTGGTCACCTCGGCGCTCCAGGAGGTGCGCGGCTCGACGATCGTCACGTCGGACGGCACCGAGCGCGAGGTCGACGCGATCGTCTTCGGCACCGGCTTCCATGTGACGGACATGCCGATCGGCGACCGGATCACCGGCGTCGGCGGCCGTTCGCTGGCCGAGCACTGGAAGGGCGGGATGGCCGCGCTGCGCGGCACCACGATCGACGGCTTCCCGAACCTGCTGCTGATCATCGGCCCCAACACCGGCCTCGGGAACAGCTCGATGATCCTGATGATCGAGTCGTCCATCAACTACGTCGCCGACTACCTGCGCACCCTGGAGCGGACCGGGGCGGCCGCGCTGGACGCCAAGCCCGCGGCGGTCAGGGCGTGGAACGCCGAGATGCAGCGGCGGACCGCCAGGACCGTGTGGAACACCGGCGGCTGCAAGAGCTGGTACCTGGACTCCGAGGGCCGCAACACGACGGCCTGGCCCGGCACGACGGCCGAGTTCCGGCGGGCCACCCGCGCACTGAAACCGGCGGAGTACGACCTGGTGCCGGCGCCCGTGCGCACGGCGGAGCCGGTGGAGGTGCCCGCGTCATGAGCAGGATCACCGCAAAGGGCGCAGCGGCGGCGGACAGCCCGTTCACCCTCCCCACCCCCCGCCGGGAGCTCGTCGTGAACTCGGCGGACGGCACCCGGATCCACGTCGAGGAGCACGGGCCGGCCGGCCGGCCGACCGTCGTCCTGATCCACGGCTGGACCTGTTCCACGCTCTTCTGGGCACCGCTGATCCGGGACCTGACAGCCGACTTCCGGGTGATCGCCTACGACCAGCGCGGACACGGCCGCAGCGGCACCCCGCACCGCACCGGCTACAGCACGCGGGTACTGGCCGACGATCTGTCGGCGGTGCTGCAGGCCGTCGTTCCCGAGGGGGAACGGGCGGTGCTGGTCGGCCACTCGATGGGCGGGATGACGCTGATGGCCGCCTCCGGCCGCGCCGCCGTACGCTCCCGCACGGCCGCCACGCTGCTGGCCAGCACCGGCAGCGGACGGCTGCTCGCCGAGACCCAGGTGCTGCCGCAGCGGTTCCGCTCCCAGAAGGTCCGCGACCGCTTCCACCGGCTGCTGCTCAGCTCGCGCGCCCCGCTCGGGCCGGTCAGCGGGATGTCGCGCGCGGCGCTCAAGTACGGCGTGATGGCGGCGGGTTCGACCCCGGAACAGGTCGCCGCGACCGCGCGTATCGTGCATGCCTGCGGGACCCGGCCGCGCTCCGCGTGGGGACGGGTGCTGGCGGGACTCGACCTGGACGCGGCGCTCCGCGGGATCACCGCGCCGACCGCCGTCCTGGTCGGCACGGCGGACAAGCTGACCCCGCCGGTGCACGCGCGCGGCATGGCCGCCGCGCTGCCCGCCTGCGTGGGTCTGACCGAACTCGAAGGCCTCGGCCATATGACACCCATCGAAGGCACGGCCGCGGTCGCGGGCGTCGTCCGCGGTCTGGTCAGGGACCACCTCCCGGTCCAGGAGAACCTTTCCGTGAAGGAGCAGACGGTATGAGCCAGTCGTTGAACGGACAGGTCGTGGTGGTCACGGGCGCCGCCCGCGGGGTCGGCGAGATGCTCGCGCGCAAACTCGCGCGGCGCGGCGCCAAGCTGGCGCTGGTCGGCCTGGAGCCGGACCAGCTCAAGCTGGTGGCGGAGGGGCTCGGCGGCGGCGCGGCGCACTGGGTCGCCGATGTCACCGACCTCGCGGCGATGGAGCGGGCCGCGGCCGAGATCCTGGAGCACTTCGGGCGGATCGACGTCGTGGTCGCCAACGCGGGTGTGGCGACCGGGGGTCCGTTCCTGGACTCCGACCCCGTCGCGTTCGAGCGGGTCATCAACGTCAACCTGCTGGGCAGCGTCACCACCGCCCGCGCCTTCCTGCCCGCGCTCCTCACCTCGCGCGGCTATCTGCTGCAGATCGCCTCGCTGGCGGCGATCACCCCGGCCCCGATGATGACCGCGTACTGCGCGAGCAAGGCGGGCGTCGAGGCGTTCGCGCACAGCCTGCGCGCCGAGGTCGGCCACAAGGGCGTCAAGGTCGGCGTCGGGTATCTGAGCTGGACCGACACCGACATGGTGCGCGGCGCCGACGAGGACGAGCTCATGCGCCACATGCGCGCCAAGCTGCCCTGGCCGGCGAACCGCACGTACCCGCTGGAGCCGGCCGTCGAGCGGATCGCCGCCGGGATCGAGCGGCGCTCGCCGCATGTGTACGCGCAGTGGTGGCTGCGTGGCATGCAGTCGGTGCGCGGCTGTCTGCCGTCGGTCATCGGAGGTGCGCTCGGGCAGCGGGAGATGCGCCGGGCCGAGCCGCGGTTCGCCGCCACGGCGGGCACCCGGCGGGGGCTCGTCGGACGGGGCGGAGAGGCGGACGAGGCAGCGCAGTCGTCACGCTCCGTAGGGTGACAAAAGGATAGCTGACCTGCGGTTTTTCTCCCGACATGCGAGCTATGTCCGCCCGTGTCAGTCTGGTCGAGGCCCCAACCCGACAAACTCCAGGAGGAGTGATCATGGGCGGTTTCGACCAGTTCAAGGACAAGGCCGGCAACCTCTCGAACAAGGCCAAGGAGGCCATGGGCGAGAAGCGGGACAAGTCTGCGGAGATGGAAGACGAGAACCGCGACAAGGCTGCCGACATGCGCGACCAGGGCAAGGACAAGGCCCAGGACGCGGCCGAGGACGCCCAGGACAACTGGAGCTAGTCCGCCTGCGCGGCGCGAACGGTGAAGGGGCGCACCCGTCGAGGGTGCGCCCCTTCATGCTGCGCCGACCCCTTCATGCTGCGCCGACCCCTTCATGCTGCGCCGACCCCTTCATGCTGCGCCGACCCCTTCATGCTGCGCCGACCCCTTCATGCTGCGCCGACCCCTTCATGCTGCGCCGACCCGTTCATGCTGCGCCGACCCCTTTCGCCCCGGACCGGATCAGCGCGGCGGCAGCGGCGGGCGGCGGCGGTCCGGGCGCCGGGAGAGGTCCGGCGGGGTGACGGCGGGGTGTTCGGCCAGCAGCGCGAGGGCCGTGTCGACGGCCACGTCCAGTTGGGCGTGCCGCCCCTCCGCCCAGTCCAACGGGGTGCGCAGCGACTCGACATCGGGATCGACGCCGTAGTTCTCGACGCCCCACCCGTACGCGTCGAACCAGCCCGCGTTCATCGGCACCGTGATCACCGTGCCGTCCCCCAGCTTGTGCCGGCCGGTCATCCCGACCACGCCGCCCCACGTCCGCAGCCCCACCACCGGGCCGAGGCCCAGCAGTTTGAACGCGGCGGTGATCATGTCGCCGTCGGACGAGGTCGCCTCGTCGGCGAGCGCGACGACCGGACCGCGCGGCGCTTGGCTCGCGTACGAGACGGGCTGCGCGTTGCGGGTCAGGTCCCAGCCGAGGATGGTGCGGGTGAGCTTCTCGACGACGAGTTCGCTGATGTGCCCGCCGGCGTTGCCCCGGACGTCCACGATGAGCGCCTCGTAGGCGACCTCCATCCGCAGATCGCGGTTGAACTGCGCCCAGCCGGAGCCGCCCATGTCGGGGATGTGCAGATAGCCGCACCGGCCGCCGCTCAGATTCCGTACGACGGCCCGCCGTTTGGCGACCCAGTCCTGGTAGCGCAGCGGCCGTTCGTCGACCAGCGGGACGACGGCGACCCGGCGCGGATGCCCCTCGCCGGGCGGGGTGAACGTCAGCTCCACGGTCGTGCCGCCCGCGCCCGCGAGCAGCGGATACGGTCCCGCGCACGGGTCGACGGGGCGCCCGTCGACATGGGTGAGCACCGCGCCCTCGCGGATCCCGGTGCCGGCCAGTGGCGAGCGGGCCTTGGAGTCCGAGGACTCACCGGGCAGGATCCGCGCCACCGTCCACGTACCGTCCTTGTTGTGCTGGAAGTTGGCGCCGAGCAGCCCGATCGGCCGCTGGTAGTGCGCCGGGCCCTCGTTGCGGCGGGCGGGGCTGACGTAGGCGTGCGAGGTGCCCAGCTCGCCGAGGAGCTCGCGCAGCAGATCGGCGAACTCGTCGGGGGTGGCGACCCGTTCGACCAGCGGCCGGTACTGGTCGAGGATCGCGGGCCAGTCGATGCCGCACATGTCGGGGGCCCAGAAGTAGTCCCGGATGAGCCGGCCGGCCTCGGCGTAGGACTGCTGCCATTCCGAGGGCGGGTCGACCTCGTGCAGGATCCGCCGCATGTCGACGAAGACCGTCGAGTCGTCGTCGCCGCGCTCGGTGGCCGGGAGCACGGCCAGTTCGCCCTCGTCGAAGACCGCCAGCCGCTTGCCGTCCCCGCTGACCGCGTACCAGTCCATGTGATGGACGAGCTCGGTCCGCTTGGACTTGCCCAGGTTGAAGTACTCCAGGGTCGGGCGCGCGGAGGGGTCCGTCGGGTTGGTGAACGTCTCGCCGAGCGCGCCGGAGATCGGCCAGCGCAGCCACACCAGGCCGTCCGCCACCGGCTCCAGTGCCGAGTACTTGGACGCCGGGACCGGGAACGGCGTGACGCGGCTCTCCAGCCCCTCCGTCTCGACCACCACCGGACCGTCGCCGCCGCCCTCCGCCGGATCCAGGCCGCCGCCGATCGGGCGGCCGTCGACGGGCAGCGCGAACGGTGACGGCGTCGCGGAGTTCAGCGGTACGAGGTAGGGGCGGCAGCCGAGCGGGAACGACAGGTCGCCGGTGTGCACGTCGTAGACCGGGTCGAAGCCGCGCCAGGACAGGAACGCCAGATAGCGGCCGTCGAGGGTGAAGACCGGCTGCTCGTCCTCGAAGCGGCCGTTCGTCACGTCGATGATCATGCGGTCCGCGAGCTTGGCGATCTTCACCGAGCGCAGCGACCGGCCGATCCCCGGGTGGGACCAGGTCAGCCAGGCCGAGTCGGGGGAGAACGCGAGATCTCGGACGGGGCCGTTCGTGGACCGGATCAGCTCGGTCACCGTCCCGGACGAGCTGCTCGCGTGGTCGGGGTCGGTCACGAAGCCCCCGCCTTCCGTTTCCCCGTTCCCGCCCGCATCGCCCCCTTCGCCAGTGGCGACGAGCAGCAGCCGCCCGTCGTTCGCGGCGACGGCCAGGGTGCGGCCGTCAGGGGACGAGACCAGCTCCAGTACGCGGCCCAGTTCGCCGACGCCGAGCCGGGGCCCGGTGCCGGTGACGGCGGCGCGGCCGGCGGTGCCGGTGGAGACCGCGGGGGTGTTCAGGGGAGTGGCGGTCTCCTCGTCGTCCTCGTCCAGGGCGTTGCCTTCGTCGTCCTCGTCGAGGCCCTCCAGCGCCGCGCGGACCGCCGGACGGCTGGCCCGGCCCGGCAGATGGGCGATCTCGATGCCGTCCTCGCCCTCCGCGTCCGTGACGAAGGCGATCCGGCCGGTGTCCCCGAGCATCTCGGGCAGCCGGACGCGCGCGCCCGGCTCGTCGGCGATGGTGCGGGCCGGTCCGTCGCGGTGGGTCAGCCAGTACAGGCTGCCGCGGACGCAGACCGCGCTGGCGCGGCCGGTCCGGTCGCAGGCCAGGCCGTCCAGGTTCGACGCGGCGGGCACCTGGTAGGGCCGCCGGCCGGCGCGCGGGCCGCCCAGCCGGACGTCCAGCTTGCGGGGCCGGGCGCCGGGGGAGAGGTCGTCGACGATCCACAGCTCGCCCGCGCACTGGTAGACGACCCGCTCCCCGTCGGTCGAGGCGCTGCGGGCGTAGAAGTCCGCGTGGTCGGTGTGGCGGCGCAGGTCCGTACCGTCCGGCGCGCACGAGTAGAGATTGCCGACGCCCTCGTGGTCGGAGAGGAACGCGATACGGGCGCCCACGAACATCGGCGAGTTCAGATGCCCGTCGATCGTCGGCACCAGCCGCTCGCCGTGCAGCCACAGCCGCCCCGTCGCACCGCCCCGGTACCGCTTCCAGGCGTGCGGCTCGTGCGGCGGGGTGCCGCTCAGCAGCAGCGTGTGGCGCTCCCCGGCGGCGTCGCTCACCGCGATGTCCGAGACCGGGCCCCACGGCAGCCGGCCGCCGGGACAACCGTCGGTCGGCACGCTGTGGGCCCAGGAGAAGTACGAGAACGGCTGGCCGTGCGAGGAGACCGCGAGGATCTGCCCGTCGGGCGTCCAGGAGCACACGCGGGTGTCGAAGCTGCCCCAGTACGTCAGCCGGCGGGCCGGGCCGCCGTCCACCGGGGCGAGATGGATCTCCGGGTCCAGACTGCGCCACGAGGTGAAGGCGAGGGCGGAGCCGTCCGGCGAGAAGCGCGGCGAGCCGACCCTCGTGCGGTCGGCCGTGACCCGCCAGGCCCGGCCGGGAACGCCGCCCGGCCGCCCCAGGGGTGCGACCCAGACGTCGTCCTCGGCGACGAAGCACAGCAGTTCGCCGTGAATGTGCGGATACCGGAGATACGCGCCATCGCTCACCTACCCCATGGTTCTGGGCATGGGGGGCGCGGGCAACTCGTACGCGCTCCCGATGCACCTGAACCGCTCTTGCACATCACTTGCAGGTAGCCACTATCATCGAACGGTTGACCAGGCAGTACTTGAGGGGACCCCCATGCACGTACCCGACGGATTCATCGACACCCCGGTGTCGGCGGCGACCGGCGTCGTGGCCGTCGCGGCCGTCGCGATCAGCCTGCGCGGCGCCCGCCGCGAGCTGGACGAGCGCACCGCGCCGCTCGCGGGCCTGGTGGCCGCCTTCATCTTCGCCGTGCAGATGCTGAACTTCCCGGTGGCCGCCGGCACCAGCGGCCATCTGCTGGGCGGCGCGCTCGCGGCGATTCTCGTCGGCCCCTACACAGGGGTCCTGTGCGTGTCCGTGGTCCTGCTGATGCAGGGCGTCCTGTTCGCGGACGGCGGGCTCACCGCGCTCGGCACCAACATCACCGACATGGCGATCGTGACGACCGTCGTCGCCTACGCGATCTTCCGCGGCCTCGTGAAGGTGCTGCCGCGCAGCCGCGCCTCCATCACCGTCGCCTCGTTCGCCGCCGCGGTCGTCTCGGTGCCGGCCGCCGCCGTCGCCTTCACCACGATCTACTGGCTCGGCGGCACCACCGACGTGCCGATCGGCAAGGTCGCCACCGCGATGGTCGGCGTCCATGTGCTGATCGGCATCGGCGAGGCCGCGATCACCGCCGCCACCGTCGGCGCGGTCGTCGCCGTCCGCCCCGACCTGGTCTACGGCGCCAGGGGGCTGAGCAAGCCGCTGGAGCTGCGCACCACGCCGACCGGCGCCCCGCTGGTGCCGGGCGAGGCCCGTCCGGCCGCCGTGACCGTGGCCACCCCGGCGCCCGCCGCCGTCGTGACCTCCCCGGCCCCCGCCGGCCGTTCCAACCGGCCGGTCTGGATCGCGGGCCTGATCGCGGCGCTGGCCCTCGCGGGCGGCGTCAGCTACTACGCCTCCGCCAGCCCCGACGGCCTGGAGAAGGTCGCGCACGACAAGGGCATCGACGAGAAGGCCAAGCCGCACGCGACCGACGACTCCCCGCTCGCGGGCTACAGCGTCAAGGACGTCGGCGACGCCCGGCTGTCGGGCGGCCTCGCCGGGGTCATCGGCGTCGGCGCGACCCTGACCGTCGGCTCCGGCGTCTTCATCGTCGTACGGCGCCGCCGCACGCACACCGTCCACCCGATCCAGGGCCAGGGGGCCTGACCATGGGCGCGGGACACGCACACCGGCTCTACCGGCACGGGCACTCGCCCGTGCACGGGATGCCCCCGCACTGCAAGATCGCGGCCGTCTTCGGCTTCGTCCTCGTCGTGGTCTCCACCCCGCGCGAGGCGATGTGGGCCTTCGGCCTGTACGCGGTCCTGCTCGTGGCCGTCGCGTTCCGCGCCCGCGTCCCGATCGCGTTCCTGCTCCGCAGGCTCGTCATCGAGGTGCCGTTCGTGGCCTTCGCCGTCCTGCTGCCGTTCGTCGCGACCGGCCCGCAGGTCCACGTCCTCGGCATGTCGCTGAGCGAGAGCGGCCTGTGGGGCGCCTGGAACGTGCTGGCCAAGGGCACCCTCGGCGTCGCCGCGTCCGTCCTGCTCGCCGCCACCACCGAACTGCGCGAGCTGCTGCTGGGCCTCCAGCGGCTGCGGATGCCGCCGCTCCTCGTCCAGATCGCGTCCTTCATGATCCGCTACGGCGATGTCATCACCGACGAGATGCGGCGGATGCGGATCGCCCGGGAGTCGCGCGGCTTCCAGGCCCGCGGCATCCGGCACTGGCCGGTCCTCGCGAAGTCCGCGGGCGCGCTGTTCATCCGCTCCTACGAACGCGGTGAACGCGTCCACCTGGCGATGGTCAGCCGCGGCTACACCGGCACGATGCCCGTCATCGACGACGTCACCGCCACCCGCACCCAGTGGTCGCACGCCGCCGTGCTCCCCGTACTGGCCCTGGCCGTCTGCCTGACAGGATGGACGCTGAGATGACCACCGAACTGACCCGTGACCCGACCGCCGGCACGATGCCTCCCTCGCTGGACGTGCGCGGCCTCGCCTTCGCCTACCCCGACGGTCACCAGGCCCTCTTCGGCGTCGACCTGAGCGTCGCCCGCGGTGAGCGGGTGGCGCTGCTCGGCCCCAACGGCGCGGGCAAGACCACCCTCGTCCTGCACCTCAACGGGATCCTGACCGGCGGCGCCGGGACGGTCACCGTCGGCGGTCTGCCCGTCGGCAAGAAGCACCTCGCCGAGATCCGCCGCCGGGTCGGCATCGTCTTCCAGGACCCCGACGACCAGCTCTTCATGCCGACCGTCCGCGAGGACGTCGCCTTCGGCCCCGCCGCCGGGGGCCTGCGCGGCCCGGAGCTGGAGGCGCGCGTCATGACCGCCCTCGACCAGGTCGGGATGGCCGACTTCGCGGCCCGCCCGCCGCACCACCTGTCCTTCGGACAGCGCCGCCGGGTCGCGGTGGCCACCGTGCTCGCGATGCGCCCGGAGATCCTGGTCCTGGACGAGCCCTCCTCCAATCTCGACCCCGCGTCCCGCCGCGAGCTGGCCGACATCCTCCGCTCGCTGGACGTCACCGTCCTGATGGTCACCCACGACCTCCCGTACGCCCTGGAGCTCTGCCCCCGCGCGGTCGTCCTCAGCGACGGCGTCATCACCGCAGACGGCCGCACCCAGGAACTCCTCTGCGACGAGGACCTGATGCGGGCGCACCGGCTCGAACTCCCCTTCGGCTTCAACCCCCGCTCGGTGACGGCCCCTACCGCGAGGTAACGTGCCCCCGAGCATCCGACCACCGCACCCGGAGGGCACCGCCATGGCAATGGACGCGGACGTCATCGTCGTAGGAGCAGGGCTCTCCGGGCTGGTGGCGACAGCAGAGCTGGCCGCGGCGGGCCGCAAGGTGATCCTGGTGGACCAGGAACCCGAGGCGTCGTTCGGCGGGCAGGCGTTCTGGTCGTTCGGCGGGCTGTTCCTGGTCGACTCGCCCGAGCAGCGCCGGATGCGCATCAAGGACAGCCCGGAGCTGGCCCTCCAGGACTGGATGGGCACCGCCGGCTTCGACCGTCCGGAGGACCACTGGCCGCGCAAGTGGGCCGAGGCGTACGTGGACTTCGCCGCGGGTGAGAAGCGCGCCTGGCTGCACGAGCGCGGCGTGCGCTTCTTCCCGGTGGTCGGCTGGGCCGAACGCGGCGGCTTCCTGGCGACCGGCCCCGGCAACTCGGTGCCGCGCTTCCACATCACCTGGGGCACCGGCCCCGGCATCATCGAGCCGTTCGTCCGCCAGGTGCGCGAAGCGGTCGCGCGGGGCCGCGTCGAACTGCGGTTCCGGCACCGGGTGACCGGGCTGAACACCACCGACGGCACGGTGGACGGCGTGACCGGCGAGATCCTGGTCGCCGACGGCGCGCAGCGCGGTGAGGCCAGTTCGCGCGAGGTGCTCGAGGCGTTCACCCTGACGGCGCAGGCCGTGATCGTCACCTCCGGAGGCATCGGCGGCAACCACGACCTCGTGCGGAAGAGCTGGCCCGCCCGGCTCGGCACGCCCCCCGAGAAGCTGCTGTCCGGCGTCCCGGCGCACGTCGACGGCCTGATGCTCGGCACGGCCGGTGCCGCCGGCGCGAACCTGATCAACGGCGACCGGATGTGGCACTACACCGAGGGCATCGAGAACTGGGACCCGATCTGGGCGCGGCACGGCATCCGGATCCTGCCGGGCCCGTCGTCGCTGTGGCTGAACGCGCGCGGCGAGCGGCTGCCGGTGCCGCTGTTCCCGGGGTTCGACACGCTGGGGACGCTGGAGCACATCATGACGACGGGCTACGACTACACGTGGTTCGTCCTCACCCAGAAGATCATCGAGAAGGAGTTCGCGCTCTCGGGCTCCGAGCAGAACCCGGACCTGACGGGCAAGAGCGTGCGCGAGGTGCTCAAGCGCGCGCTGCCGGGCGCGACCGGACCCGTCGAGGCCTTCAAGAAGCACGGCCCCGACTTCGTGGTCGAGAAGGACCTGCCGGCGCTGGTCCGGGGGATGAACGCGATCACCGAGGACGCGCTGATCGACGAGACCGCGCTGCGCCGTGAGATCGAGGCGCGGGACCGGGAGATCGCGAACACGTTCACCAAGGACCTCCAGGTCATGGCGATGCGCGGAGCGCGCAACTACCTCGGCGACAAGCTGATCCGCACGGCGTCGCCGCACCGGATCCTGGACCCGAAGGCGGGCCCGCTGATCGCCGTCCGGCTGAACATCCTGACCCGCAAGTCGCTCGGCGGACTGGAGACCGACCTCGGCGGACGGGTGCTGCGCGCGGGCGGGGAACCGTTCGGCGGGCTGTACGCGGCGGGCGAGGCGGCCGGGTTCGGCGGCGGGGGCATGCACGGCTACCGCTCGCTGGAGGGCACGTTCCTCGGCGGCTGCATCTTCTCCGGGCGTACGGCGGGGCGGGCGGCGGCAGCGGCGACGGCGTAGGGCTACCGCGTAAACGGCTACCGCGTAAACGGCGATCGCGTAGGGGCGGGCCGGGTTTCCGGCCGGCGGCGGTTCTGTTCGAAGCGTTGACAGGACTTGGCCAACGCCCAACTATGGGAGCGCTCCCACGTTAAGAGCGTGTAACCGCACCAGGCATCAACGCACCACCTCCCCCGACGACTTGAAAGCTCACCCCCACCCCGGAGGTAGTCCGCACATGAGAGCCGCAGCGCAACAGCCACGCCAGCTACCACCGCCACGACACCGCCGTACGGCCGTGCTGGCCGCAGGTCTCCTCATCGCCACCGCGGGCGGGACCGCGGCCGCGTTCACCGCCACCGACGCCTCGGCCGCCACGGACGCGGTCGCCGGATGCACGGTCGCGTATACGGTGCAGAACCAGTGGGACACCGGCTTCACCACCCAGGTGACCGTCACCAACACCGGCCCCGCGGTCACTTCTTGGACGCTGGGCTGGTCGTTCGCCGGCAACCAGAAGGTCACCCAGGGCTGGAACGCGGACATCGCGCAGAGCGCCGCCGCCGTCACCGCCAAGAACCTGTCGTACAACGGGACCCTGGCGACCGGCGGTTCCACGAACTTCGGCTTCAACGGCTCCTACAGCGGCACGAACACGAGCCCCACCGCCTTCACGCTCAACGGCGTCGCCTGCAACGGCGGCACGCCGACCACACCCCCCACGACGCCACCGACCACCCCGCCGACCACTCCGCCCACGACGCCGCCCACCACCCCGCCGCCCGGCACCCGGGTCGACAACCCGTACGCGGGCGCCAAGGGCTACGTCAACCCCGAGTGGTCCGCCAAGGCCGCGGCCGAGGCCGGCGGCAGCCGCATCGCCAACCAGTCGACCGCCGTATGGCTCGACCGCATCGCGGCGATCAACGGTGTGAACGGTGGCATGGGCCTGCGCGCCCACCTGAACAAGGCGGTCAGCCAGGCCGCGGGACAGCCGCTCACCATCGAACTGGTCGTCTACGACCTGCCCGGCCGGGACTGCGCGGCGCTCGCCTCCAACGGTGAACTCGGCGCGACCGAGCTCGGCCGTTACAAGACCGAGTACATCGACCCGATCGCCGCGATCATCGCCGACCCGGCCTACGCCGCGCTGCGCATCGTCACGATCATCGAGCCGGACTCGCTGCCCAACCTGGTCACCAACGCGGGCGGCACCGCCGGCTCGACCGAGGCGTGCGCGACGATGAAGGCCAACGGCAACTACGAGGCCGGCGTCGGCTACGCGCTGCACAAGCTCGGCGCGTACGCCAACGTCTACAACTACATCGACGCCGGGCACCACGGCTGGCTGGGCTGGGACACCAACATGGGCCCGGCCGCCCAGGAGTTCCTGAAGGCCGCGACGACGGGCGGCGCGACCGTCAACGACGTGGCGGGCTTCATCGTCAACACCGCCAACTACGGCGCGACGACCGAGCCGTTCTTCAAGATCACCGACAACGTGAACGGCACGAGCGTCCGCCAGTCGAAGTGGGTGGACTGGAACCAGTACGTCGACGAGCAGACCTACGCCCAGGCGCTGCGCAGCCTCCTGGTGACGACCGGTTTCAACTCCGGTCTCGGCATGCTGATCGACACCTCCCGCAACGGCTGGGGCGGCGCGGCGCGGCCCGCCGGCCCGGGCGCGACGACCTCCGTGGACACGTACGTCAACGGTGGCCGGCTCGATCGCCGCATCCACCTCGGCAACTGGTGCAACCAGTCCGGTGCCGGTCTCGGCCAGCGGCCCACCGCGGCTCCCGCGTCCGGGATCGACGCCTTTGTGTGGGTGAAGCCGCCGGGTGAGTCCGACGGTTCCAGCACGGCGATCCCGAACGACGAGGGCAAGGGATTCGACCGGATGTGCGACCCGACCTACACCGGCAACGGCCGCAACGGCAACAGCATGTCCGGCGCGCTGCCGAACTCGCCGCTGGCGGGCCAGTGGTTCTCCGCCCAGTTCCAGGAGCTCATGAAGAACGCCTACCCGGCGCTCTGACCGCCCCGGGTTCTGGTCCCGGCCGCGCCCCGCTCGGATTCCACGAGCGGGGCGCGGCTCATGCCCGCTCCCGAAGGTCCCGGAAGGTACCGAGGAAGGCCGGGGTTGGGATGTGGGGGTGCGCCGTGCACCATGGGGGTGCGGATTCATGTCGGGCGCGGAGCGGGAGCGACAACGGTGGTGGACGTCCATGGGACGGTGACGGACGGCTTCGAGCCGGTCCGCGAGGCGTTCGCACGCAACTTCGAGCAGCGCGGTGACCGCGGCGCGGCCTTCGCCCTCTACCGCGACGGCCGCAAGGTCGTCGACCTGTGGGCGGGCACGGCCGCCCCCGACGGCGACGAGCCCTGGCAGGAGGACACCGCGCAGGTCGTCCGGTCCGCCACCAAGGGCCCGGCGGCGGCCTGCCTGCTCCTGCTCCACCAGCGCGGCCAACTCGACCTGGACGCGCCGGTCGGTACGTACTGGCCCGCCTTCAAGGCCGCGGGCAAGGACCGGGTGACCGTACGGGACGTCCTCGCGCACCGGGCCGGCGTCCCCGCGCTCGATGTGCCCCTCACCCCGGAACAGGCCCTCGACGGGGTGTCCGGCCCCCGCGCCGTCGCCGCGCAGGCCCCGCTCTTCGCGCCGGGCACCACCCACGGCTACCACGCCCAGACCTACAGCTGGCTGCTCGGCGAGATCGTCCAGCGGGCGTCGGGGCGCAGCCTCGGCCGGTACATCGCCGAGGAGATCACCCGGCCGCTCGGGCTGGACCTGTGGGTGGGCCTGCCGCCCGGCGAGGCCCACCGCGTCGGGCGGATCGCCGACGTCCCGCCGCCGCCCGCGCCCGCGGCGAGCGGGCTGCGCGCCCGCCCGAAGCAGTCCGTCCACGACGCCTACGCGAACCCGGAATCCCTCACCCGCCGGGCCTTCGCCGCGATCACCCCGCTCCCGGACGAGAACGACCCGGCCTACCGGGCCGGCGAGCTGGCGGCCTCCAACGGCATCGCCACCGCCCGCTCACTGGCCCGCTTCTACGCGGCCCTGATAGGCAACGTGGACGGGTACCTGGCGAGCGACGCCGAGAGCAGGATGCTCTTCGCGCCGGCCACCGTCACCGGCGCCCGCACCGTCGAGTCCGAAGGGCCGGACCAGGTGTTGGTCGTCAACACCCGGTTCGGCCTCGGCTACATGCTGCACGGGCCGGCCTCCCCGTTCCTCGGCCCGGCCTCGTTCGGCCATCCCGGCCGCGGCGGCCCGCTGGCCTTCGCGGACCCGGACGCCGGCATCGGCTTCGGCTACATCACCAACGGCATGCAGAAGAACGTCACCTCCGACCCCCGCGCCCAGGCCCTGCTCCGGGCGGTACGGGACTGCCTGGCGGCGCTGCGGTAGCGGGGGCTTCCGCCGGTTGCGCGCGGCTTACGAGGCCTTGAGGACGGCCGCGACGATGGGTCCTGCGGAGTCGCCGCCGTGGCCGCCGTTGAGGACGACGGCCGCCACCGACACGTCGCCGCAGTAGCCGAGGAACCAGCCGTTGGGCTGGGTGGAGCCGGCCTCCGCCGAACCGGTCTTGGCGCCGCAACCGCTGCTCTGCAGACCGCTCATCGCCTGGGCGGCGGTTCCGCTGACGGCTGTGGTGTGCATCATCGACCGCAGGTCGCTGGTGACGCCGGACGGGAGCCCGCCGGCCTTCGCGACCGGTGCGCCGATCACGTCCAGCGGCACCATCCTCGGCTGATGGAAGCTGCCGGTGGAGGCGGTGGCCCCGATCGAGGCGACGGTGAGCGGGTTCATCTGGAGCTGGCCCTGGCCGATCATCTCCGAGGTCTTCTCGTCACCGGTACCGCCGGGCACCTTGCCCTCGAGGCACTGCACACCGCAGTTCCACGCGGGACCGATGCCGAAACTGTCACGGGCGACGGACGGCAGGGTGTCGGGCTTGATCTCGTCCGAGAGTCTGACGAAGCCGGTGTTGCAGGAGTTCGCGAAGTCCCAGCGGAAGTCCGCCTTCGGATTAGAGCTCTTCTCCACGTTCGTGTACGGCTTGCCCTGCGGAGCGGCGTACTGCACCGCGCAGGACACCGGGTCGCCGGGCTTGACGCCCGCCTTCAACAGGGCCGCCGCGGTGAGGACCTTGAACGTGGATCCGGGCGCGATCTGCGCGCCGAAGGCCAGGTTCTGCCCGGTCGCGGGGTTGTTGGCGACGGCCAGGATCCCACCGGTGTGCGAGTCCAGCGCGGTCACGGCGGAGCCGGACCGCTTCAGGACGGCCTTCTCGGCGGCCGCCTGGATGTCCGCGTCCAGCGTGGTCGGGAACTTGCTGCCGGTGCCCTTGGCGATGACGTGCAGCGTCTCGGTCACGGTGCCGTCCGCGCCGTCGATCCAGGTCTCGACACCGGGGGTGCCACCCGACGCCTTGGATCCGTACTTGGTCCGCAGCTGGGTGAAGAACCGGCCCAGGGACGGGTACTTGACCGCGTCGAGGACCTTGCCGTTCCGGTCGGTGAAGTCCAGCGTGGCCTGTTTGGCGGTGCCGGTCTCCAGGCTCGCGCCCTCCGCCAGTTTCGGGTGCACGACCGCGGCCTTCCACTGCACGACCGGCTTGCCGCTCGCGCCCCGGATCACGGTGAGGGCGGAGTCGTACGCCCACGGCGAGGTCTTGCCCTGGAACGAGAGCGTGGCGGCCACGTTGAACGGCACCTTGGCGCCGACGGCGGTGCCCGGGGTGAGCGTGACGGCCGAGACGTGCGCCTTGTCCTTGTACCCGCTCAGCGCGGTGGTGGCGGTCTGCACGGAGTCCGTGAGGCCCGCGGCCTTCGCGGTGTCCCCCGCGGCCCAGGCGGCCAGGAAGTCGGCCGCCGTCCCGGCTATCTCCTTGGCGTCCGGAGGCGCCGTGCTCTTGGCCGAACCGGCCTTGCTCGTCGACGACGTGCTGTCGCTGTTGAGCGCGTCCAGCACGTTGTAGACCCCGTACCCGGCGACCCCGAGCATCCCGGCGACCACCCCGCCGACTATGCCGAGCTTGGCACCCCGTTGCATTTCCCGTCCCCCCTCGTGAACTGAACGCGTTCAAAGAAAGCGCTCTTCACCGCACTTTACGGGACGGCAGTGACACAGGGGGTCTCATTCCGGGCACGCGTCGATATCAGGTTCGGACCAAGGGTCCAGGACCAGCCACTCCGTTCAACCCGCCCTGAGGGGCCCTCAGGTGTCAGATCCAGGAGTCGAACCACATCCGGGCACGCCAGGCGTCCATGGAGATCGGCATCCCTGTGTAGATGGGGAAGAAGTGCCTTGCAGTGGGTTAGCCCGGGCTCCAGGTGCCCTGTTCTGGGCACCATGTGCCGGTGAAGGCCGGCCCGAGGAGGGGCGCGAGGAAGGCTTCAGCGGCGGGGAGGGCGGTATCCCATGTATCGCAGCTTTGGAGGCCCGCGACATCCGCAGCAGCCCTCCTGTAGCCGGCGGGCCAGCCGTCGTGCGGCGTCACGAAGCGGTCGGGCAGGCGGAGTTCGGGACCGTTGCTGGCGCGGCGGAGCGATGCCTCCGTGTGAAGAGCATGGTGGGTTGCTGCAGCGTCGAGGGCTTCGTTTTGGCTGATGAGGAGGATGTCAGCCAGGTCACGGAAGCGGCCGGAGGGGACGGTGCCATGCCATTCGTGCATGGCGCAGATCTTGTCGGCCAGGTGATCGACAAGGGGGTAGAGCTTGATCGTGGGCCAATCTGTCGGCCAGGGCAGGTCTGGTCGGGGGTAGAGCTGGGCGGATTGAGGAGTGGCGGTGATGTTGCGCCGGGCGACGAGGTCGACGTGGATGGTGTCGACTTTTCTGTTGCCGATAAGGACTTGGAACGACTGCTTGACCCCTCCATTCTCGTTGCCGTGGCGGTCGATTCTTCCTGGGATGTAGCGGAGAAAGTCGTTGAGGTCGAGGGAGGCCGCGTTGAGGAGTGCGTCCAGGGCCTCGTTCATGCTGCTGTCGTTGGTGAGGCGTTGGAGGTCAATATCCTTACTCAAGCGCGCCGCTGCTGGGTAACGCACCAGGAGCGCTTGGCCCCCTTGAGAAGCCATCCATCCGGGTCGGATTGGAAGACACGGGCGGTAAGTCGCTGGAAATAGAACCCGCGCATCACCGCGTCCACAGTGCCGCTCTTTTGGTTCCTGACGATGTCCCTGGCGTACTGTTTGAGGGCCGTTTCGAACGCCAGAGGGGTTTTGTATGTCTTGATCGCATACTCCGCAGGGCCGTTGGTCTTGGACCAGCTGATTGGCATGTGGTCTAGTCGCCCTCAGCGGCGGCAGATTCGGAGGCGTCGAAGTCATCGACTGTCTCCTCGTCAGGTTCGCCTCCGACGGGTTCGGCTGTCGGAAGGGCCCTGCGCGTGCTCAATGCCCCCTGGGCTGAGAAGTTGTGCGTGCCGAGGGACCGCATGGCCTCCTGGAGTGCCTGCAGCCCCGGGCCGCCCATCGCCAGGTTGCGCAAAGACTCCTGGACTGAGGGAGGCAGTACCGTCAGCCCTCGTGTTGCCTCCTGAAGTGCCTGCAGTATGGAACGGCTCAACGCTTGATTATGCAGCGCCTCTTGGTTTAGTGAAATAGCCTTCATCGCCTCCTGAATGCCTTGCATGGCTGGGGCACCCGAGGCTATTTTGTTGACTGATTCCATAAAGGCGGGGTTCAGCGTGATGGTCTGCGCCGCTTCCTGCAGTGCTCGGGCAGTAGACGTCGGAATCGCGATTTCATGCAGGAGCGTTTGGTAGGCCAGGGCTGAGGCAACCGCTCCTTGGCGGCTTGCTGTGGCGAGTTGCTGATCCCGGAGAAGGAAGCCGGCCTGTTCTGCAAGGGTTTCCAGAAGATCAGTTCCTGTGGCATTACGAGGCAGTCCGTAGAAGTGGGTGTAAGACCGGACCCGGGCGGCGAGGGTTCGGGTATCGATGAGGTCTTGCTGGTCCGCTTCGGCAAGAATTCGGCCAACGTGCCCCGCGTCAGCGCGTGATTTGAGAAGGTCGCAGATCGTGCGTTCGACGGTGGTGACCGGCAGGCCGTCAACCATTGTGATGTCTTCTACGGGAACGGCTACCTGGTGGAGGACAACGGCTGGCTCTCGGGTAGTGCGGCGTCGGGGGACGGATATCTGCACCGCATCGGCTGGAATGTCCCCCAGGTCGTGAAGCTGACAAGCTGATGCGTGAGAAACGACTCCAGAGTGCTCGTCACCAAGATCACGTTGCCAGGCGGGGATAGCCGGGTTTAGTCGTAGCCAGGCAACTTTGATGGCCAGGTGAGCGGTGGGTGTGGCGCCTGAGACCTGGTAGACGCTGCGCCCGGCGCGGTGCAACAGGTCGACGCTTGCCAAGCGGGCCAGGTTCACGCGGGAGACGCCAGCGACCTCGGCTTGGGCTGTCGTCACCAGACCCCACTGGTCAGCGGCGATCTCGTTGAGCGTCTTCAGGGCCTCATGCCGATCCATACAGCAATAGTAACAAGGAGTTGCAAGTAGCGCAGCGTTTGCTTCTCTCAGGATGATGCAAACGCTGCGATCAAGTGGAGGCCACGGAACCTCGTCGAGGACAACGGTCACCTCGGGGGCCTGATCGTCCAGCCGCGCTCGGGCGGCATCCAGCGCGACGGCCTCTGAGACGGTGAGGGCGGTGTGCGCGACGCCCAGCGCCCTACGGGTGAGGATCGGCTGCCAAGCAACCGCCAAGAGGGCGAGCGCCGTGGCGACAGCGGAGACCGCTGTCCAAACTGTGTCCCACATGGGTGCTGATTGTTGACCTTCCACTACCGGTGAGCGCCATTCCGGCTACACACCATCTTGGCGATACCGCGTCGTAATGGCTCGGGGGCCCTGGCGGGCTCGGCGGAGCACGCGCCTACAGGTCAGGCGAAGACCCGGCCGGGCCTACCAGCGAGCCTGAGGGAGGCACGCCGTCGGGCCGTGGGCCGTCCGGGGACGGCCCAGCACGACCGGCAACGACCGATGCCGACCGGGAAGCGGTGCGCTTCTGCGGTCGGCATCGGGGTGTTGTTGCAGCTAGATCCAGGAGTCGAACCACATCCGGGCACGCCAGGCGTCCATGGAGATCGGCATCCCTGTGTAGATGGGGAAGAAGTAGATGAAGTTCCAGACAATCAGCAGGACGAGTGTGCCCGCGCCGACCGCGCCCCACATTCGGCGGCGTTCGTCGGAGCCCGGGGGGCCGAGGATCGAGCCGATCATCATCGCTACGGCGAGACAGAGGTAGGGGACGAAGGCGACCGCGTAGAAGAGGAAGATCGTGCGGTCCTGGTACATCATCCAGGGCAGCCAGCCGGCGAACGCGGCGCACAGGATGGCGCCGGCCCGCCAGTCGCGGCGGAAGCCCCAGCGGTAGACCAGGTACAGCAGCGCGAAGCACGCCGACCACCACAGCAGGGGGGTGCCGATGGCGAGGATCTCGCGGGCGCAGCCCTTGGCCGCGGTGCAGCCGGCCTCGCCGTTCTTCGGCGACTCGTAGAAGTAGGAGACGGGCCGGCCCAGGACCATCCAGCTCCACGGGTTCGACTGGTACATGTGCGGCGTGGAGAGGCCGATGTTGAACTGGTAGACCTGGAACTCGTAGTGCCACAGGCTGCGCAGCGCGTCCGGCATCCACGTCATGTCGAACTGGTGCAGGTCGATCCGGCCGATCAGCGGCAGCTTGATGTGGTCGGGGGACAGGCCCTTGCGGTGGGCCGCCCAGTCGCGGCCGTAGCCGCCCTTCGTCACGAACCAGCCGGTCCAGGAGACCAGGTACGTGCCGATGGCGACGACCACGACGGACAGGAACGCCCAGCCGGTGTCCTTGCGCAGCACCGACACGTACGGGCGCCGGGCGCCCGCGACCCGGCGCGAACCGGCGTCCCACAGGATCGTCATCAGCCCGAACGCCGCCAGGAAGTACAGACCGTTCCACTTGCTCGCGCACGCCAGACCCAGGAACAGCCCGGCCGCCAGCCGCCACGGCCGCCAGCCCATGCCGCCGCGGTCCCCGACCCGGCGGTCCGGGCCCGCCACACCGTCCTCACCGACCGGCAGCGCCGCCGCCAGCCGGGCCCGCGACCAGTCGCGGTCCACGACCAGACAGCCGAACGCGGCCAGCGCGAAGAACATGATGACCAGGTCGAGCAGGGCCGTACGGCTCATCACGTAGTGCAGGCCGTCCACCGACAGCAGCAGCCCGGCCAGACAGCCGAGCGCGGTGGAACGGAACAGCCGGCGGCCGATCCGGCACACCATCAGCACCGACAGCGTGCCGAGCAGCGCGACCATGAACCGCCAGCCGAACGGGTTCAGGCCGAACAGCTGCTCACCGACCGCGATGACCCACTTGCCGACCGGCGGGTGCACCACATAGCCCGGATCGGGCGACAGCGGGATGATCTGGGGATCGGCCAGGATCTGCGGATTGGAGATCTTGCCGTCGGTCCAGGTGCCCTCGTAGCCGTACTGGAGCAGCGACCACGCGTCCTTCGCGTAGTACGTCTCGTCGAATATCACCGCGTGCGGGGTGCCCAGGTGCCAGAAGCGGATGAGGCCCGCCATCAGCGCCACCAGCAGCGGACCGCCCCATCCGGTCAGCCGCGCCACCCTCGACGCGGCCGCCTGGCCCAGGCCCAGCGAGCCCCACAGCCGGGTCCCCGGCTCCGGGAACGGCACCACGAGGCGCTCGCGGACGTCCACATGCGGCCGCTCGGTATAGCCGAAGCGGCGCAGCCGCCGCTGCCATGGGCTGGGCTGCGGCTCCGGGAGGAGGAGGCCCTCGTCCCGCTCGGCCTGAGTCGCGGTGTCACTGGTCACCGGGCCATCGTAGGGATGTCGCATGCCGGTTCGGGTCCCGGGCATGCGGATTCCACCCCCGAACCCACCCACTGCTGACGAGAAGCCGTCCTTTTCCCCCTTCCTGTCAGTTTCCTGTCAGCAGTTCAGCGCCCCCGGGGGCACCTCCCAGCGGTAGCCGGGGGATCTGCGGCCAACCGCACCCCCACCCCCAGGCCGCCCGCCGATTGAGGGCAAAGGGCGGGTGGGTGGGAAGCTGGACCCGTGACTAGCTCAGCGGCAGGCGTAGGCGTACTGGTTCTGGCGGGGACCCCCATCGGCGACATCCAGGACGCGCCACCGCGCCTCGCCGCCGAACTGCTCGCGGCGGAAGTGATCGCCGCGGAGGACACCCGGCGGCTGCGCCGGCTGACGCAGGGCCTCGGCGTGCACACGACCGGCCGGGTCGTCTCGTACTTCGAGGGCAACGAGAGCGCCCGTACCCCCGAGCTGGTCGAGGCGCTGGAGAACGGCGCCCGCGTCCTGCTCGTCACCGACGCGGGTATGCCGTCCGTCTCCGACCCCGGCTACCGGCTGGTGGCGGCGGCCGTGGAGAAGGGCATCAGGGTCACGGCGGTGCCGGGCCCGTCGGCGGTGTTGACGGCGCTGGCGCTCTCCGGGCTGCCCGTCGACCGGTTCTGCTTCGAGGGATTCCTGCCGCGCAAGGCGGGGGAGCGGCTGGCGCGGCTGCGCGAGGTGGCCGACGACCGCCGCACGCTGGTGTATTTCGAGGCGCCGCACCGGATCGACGACACGCTGGCCGCGATGGCGGAGGCGTTCGGTCCCGACCGCCGCGCGGCGGTGTGCCGTGAGCTGACCAAGACGTACGAGGAGATCAAGCGCGGCCCGCTGAAGGAGCTGGCCGCCTGGGCGGCGGAGGGCGTGCGCGGCGAGATCACCGTCGTCGTGGAGGGCGCCCCGGAGCGCGGGCCGTCGGACCTCGGCCCGGCCGAACTGGTGCGCCGGGTGATGGTGCGCGAGGAGGCGGGGGAGCGCCGCAAGGAGGCGATCGTGGCCGTGGCGGCGGAGCTCGGCCTGCCGAAGCGCGATGTCTTCGACGCGGTGGTGGCGGCGAAGAACGCGGCCAAGGCGGCGGAGAAGGGGCCTGGAGCGCCTGCGGGGGCCTGAGAACCGGACCCCCGGCCGCGGCCCCGGCCCCGGCCCCGCCCCCGCGCCTCCCCGGCCTACTGACCCATGACGTACTTGACCGTCGGACCGGCCGTCCAGCCGCCGTCCACGGCGAGCTCGGCGCCCGTCACGTACGAGGCGGAGTCCGAGAGCAGGAAGGTCACGGCGCTCGCGATCTCGTCGGCTTCGCCGACCCGGCCCATCGGGGTGTTCGGGAAGTTGCCCTCGCCGCGCTGGATGCCGACGGACGCCGTCATGTCCGTGTACGTCATACCGGGGTGGACGGAGTTCACGCGGATGCGGGCGGTGCCCAGCTCCACCGCGCCGATCTTGGTGAGGCCGCGCACGCCCCACTTGGACGCGCCGTAGCCCGCGGTGAGGGCGAGGCCCATGAGGCCGGCGGCGGACGAGATGTTGACGATCGAGCCCGCGCCGCGCGCCTTCATGGCGGGGATGACGGTCTTCATGCCGATGAAGACGCCGGTGAGGTTGATGTCGAGGACCTTGCGGAAGTATGCGACGGAGGCGTCCTCGAGGAACTTGCCCTCGGCTATCCCGGCGTTGTTGACGAGGCCGTCGATGCCGCCGAACTCGCTGACCGCGAAGTCCGCGACCGCCGCCCAGCCCTCCTCGGACGTGACGTCGTGGCGCAGGAAGCGGGCCCGGTCGCCGAGCGCGGCGGCGGTGGCCCTGCCGTCCTCGTCCAGTACGTCGGTCAGGATGACACTGGCGCCTGCCGCGACCGCCTGACGGGCGGTCTCGGCCCCCAGGCCGCGGGCCGCGCCGGTGATGATGACGGTCTTGCCGGTCAGGTCGTTCATTTTCAAGCTCCCTGTGGAATCGGGGTCGAAGTCGGACTCGGAGTCGGAGTCGGAGTCGGGGTTGTCGTTGGAGGAGTGGCGCCGGTCTCGGGCGCGGGCGCGCGCAGCATGGCGGTGGTCATGCCGACGAGGTCGGCGAGGAACAGCGGCTCGTCGGTGAGGGTCCGCGTGCCGTCGAGGTACTGGCGGGCCCGGTCGCCCAGGGCCGCGCCGATCAGGGTGAGCGCGAGGTCGAGGCGTTCCAGGCGTACGGGCTCCGGCAGCCCGTCGAGGCGGTCCTCGATGAGGAGGATGAGCCGCCAGTAGCCGGTGCCGGCCAGCGTCGGATGCGGGGTGCGGGTGCGTACCCCGCTCTCGTGGCTGAGCTGTGCGGAGATCAGCAGGCAGTGCCGTCCGCCGTCGGTGGCGAGCTCGGTCGCCTCGGCGGTGACGAGCGCGGCGAGCAGCGCACGCAGGTCGGGCCCAGGGCCCTCAGGCAGGCCCGGTTCCGGTCCCTCAGGCAGGCCCGGCCCCGGCCCCGACCCCGGCCCCGCGTCCGCGAGCAGCTCGGCGAGCCGCGGTGCGAGCGCCGCTTCCGTCCGGTCCTGCCGGCCGGCCATGACGGCGTCGAGCAGGCCCTGCCGTGATCCGAAGTGGTACTGGACGGCGGAGGGGTTGGACTGACCCGCGAGACGGGTGATGTCGCGGGTCAGCGCGCCGTCGACGCCCTTGACGGCGAAGAGTTCCCCGGCCGCGCGGAGCAGTTTGCGGCGGGTCTCGGGTCCGGATGTTCTCGCCATGCGAGCATTCTAATGCACAGCATTATTAAGTGTCGTGACGCACGTCACGTGCCTAAACTCGGACGAGGGCAAAGCAAAGTCGCGCACTACCCACTTACAGCCCAAAAGTGCCCCAAGAGTCGTATACCCCTGCTGCGGTATCGGCCGGAAAGGCGTTCGCTGGTAGTGGGAAGACCCGCTCCGGACGCCTCGTCCGGAGGGCAACAGGAGCTGCCATGAGCGAGATCGTCGGATCCGACACCACCGTCTCCGAGGCGTACGCCTTCGCGTGCCTCAGCTGCGGTCACGGCTGGGAGCAGTCGTACGACATCGAGCACCATGTCGACGCGAAGGGTCAGCCCTTCGTCACCTACACCACCGCCGGCGAGAAGGTGCCGTCCCCGCTCACCCGCCCGACCTGCCTGAACTGCGGGGGGCACAAAGTGCGGATCATGCGGTCGGGTCAGGTCTCCGACGTGATGTCGCTGTGGAACACCCCCACGGGCGAGCGCGCCGTGCACCGAACGCACCACTGGTCTCTCCTGCACCGGCTGCATCGCAAGCACGGAGACACCGGCACGGCCTGACGACCGGCACAGCTTGACGACCGGCACGGCCTGACGCCGGGCCCGTCCGATCCCCGGCCGGGCCGACCCTGGACCGGAAGGACCGCCCCCACGCATGACCCCCGGCGGTCCGCCTCCGCCCGGCCTCCGTGCCGCCCGCTCCCCGGGTCTCCATAGGATCGGGGCATGTCCCCGAAGAACGAGAAGTCCGCGGCCCCGCCGGTGCCCGAGCCGCTGCGGGTCCCGGTCGCCGACTCGCACACCCACCTCGACATGCAGGAGGGAACGGTCGAGGAAGCTCTGGCCAAGGCCGCCTCCGTCGGGGTCACCACCCTCATCCAGGTCGGCTGCGACCTGAAGGGCTCGCAGTGGGCGGCCGACACCGCCGCCCAGCACCCGAACGTGTGGGCCACCGTCGCCCTGCACCCCAACGAAGCCCCCCGGATCGTCCACGGCGATCCGGACGGCTGGTCCCGCCAGGGCGCCCGCACCCCCGGCGGCGACAAGGCCCTGCAGGACGCCCTCGACCGGATCGCCGCGCTCGCCGCGCTTCCCCAGGTCCGCGGCGTCGGCGAGACCGGCCTCGACTACTTCCGCACCGGCCCCGAAGGCGTCGAGGCCCAGCAGTACTCCTTCCGCCGGCACATCGACATCGCGAAGGCCGTCGGCAAGGCGCTCGTCATCCACGACCGCGAGGCACACGCCGACGTGCTGCGCATCCTCGACGAGGAGGGCGCGCCCGACACCGTCGTCTTCCACTGCTACTCGGGCGACGCCGCCATGGCCCGGATCTGCGCCGACAAGGGCTACTACATGTCCTTCGCCGGCAACGTCACCTACAAGTCCGCCCAGGACCTGCGGGACGCCGTCGCCGTGGCCCCGCTCGAGCTCCTGCTGGTGGAGACGGACGCGCCTTTCCTGACCCCGGTGCCGTACCGCGGTCGGCCTAACGCGCCGTACCTCGTTCCGGTCACCCTGCGGGCGATGGCCGCGGCCAAGCAGGTTCCTGAGGACGAGCTGGCGTCCGCCATCGGGGCGAACACGGCGCGGGCCTTCGGCTACTGACGACCGCCGCCCCGCCGCTCTCTCCCCTCCGCCCTCCCCCGCCGCCCCGGCCGACCGGACGGCATCCCAGGACGCGCGATCACGACACAGCGTGCCCGGATGGTTTTGGAGAGTGACGGAAGGTGGGCTAGGGTCCCGGTCCTGATCGGGGACCGTCGGACCTGTGGAGTCGTCGTGAGCAATGCGCAGGGCACCCACCGAGCAGCACGCGGTGCGGCGACCCCCGTACCGGGGGCCGCGACGGAGGCCGGGGGCACCCGGCTGCCGCACCAGTCCGACTGGGACGCCGTACCGAACTCGTCGTGGGCCGACGAGGCGGCGGCCACCGGCTGCCTCCCGGTGATTCCGGTGATTCCGGAACAGGAACCGGCGCCCACGGCGGCGCCGGTCGGCGCCAGGACCGCCGCGCGCCGGGCCGCCAGGAGCGGCGGCCGGGCGGAACCGGCGTCCACGCCCTCCCCTGCGGGAGGTTCCCGGCGCGATCCCCGGCGCGATTCCCGGCGCGACCTCCGCCCCGACCTCCGGCCCGACTCCCTGCGCAAGCTGCTGCCGCAGGCGCTCGTCGTCGCGTTCCTGGCGGGCGGGACCGTCGCGTTCCTCGCCGGCGACAAGGACGTACAGCTCACCGTCGACGGCGAACCGCGCACCCTCCACACCTTCGCCGACGACGTCGGGGAGGTGCTGGCGCAGCAGGGCGTGACCGTGGGCGAGCACGACCTCGTCGCGCCCGGCCCGCAGGCCGAACTGCACGACGGCGACCAGGTCGAGGTCCGGTTCGGCCGTCCCGTCACGCTCACCCTCGACGGTCACCGGCGCCTGCTGTGGACCACGGCTGACACCGTCGACGAGGCCCTGCGCGAGCTCGGCGTCCGCGCCGAGGGCGCGCATCTGTCCGCGTCGCGCGGCTCGTCCATCGGGCGGCACGGCCTCGACCTGGACGTACGCACCGAGCGGACCGTCACGCTGCTCGCCGACGGCCGCGAGCGGACGGTACGCACCAACGCCGCCACCGTCCGCGAGGTCGTCGCCCAGTCCGGGATCACCCTGCGGAACCAGGACGCGACGTCCGTCGACCCGGAGAGCTTCCCCCGGGAGGGCCAGACCATCTCGGTGCTGCGGATCTCCGGCACCGAGGAGGTGCGCGAGGAGCCGGTGCGGTTCCGCACGGAGAAGCACAAGGACGCCCAGCTGTTCCACGGCACCGAGGCCGTCGACACCCCGGGGAAGGCGGGCGTCCGCCGGGTCACGTACGCCTTCCGGACGGTCAACGGGGTGAAGCAGCGGCCCAGGATCATCCGCTCCGAGATCGTCAGGGAGCCCGTCACCCAGGTCGTCCGCATCGGCACCAAGCCGCTGCCGACCTCGGTCGCCGGGGCCGACGGCCTGAACTGGCAGGGCCTCGCGCACTGCGAGGCCGGCGGCCGCCCGCACGCGGTCGACCCGTCCGGCACCTACGGCGGCCTCTACCAGTTCGACACCCAGACCTGGCACAGCCTCGGCGGCAGCGGCCGCCCCCAGGACGCCCCAGCGGGCGAACAGACCTTCCGTGCCAAACGGCTCTACATCCAGCGCGGCTCCAGCCCCTGGCCGGTCTGCGGCCGCAAACTCGGCGGCTGAGGACCTCGGCGCGGTGGTCAGGCCGGGGCCCGGCCGCTGGTCCGCCCGGCCGGGGTCCGGCTTGAGGGCGGCTGCCGGGCCCGTACGCTGAGTACGTGAGCACCACTGAGCCCGACGCCCTCCTCGGTCCCGCCGACATCCGCGAACTGGCCGCCGCGCTGGGCGTACGCCCCACCAAGCAGCGGGGCCAGAACTTCGTCATCGACGCGAACACGGTGCGGCGCATCGTGCGGACGGCCGGTGTACTGCCGGACGACACCGTCCTCGAGGTCGGGCCCGGCCTCGGATCCCTGACGCTGGCGCTGCTGGAAGCGGCCGACCGCGTCACGGCGATCGAGATCGACGACGTGCTCGCGGGCGCGCTCACCCCCACCATCGTGGCCCGGATGCCCTCCCGCGCCGACCGCTTCGCGCTGGTGCACAACGACGCGATGCAGGTCACGGAGCTGCCGGGGCCGCCGCCGACCGCGCTGGTCGCGAATCTGCCGTACAACGTGGCGGTGCCGGTGCTGCTGCACATGCTCGCGACGTTCCCGACGATCGAACGCACCCTCGTCATGGTCCAGGCCGAGGTCGCGGACCGGCTGGCCGCCAAGCCCGGCAACAAGGTCTACGGCGTGCCCTCGGTGAAGGCGAACTGGTACGCGGACGTGAAGCGCGCCGGGTCCATCGGCCGCAACGTCTTCTGGCCCGCGCCGAACGTCGACTCCGGTCTCGTCGCCCTGGTGCGCCACGAGCCGCCGACGACCACGGCCACCCGGCGTGAGGTCTTCGCGGTCGTCGACGCGGCCTTCGCCCAGCGCCGCAAGACCCTGCGGGCCGCGCTCGCCGGCTGGGCCGGCTCGGCTCCGGCGGCCGAGGCCGCGCTCGTCGCGGCGGGCATCTCGCCGCAGGCGCGCGGTGAGGCGCTGACGGTCGAGGAGTTCGCGGCCATCGCCGAGCACAAGCCGGCCGTGGCGGTCCCGTCGGAGGACGCGAAGTGACCCTCCCGGCCTCCGTCACCGTCCGGATTCCCGCCAAGGTCAACGCGCAGCTCGCCGTCGGCGGTCTGCGGCCCGACGGGTTCCACGACCTGGCCAACGTGTTCCTCGCCGTGGGCCTGTTCGACGAGGTCACCGTCACCCCCGCCGACAGCCTGCGGATCACGGCGTCCGGCCCGGACGTCGCCGAGATCCCCCTCGACGGCACGAACCTGGCCGCCCGCGCCGCCGTCGCACTCGCCGCGCGGCACGGCATCGAGCCCGCCGTCCACATCCACATCGCCAAGGACATCCCCGTCGCGGGCGGCATGGCGGGCGGCAGCGCGGACGGGGCGGGCGCGCTGCTCGGCTGCGACGCCCTGTGGGGGCTGCACACCCCGCAGGCCGAACTCCTGGACATCTGCGCCGAGTTGGGCAGCGACGTTCCGTTCAACCTGATCGGCGGCGCCGCACTCGGACGCGGCCGGGGCGAGCTCCTCACCCCGCTCGACGTGCGGGGACCGTTCCACTGGGTCTTCGCCGTCGCGGACGGCGGGCTGTCGACGCCGGCCGTCTACCGCGAGTGCGACCGGCTGCGCGAGGCGTCCGGCACGGGCGCCACCACGGCCGACATCGCCGACCCGGAACCGGCCCCGGCCCTGCTCGCAGCCCTCGCCTCCGGCGACCCGGCCGTGCTGGCGGCTGCCCTGAGCAACGACCTCCAGCCCGCCGCCCTCTCCCTGCGCCCCGCCCTCGCCGACACCCTCCGCGCGGGCACCGGGGCCGGTGCCCTGGCCGCCCTGGTCTCCGGCTCGGGCCCGACGTGCGCCTTCCTCGCGGCCACCTCCGAAGAAGCCGAGAAGATCGCCGAGGCCGTTCTCGCTTCCGGCACCTGCCGCGCGACCCGGGTCACGACGTCCCCCGCTCCGGGGGCGACGATCCTGCCTGCCTGACGCCGCCAGGCGTGGGGCGGCTGGTGGTGGGAGGGGGGCGTGTAACGCTTTCGGGCGGCCGAGCCAAGTAGAGATGTAAGGCATTGCTCGTCCGTTCAAGGAGTCGTCCGTGAAAGCGGAGCATTCAACAGCGCCACCGGTGCGTGATCCGGTCGGGTTCGCCGCGTTCTACCAGCAGCAGTTCGACACTGTGCTCGGTTTCGTCACCCGGCGCACCGACAGCCCGCACCTGGCCGCGGACCTGACGGCCGACATCTTCCTGACCGCGCTCGAACAGGCACACACCTACGACGCCCGGCGCGGCGCACCGGTCGCCTGGCTCTACGGCATCTCCCGCAACGTCCTGGCCGCCCACTTCCGGGGCAGTGCCCGTGAGCGGCAGGCCACCGCCCAGCTCGCCGGCCGGCGGCTGCTGGACGACGAGGACGTCAGCGCGATCGAGCGCCGGATCGACGCGGCCCGCGACGCCCGGCAGCTGGCCGAGCGGCACGCCGCCCTCTCCGAGCCGCTGCGCGCGGTGCTGGACCTGGTGGCCCTGGACGGACTGACCACCCGAGAGGCCGCACAGGCCCTGGGCATCAGCTCGGCCGCCGCCCGGGTGCGCCTGCACCGCGCCCGCATGGCCCTGCAGCGCGCCGACACCCAGACCACCACATCCCTGCACGCCGTCTCGGAGGCCCACTCATGACCAGCCCCGTGCACTTCCAGCAGCAGCTCGCCGAGGAGCTCACCGCCCGCGCCGCGGCCCTGCCGCCCACCACTGCGGTGCCGGTGCGGCCGCGCCACACCCGGCGGATCGCGGTCACCGCGCTGGGACTGGCCGCGGCCGCCACCGCGGTGGTGCTGATCCCGCACTCGGCCGACACCACCGACACCCCGCAAGCAGGAACAGGTCAGAGCACCGCCCACGTCCCCGGCAGCGGTGCGCCGGTCCTGAGCAACGCCTCGTACACGGTCGCTCCGCGCAAGGACGGGACCGTCAGCATCCAGGTGTCGGGCGCGGAGGTGTCCGGACTCCAGGCGGCGCTGCGCAGCCTGGGCGTGCCGGCCGTGGTCCTGCGGGCCTCGGACTCCTGCCCCGACAAGGTCCGCACCAACCCCAACCTCGAGTCGGTCGAGTCGCAGGACCCGAAGGACGGACGCGTGATGCTGATCCGTCCCAGCGCCATCCCGCACGGGGACTTCCTGGTACTGGTGCAGGCCGACCTCAAGGGCGCCCTGCACCCGGACAAAATGGGCTCCATGGACGTCATGCTGACCCACGGCGAGCCCACCTGCTTCCCCACCTCCCAGTCCGGCATCGGCGAGGGCTAGAGCCTGTCCCGCCCCCTCCGGACCCGGTCGTACCGGGTCCGGAGGGGGCGCGCACCGAACAAGAGCCGAACAAGAGGGGCCGCGCCTTCATCCCCCGCACCTGAGCACCGACAGAGGATCACCGCCATCACAGCGACCACGCGAACAGGATCCGATCCGGGCCAGGGCACGGCGACCGGACACCTCCGGCACCCCGCGGTCCGCACCATCGGCCAGGACGTGCGGGGCACGACCGTCGTCGAGCTCCACGGCGAGATCGACATAGCCACCACCCGCCACAGCGACCAGCACCTGGACGCCGCCACCGCCCGCAGCGCGCCGTCGGTGCTCGTCGACCTGCGCGGGGTGACGTTCATCGACAGCGCCGGGCTCGGCCCGATCTGCAGGGCCTGGCGCCGGGCCGTGGACCGTGGCGGCGACCTCACCCTGCTCTGCACCGACACCAGGATGCTCACCATCCTGCGGCTGACGGGCGTGACCCCCGCCATCGCCGTCACCGGCTCCACCCCTCGGATGGCCAACCGGCCGGGGTACCAGGCGAGCTGATGGAACCTCAGCCGTACATCCCCGCCACCCATGCCCACACCGTGAACTGCGCTCCCATCGCGATCGCCCAAAGTGCCGGCCGCCACGGCCGGCGGGACATCGCGCCGTAGCTGCCCACGGCTGCCGCCGCCAGCGCGACGGCCATCGGCCCGAGGGACAGAACGGCCTTGCCCCAGCCGTTGCAGAGCGCGTGGTCGCCCGGATCGCACTCGGTCGCAACGGACAGGCCCATCAGGGACACGGCGGTCAGCCCGACGAGGGAGCACAGACAGACGACCGCCACACCCAGCACCCGTACACCCTGCTCGACGATCTCTCTGCGCGTCACGAGCGGCACGGTAGCGGTTCGCCCTGACGTCACGCCACGAGTTCTAGCCGGCGTCAGGTGCCACCCGCATCGTCGAGGTTGCGCCGCAGGGCGATGAACACCCGCCACCGGTACCGGAAGGATTCCAACGGTGCGGCACTGCCGGTCCGTTCGGCCTCCCGCCGCGCGGCGATCAGCTCCCGGTCGAACCGTTCGGCCGCCGCCAGATCCAGCCCGCTGACGGTCACCCGCAGGGCCGCCTGGACGAGCGGATCGCCGGGTTCCGCCATCAGGCGGCCAACTCGAACCACAGCAACTTCCCGCACATCCCGAACACTTCCTCGCCGAGCGCGTACCCACCCCACCGGTCCGCGCACTCCCGCACGAGCAACAGCCCGCGCCCCCGCTCGGCGCACTCGGGCGGCCCGGGCGGGTGCGGCGCGCCGCGAAACGGCGGCGGAATCGTCGGGTTGGTGTCCCACACACCCACCCGTACGTGCGTCGTGCGCGGATTGCTCACCCGGATCCACGACGGCCCGTCGGAGTACAGCAGCGAGTTGGTCACCAACTCGCTCGCCAGTAGCTCGGCCACGTCGCTGACCTGCGCCATCCCGTATGTCTGCAGCACGGTTCGCACCGTTGACCGCGCGACGCGGACGGCTCTGCCGTCGTGCGGGAGTTGGAGGGTGTACGTCCAGAACTCGTCTGAACCCGGCGCGTTCGCCGCTACGTTGTCCATGCGGATCTCCTTCGGAGAGGGAGTGGGATCGTCGCTCGGTGGCGTTGTCGCCGTGCAGGCGGTGCACTTCCGGTGACGCAGAGTGTCTGCCTCATACGGTAGAGGTTATGGCGAAAAGATTTCAGCGCTTCGGGCAGAATCATTGAAGGCGTACGCGTACGAGTGATGCCTGCCCGCCCACCACGAGCGAGGAGCACGGCACGTGCCGATGAGGAGCAATCCGACCGGGCGCCAACTGCGTCTGGGCGCGGAACTGCGGAAACTCCGGGAGCGCGCGGGTCTCTCCACTGCGGAAGCGGCTCGACTTCTACGCGTCAACTCGGCGCAGATCAGCAATATCGAAGCGGCGCGCTTCGGCCCGAGCGCCGAACGGGTGCATGCTCTGGCCAGGAACTACGAATGTTTTGATCCAGACCTTGTCGATGCGCTCGTGGGCATGACCGGCGACCGGAAACGGGGCTGGTGGGAGGAGTATCGCGAGCTGCTTCCTGCTGGGCAGCTCGACCTAGCGGAGCTGGAACATCACGCGACGGCGATCCGCGTCGCCGTAGTGATCCACATCCCGGGACTGTTGCAGGCGTTGGATCACATCCGCGCCGGTCTCCTGGAGTGCGTCCCACCACTCCGTCCACATGAAGTGGAGCACCGGCTCTCCTACCGCTTGAAGCGGCAGGCGATCCTGTTCAGTGATCCACCGACGCCGTACGCCACGATCGTGCATGAGGCCGCCCTACGGATGGGAGTGGGCGGCCGGGATATCGCGCGGCGGCAGCTACAGCACCTCATCGAGATGAGCGAGCACGAGAACGTGGTCGTTCAGGTGATCCCGTTTGGTTCGTGGGCCTGTGTCTCCTCCGGCCAGTCCTTCACGTACGTCGAGGGACCTGTGCCGAAGCTGGACACAGTGGTTCTGGACACCGCACATGGTTGCGAGTTCCTTGATGCCGAAGCGCAGCTGGCCAAATACCGCTCGGTGCTGGACCGCATGGACAGCGGTTCGCTCACGCCGGAGAAGTCGCGGGATCTGATCCACAACATCGCCCAGAGCATCTGAGAGGTGGCTAAATGTCCGCATTGAAGTGGCAGAAGTCATCCTTCTGCCCGGAGTCCGCGAACTGCGTCCACATATCCCGCACCTCCGACGGAACCGTCCGCCTCCGCGAAAGCGACGATCCCGACGTGACCGTCCGCACCACCCCCGCCGCGCTCCGCGCGTTCCTGCACGGAGTGAGGGCCGGAGCGCTCGATCACCTCGCAGGCGGCCCCGGCGGCGCCCCGGGGATGTAGTCAGCGGACGGTGGGGACCGGCACTTCGGCGTGCGTAGCCAGACCTGCTGGCCGCCGGCCTCCGTCACGGTGAGGCCGAATGCGTCGCGCTCGGGCCGACCGTGCTCCGACCACCAGGCGTAGGCGGTTCGGACCTCGTCCCAGAGGTGGCGGGGGCCGTACTGGTCCACCTCGAACGACGTTGCACCCGGGACGTAGTCGACGGGGGCCCACGATCGCCGGTCGTCGGCCAGCAGCCACAAGGTCGACTCGTCGCTGCCGTCGTCGGCGGCGCACAGCATCGACCATAGGCCGGACACCCTGGACGGCGACGGCGAAGCGGGCGTCCGTGTCGTTCCGGACGGACTCCGGGTGCACCGTCGTTCGGCTCTTGGCGCCCTCGTCGTCGTGGTGGAGGTAGTCCACGAGGTATCCGTAGCCGGGACGCTGCTGTCGAGCCCACCTGAAGGCCGGATATCCCGAGAAGCGGCCGGTGGCCACTCCGCGCGATACGTCGAGTACCGCGAAGGAGGCGGAGAAGCAGCCGTTTCCCCAAGGGGTGACGATCCGGCCTTCAGGGGTCTGTTCGACCCAGGCCCCCGGGATCTCCTGGACGCAGCAGGTGGAGATCAGCCGGTCGAAGGGGGCGTGGGCCGGCACCCCGGCGAGCCCGTCCCCGAGGATCAGCCGGGGAGCCAGGCCCGCCCGGCGGAGGTTCTTCCGTGCTTCCGCCGCCACGCCCTCGTCCATTTCGACCGAGGTCACCAGCCGGCCGCCGAGCCGATGAGTGAGCCATGCGGCGTTGTAGCCCGTGCCGGTGCCCACCTCCAGTGCGCGACGCCTTCGACTCACTCCAACCGGCGCGGGCGGCGAGCGCCCGCGCCGTCAGGCCGGTCGGTCTGCGGATCTCTCGAAGGCGTCGCCCGAGAGCCCTCCGGGCATCGAGGACGGCTGAGGAAGGAGAAGTCGCCACGGGAGCGTTCGGATCAGATGATCCGGTACTCCTCGTGCGGGATTGCCCGTTCCCACACCGCCTCGAACGAGCTTTCGCAGAGGTTGAGGATCGTCGGGTCGGTCGTCAGTTCCATCCAGTCCTCTGGGCTCTCACCGTCGCCGGTGAAGTGCAGGACGAGGACCAGCTCGTTGTCGAACACCCAGAAGTCGTTGCCGGGGAAGGCGATGTCCGTCGCTTGCCGGCGGGGGAGCCAGCGAATCTGTTCGCCGGCCTTCACGTTCGCGTCCGAGACATGGTGCTCGAACTTGATGTAGTCCGACTCCGGGACGGAGAAGACCCGTGCTCGGCGGTTCACCACGCCGCGATCCGTTGCTTCCCGCACCCACGTGAGCCAGTCCCGGAACTCGGGATCGTTGTCCTGATCCGCGTTGCGAACCCCGCTCTGCCAGGCGATATAGGCCGGGTCCGACGTCATGTAGCCGTCGCGCATCCCAGATGCACGGCCGAGTGACGTGCCGAGGCGAGCAGTTCCTCAAACGTTGGGGGCTTCGTCACTCTTCACCTCCAGGAAGAACTGGACCATCCGCCGCGGGATCTCGACGACGGTCTCGTGGGCGGGGAGGTCCAGTTCCGACAGCCGTTCCCGGTCCAGCACCTTCCACCCCTGGACCAGGTAGTTGTCGGTCTCGTCATCGAGATACACGGTGGGAGAGCCGCCGGACTTGCTCTCCGGGTCCTTGCCGAGCAGGTGTAACGCCATGGTGTCCTCCGCTGTCGAGCCGGATGAGGGTCCGCTGCCAACGAGCTTGCACCGCGCCCACCCGCGCGCGACACGAACTTGCGCGACCTTGCTCGATCGACTTCGGTGCCGCGGCTGGGAACGGGGGCCGGGCGGTGGCCCGCTCCCGCCTGCGGATTGCCACACCGGGTGACCGCGAACGCACGCTGTGTGGCGCCACCGGCAAGGGATGCGGGCGGAGGGGGTGGTCGGTGGTGGCGACTACCCTGGGAGATCGATCGTTCCGCACCAGCATGGAGTAAAAGTGGCCGTCAACCTCGTCAACGTCGAGGCCGTAGGAAAGGTCTACGGCACCCGGGCGCTGCTCGACGGTGTTTCCCTCGGCGTTTCGGAGGGCGACCGTATCGGGGTCGTCGGCCGTAATGGTGACGGGAAGACGACCCTGATCCGGATGCTCGCGCAGCTGGAGGAGCCGGACACCGGGCGGGTCACGCATGTGGGCGGGCTGCGGCTCGGGGTGCTGACGCAGCACGACAGCCTGGATCCGAAGGCGACCGTCCGGCACGAGGTGGTCGGGGACAAGGCGGACCACGAGTGGCTCGGGGACGCGAAGATCCGCGATGTGCTGACCGGGCTGTTCGGCGGGCTGGACCTGCCGGGGTTCCCGCAAGGGCTGGACACGGTGATCGGGCCGCTGTCCGGTGGTGAGCGGCGCAGGATCGCGCTGGCGAAGCTGCTGATCGACGAGCAGGACCTGGTCGTGCTCGACGAGCCGACCAACCACCTCGACGTCGAGGGCATCGCCTGGCTGGCCCAGCACCTCCAGACCCGGCGCTCCGCGCTGGTCTGCGTCACTCACGACCGGTGGTTCCTGGACCAGGTCTGCACCCGGATGTGGGACGTGCAGCGCGGTGACGTGCACGAGTACGAGGGCGGCTACAGCGACTACGTCTTCGCGCGGGCCGAGCGCGACCGGCGGGCGGCCACCGAGGAGGGCAAGCGGCAGAACCTCATGCGCAAGGAGCTGGCGTGGCTGCGCCGCGGCGCCCCGGCGCGGACGAGCAAGCCGCGCTACCGCATCGAGGCAGCGAACGAGCTGATCGCGGACGTGCCGCCGCCGCGCGACAGCGCCGAGCTGATGAAGTTCGCCAACTCGCGGCTCGGCAAGACCGTCTTCGAGCTGGAGGACGTGACGATCCAGGGCGGCGACAAGGTGCTGCTCAAGCACCTGACGTGGCAGCTGGGTCCGGGCGACCGGATCGGTCTGGTCGGGGTGAACGGCGCGGGCAAGACGTCGCTGCTGCGGGCGCTGGCGGAGGCCGCGTACTCGCACGGCGACGACCAGCCGCCGGCCGGGAAGATCGTCGTCGGCAAGACGGTGAAGCTCGCGTACCTGTCGCAGGAGGTCAGCGAGGTCGACCCGACGTGGCGGGTGCTGCAGGCCGTGGAGAGCGTGCGGCAGCGCGTGGACCTCGGCAAGGGCAAGGAGATGACGGCGGGCCAGCTGTGCGAGCAGTTCGGCTTCTCGAAGGAGAAGCAGTGGACGCCGGTCGGTGACCTGTCGGGTGGTGAACGGCGCCGGCTGCAGATCCTGCGGCTGCTGATGGACGAGCCGAACGTGCTGTTCCTCGACGAACCGACCAACGACCTCGACATCGAGACGCTGACGCAGCTGGAGGACGTCCTCGACGGATGGCCCGGCTCGATGGTGGTCATCAGCCACGACCGGTTCTTCCTGGAGCGCACCACCGACAACGTCTGGGCGCTGCTCGGCGACTCGACGCTGCGGATGCTGCCGCGCGGGGTCGACGAGTACCTGGAGCGCCGCCGCCGTATCGCGGCGGACTCGGCGCCCGCGCCGGTCGCGGCGAAGGGCAAGGCGGCGGGAGCCGCCGGGTCCCGGGACGAGCGGGCGGCGAAGAAGGAGCTGCAGAAGGTCGAGCGCCGGCTCGACCGCATCGGCCAGGAAGAGGCCAAGGCGCACGCGCAGATCGCGGACAACTCGACGGACTTCGACCTCGTCGCCAAGCTGGACACGCAACTGCGCGCGCTGCGCGACGAGCGCGACGAGCTGGAAATGCGCTGGCTGGAGCTGGCGGACGACGAGTAGGACGGCACAAATAGGACGGCGCGAGCCGTCGACGCCGGGGCGTGCGCGCCCCGGCGTGTGGGGCTTGTAGCGGGCGCGTAACGGTCGAGGACCGGCGCGTGGGGCGGCCGGGACGCAGTGATACAAAGAGAACTCCCGCTTACCTGACCCTTACTGGTATTGCCTGAATGAGGACCTGCTGATGACGCAGCCGCCCCCGCCGCCCGGCAACCCGCCCAACTTCGGGAAGTCCGAGGGCGCTGTGCCTCCGCCTCCCCAGCAGGCTCCGCCGCCGCAGGAGCCGCAGTACGGCTATCCGCAGCCGGCCGTGAGCCCGCAGGCGCCGCCGCCCGGCCAGCCGCCGCAGTACGGCTATCCGCAGAACCCGCCTCCGGGCCAGGTTCCGGACAATCCGTACGCGCAGCCGGTCCCGCCGGGGCAGAACCCGTACGCGCAGCCGGCGCCGCAGCAGCCGCAGCAGCCCCAGTACGGCTACCCGTCGCAGGGCCAGCCGCCCGGGCAGCCGCCGCAGTACGGCTACCCGCAGAACCCGCAAGGTCCGCCCCAAGGTCCGCCCCAGGGGCCGCCGATGGGCCCGCCGCAGACCGTGTACACGCCGCAGGGCGGCGGTCAGGGCGGCGGCAACAGCAAGATCGTCATGATCGTCGCCGCGGTGGTCGCCGCGGTGCTGGTCATCGGTGGTGGCGTGTACTTCCTGACCAAGGGCGACGACGGCGACAAGAAGCCGATCGCGGACAAGACCTCGGCCGGTGCCACCGGCGGCGCCACCGGCGGTAACGACGGCAAGCAGCAGGGCGTCATCAACGCCAAGGTGGGTTGGAGCAAGACCGCTACGCGGCCGCCGGTGGACGAGATCCAGGCCCGGGTCCCGAACACCTGGTTCAGCGGCGACACCGTCGTCAAGACGCTGCCGGACTCCGTGAAGGGGTACGCGCTCAGCGGCGGCGCGGAGAAGTGGTCGATCCCGATCACCGGCAAGTCCTGCCCCGCGTCGGACGACGTCTCCGACAACCGGGTCGCGATCCAGTTCGGCGCCAACTGCGAGATGCTGATGGCCGTCGACATCTCCAAGGGCACCAAGCTCTGGGAGGTGCCGCTGCCCATCGCACCGGGTTCGAGCAGCTCCACCTTCCTCTACTCGACGGTCGCGGTCAGCGGTGATGTCGCGGCGGTCTCCTGGCTGCACGGCTACGCCGGGTACAAGCTCAGCACCCATGCGCAGATCTGGGCGCCCAACCCGTCGTCCAACTGCCAGGACAAGAGCTACGCGGGCGGCAAGCAGCTCGTCGTCTCGGTCGAGTGCGGCAAGGACGTCTTCGTCCGCGGCGTCGACACCACGACCTACAAGACCACCTGGTCCTGGCAGGTCTCGGCGGGCACCGAGCTCTCCAGCATCGTGTCCACCGACCCGGTGGTCATCGGCATCGGCGCCACCAACAGCCTGATGTCCGACCTCATGTACCTGGAGGGCGGCAAGCTCGTCGGCCACACCTCGTTGGGCAACGGCGGCTACCAGGGCAACTACGGGATCCACTGCCGGATCGCCGGTGAGGGCCCCTGCTTCAACTTCGCCATCCAGGGCACGACGCTCTACACCCCGACGAAGTCGCACAAGGCGGACGGTGCCGCCTACGGCCAGACCAACGAGATCGCGGCCGTGGACCTGAAGACCGGCAAGCCGCTGTGGACCGTCAAGCCGGCCGTCTCCGGCGAGTCGACCGTGGTCGGCATCGAGAACGGCAAGGTCATCGCGTACCAGGAGTCGGGGTACGACAAGCCCGGCGGGCTCTACGCGATGGACCCGACGACGCAGAAGAACACGCCGTACATGGTGTTCAGCGCCGACACGAAGACGACCGAGAACGACTTCCTGGACACGTACCGCTACACGTGGCTGCACAACGGGCACTTCTTCCTCACCGGTGTCACCGTCTCCGCCCGGGACTCGCTGTCCGCACTGGTGATCGCGGACTTCAGCTGAGCCACCGGCCGGGGTAAAACCCCAGTACCGCACTGACGGGCCCATAACGAGACACCAGTCCCGTTATGGGCCCGTCCTGTGCACGATGAGACGCCCCGGGCGTGAACCGGCCATCAATGACGGGTATTTCGGAATTGAGGGGTGCTTCTTACCGGTAAGGGGCGCGCCGCGTCGAACAAACGTGTAGCTTCCGGGGCTAGACCCGGGCCCGCCGTGGGTCACCGCCGGGACAACGGGCGGGCCGTGCGCTACGTACAAGTGGGGGCAGGACGTGGAGCCGCCGGGACCGGTCCCGATCGGTCCTCAGGGGGATAGGGGAGCGCGACATGGGCGTACGTCTTGTCGTCATCGACGACCACCGGCTGCTCGCGGAGGCGCTCGCCTCGGCACTGAAACTGCGCGGGCACCGGGTGCTCGCCGCGGCCTCGCCGGCGGCGGGGGCGGCGGATCTCGTACTGAGCAGGTCGCCGGAGGTGTGTCTGATCGGCACGTCGTCGCCGGCCGATCCCGGGGTGTTCGAGACCGTTTCGCGGGTCAAGCGCGAGCGGCCGGCGGTGGCCGTGGTCGTTCTCGGGCCGGTGCCGAGCCCGCGCGGCATCGCGGCGGCGTTCGCGGCCGGCGCCTCGGGCTATGTGCGGCAGGACGAGCGCATCGAGGGCGTCGAGCGGGCGATGGTGAAGGCCAGGGCCGGTGAGGTCGCGGTCTCTCCGCAGCTGCTGCAGAGCGCGTTCGCGGAACTGCTGAACCCGGTGGAGGAGCCCGACGACGAGGGCAGCCGGCTGCTGCAGATGCTCACCCCGCGCGAGATAGAGGTCCTGATGCGGGTCGCCGAGGGCGAGGACACCCGGCTGATCGCCGCCGGGATGAGCATCGCCCCCAGCACCGCGCGCACTCATGTGCAGCGGGTGCTCATGAAACTCGGCGTCGGCTCCCGGCTGGAGGCCGCCGCGCTCGCGGCCCGTACCGGGCTGCTGGACCGGGTCGCTGCCGGGAGCTTCCCCTCCGGAGGCCCCGCAAGCTGACCGGGCCGCCGTGGCCCGCCCCCCGTAGCCCGCCGCCCGTACGTAGCCCGTGGCCGGGGCCCGAGCCCCCGCGTTCCGATGCTCCACACGCCGATGCCCCCGCGCCCTGTGCGGGGGCATCGGCATGTCGTCGTGCCCCTCACCCATCGATCTCGCCAGGTCCTGGCCGGTGCATTGACGTCACTGTTGTTTTGTGGTTCATTGTGCGCGGTTATGTTGAGTAGGTTTGATGAGGGGTCTCCGGAGTGAAGAAGACGACGACCCGCCTGGCGGACGGCCGTGAGCTGCTCTACTACGACTCCCGTGACGACGTGGTGCGCGACGCCGTGGACCGGCGCCTGCTGGACGCCGTCGCCACCTCGGCGGAGCTGCGCCGCGATCCGCTGCTGGGCGATACCGTCGCCGTCGCCTCCCACCGGCAGGGCCGGATCTACCACCCGCCCGCCGACGAGTGCCCGCTGTGCCCGTCGCGCGACGGCCGGCTCAGCGAGATCCCGGCCGCCGACTACGACGTCGCCGTCTTCGAGAACCGCTTCCCCTCCCTCGCGGGCGACGCCGGCCGCTGCGAGGTCGTCTGCTTCACCTCCGACCACGACGCCTCGTTCGCCGACCTCACCCCCGAGCAGGCCGGACTGGTGCTCGACGCCTGGACCGACCGCACCGCCGAGCTGTCCCAACTCCCCGGCGTCGAGCAGGTCTTCTGCTTCGAGAACCGCGGCAAGGAGATCGGCGTCACCCTCGGCCACCCGCACGGCCAGATCTACGCGTACCCGTTCATCACCCCGCGCACCGAGCTGATGCTGCGCTCGCTGGCCGAGCACCGGGAGCGCACCGGCGGCAACCTCTTCGACGACGTCCTCGCGGACGAGCGCGCCGACGGCCGCCGTGTCGTGCTGGAGGGCGAGCACTGGACGGCGTTCGTCCCCTACGCGGCGCACTGGCCCTACGAGGTGCACCTCTACCCGAACCGCCGGGTGCCGGACCTGCTGCAGCTCGACGAGGACGCCCGCACAGAGTTCCCACATGTCTATCTGGAACTCTTGAAGCGCTTCGACCGGATCTTCGGGGAGGGCGAACCGCGCACGCCGTACATCGCGGGCTGGCACCAGGCGCCCTTCGGGGCGGCCGACCGGTGTGACTTCGCGTTGCACCTTGAGCTTTTCACCGTCCGCCGCACTTCCGGCAAGCTGAAGTTTCTCGCGGGTTCCGAATCCGGCATGAGTGTGTTCATCAACGACGTGCCCCCGGAAACCGCGGCACAGCGACTGCGAGAGGTAGCGAGCCAGTGAGCACCCCCATGAAGGTCCTGGTGACCGGCGGCGCCGGTTACATCGGCAGCGTCGTCACCGCGCACCTGCTGGAAGCCGGCCACCGGGTCACCGTCCTGGACGACCTGTCGACGGGCTTCCGCGAGGGCGTGCCGGCGGGCGCGGACTTCGTCGAGGGGCGGATCCAGGACGCGGGCAAGGTGCTCGACTCCTCCTACGACGCCGTGCTGCACTTCGCCGCCTCCTCGCAGGTCGGCGAGTCCGTCGCCGACCCGGGCAAGTACTGGCGGAACAACGTGGCGGGCACCATGGAGCTGCTCGCCGCGATGCGCGAGTGCGGGGTCCGCCGGCTGGTCTTCTCCTCCACGGCCGCGACCTACGGCGAGCCGGCGTCCGTCCCGATCACCGAGGACGACGCGACCGCGCCGACCAATCCGTACGGCGCCACCAAGCTGGCCGTCGATCACATGATCACCGGCGAGACCGCCGCGCACGGGCTGTCCGCCGTCTCGCTGCGGTACTTCAACGTGGCCGGGGCGTACCGCTCGCTCTCCGGGGAGATGATCGGCGAGCGGCACGACCCCGAGTCGCACCTCATCCCGCTGGTCCTCCAGGTCGCGCAGGGCCGCCGCGAGGCGATCTCCGTCTACGGCGACGACTATCCGACGCCCGACGGGACCTGCGTCCGCGACTACATCCACGTCGCCGACCTCGCGCAGGCGCACCTGCTGGCGCTGGCCGCCGGCGCCGAGGGCGAGCACCTGATCTGCAACCTCGGCAACGGTGAGGGCTTCTCCGTCCGCCAGGTCGTCGAGACCGTCCGGCAGGTCACCGGTCACCCGGTCCCCGAGGTCACCGTCCCGCGCCGCGGCGGCGATCCGGCCGTGCTCGTCGCCTCCGCCGACCGGGCCCGCCGGGTCCTCGGCTGGCGTCCGTCCCGGCCGGATCTCGCCGAAATCGTCCGGGACGCGTGGGCGTTCGCCCAGCGCGGGGAGAACCAGGAGACCGCCAAGTGACCGTGTTCGAGAAGGTGTTCGGCAGCGCGCCGGAGGGCGTGTGGGCGGCTCCCGGCCGGGTGAACCTGATCGGTGAGCACACCGACTACAACGACGGCTTCGTGATGCCGTTCGCGCTGCCGCACACCACCGTGGCCACCGTCGCCCGCCGCGACGACGGCCTGCTGCGGCTGCACTCCGCCGACATGCCCGGCGGCATCGTCGAACTGCGGCTCGACGAGCTGACGCCCGGCAGGGACGACGGCTGGGCCTCGTACCCGGCGGGCGTGGTGTGGGCGCTGCGCGAGGCGGGCCACCGGCTCACCGGTGCCGACATCCACTACGAGAGCACGGTCCCCACCGGCGCCGGGCTGTCCTCGTCGGCCGCGCTGGAGGTCGTCACCGCTCTCGCCCTCGACGACCTGCACGAACTCGGCCTGGAGCGGCCCGCGATGGCCCTGCTGTGCCAGCGCGCCGAGAACGTCTACGTCGGCGCGCCCACCGGCATCATGGACCAGACGGCGTCCGCCTGCTGCACGGCGGGCCACGCCCTGTTCGTGGACACCCGCGACGGCTCGCAGCGCCAGGTGCCGTTCGACCTCGCCGCGGAGGGGATGCGGCTGCTCGTCGTGGACACCCGCGTCAAGCACGCGCACAGCGACGGTTCGTACGCCGAGCGCCGGGCCGGGTGCGAGGCCGGCGCCGCCGCCCTCGGGGTCCCCGCGCTGCGCGACATCCCCTACGACGGCCTGGCCGCGGCCCTCGACCGGCTGCGCGCGGGTGGTCAGGACGACACGATCCTCGGTCTCGTCCGCCACATCGTCACCGAGAACCACCGCGTCGAGCAGGTCATCGAGCTGCTGGACGCGGGCCGTACCCGGGACATCGGGGCGGTGCTGACGGCGGGCCACGTCTCGCTGCGCGACGACTTCCGCATCTCCTGCGCGGAGTTGGACCTCGTCGTGGACACCGCCAACACCTCGGGTGCGCTGGGCGCACGGATGACGGGCGGCGGATTCGGCGGCTCGGCCATCGTCCTCGCGGAGAGCGACGCCGCGGAGAAGATCACCGAGGCGGTCGTCTCGGCCTTCGCCGCCGCCGGTTACCGGGAGCCGCGGGTCTTCACGGCGGTCCCGTCGGCGGGCGCCCGCCGCCTGTAGCCCGCCATGTGCCGTCCGGCCGGCCGGTCCACCGGCCGGCTGTCCGGGCGTCCCGGCGTCAGGGCGTCCGGGCATCCGGGCATCCCAAACCCCGGCCGGCCGGAAAGAGTCCGGGACCCGGAGCACCAACGTTCCCGCGCGCCCCATCGGTTGGCCGAATGCATCCGCTGCTACCGGCCGACTTCTGCCAATCGGGCGCTATTGGCGTCCCCGGCCCCTACGCTTCTGACACAGCGCCGGTGGGGGCCGGCGCCATCAGGGGGCGAGACGCAAGGATTCGGCACCCGGAACGGGCACCTCAGGCGCGGCACGACGGCGGTCGTGCGGTACCGCGGTGGATGATCCTGTTTTCCGGGCGCCGGATCCCATGCGATCGCAACCCCAACCGTGGGGGAGTGCAACATGCCGGGAGTGGGGCCCGTGGGACGCATTCGTGTTCTCGTCGTCGACGACCACCGGATCTTCGCCGAATCACTGGCGGCCGCACTCGCGGCGGAGCCGGACGTCGATGTGTCGGCGGCCGGCAGCGGCCCTGCCGCGCAGCGCTGTCTGGAGCGCGCGGTGGCCGACAACCGAAGGTACGACGTGCTGTTGGTGGACGCCGACCTCGGTGCGGTGTTCCGTCCGCCGGGAGGCTCGGTGGGCGCGGGAACGCTGGCCGCGGTACCCCGCATCGTGCCGGAGCCGCGGCAGGCGGACCACCCGGGCGGCCCGGCCGCACCGGCCATCCCGGACCATCTGATCGACGGGATCGGCCTGGTGGAACGGGTCCGTGCCGAGCATCCCTCGACGCGCACCGTGGTGCTGGCCGAGCGGGACGACGCCCGGCGCGCGGCCCGCGCGCTGCAGGCGGGAGCCTCCGGCTGGGTCGCCAAGGACTGTTCCCTGTCACGGCTGCTGGCCGTGATGCGCGGAGTGCTGCGCGACGAGACGCATCTGCCGCCCGCGCTGCTCACGGGCGTGCTGCGGGAGCTGACCGCGGCCCGCCGGCACCGCACCGAGAGCGAACGGCTGGTGGAGTCGCTGACGCCGCGCGAGCAGGAAGTGCTGCGCTGCATGGTCGCGGGGCTCGGCCGCAAGGCGGTCGCCGAGCGGCTGTTCCTGTCCCCGCACACCGTCCGCACCCATATGCAGAACGTGCTGGGGAAGCTGGGCGTGCACTCGACGCTGGCGGCGGTCGCGCTGGCGCGCCGCGCGGGCGTCGGACCGGTGGAACTGGTCCCGTCAGCCGGGGATGTTGTCGAACGGAGCGGTCAGCTGTCGTAGCAGCGCCGCGAGGTCGCCGCGCTGGCGGTCCGTCAGTTCACCGAGGATGGACCGCTCCTGGGCGAGCAGCCCGGCCAGTGCCTGGTCGGCGCGCTCGCGCCCCTCGGGGGTGAGCCGGACGAGCACCCCGCGCCGGTCCGAGGGGTCCGGCAGCCGTTCCACCAGGCCCTTCTTGGCGAGCCTGTCGATCCGGTTGGTCATCGTTCCGGAGGTGACCAGCGTCTGCGTGAGCAGTTGGCCGGGGGAGAGCTGGTACGGGTCGCCGGTGCGGCGCAGCGAGGTGAGCACGTCGAACTCCCACGGCTCCAGGCTGTGCTCGGAGAAGGCGAGCCGCCGGGCCCGGTCCAGGTGCCGGGCCAGCCTGCTGACGCGGCTGAGCACCTCGAGTGGTTCCACGTCGAGGTCGGGGCGCTCTCGGCGCCATGCAGCGACCAGCCGGTCGACCTCGTCCTCCATGACGATCAGTGTAGTGGTTCTGTCGATATGAAGTCTCTTGACGTCAAGATAAAAATTGAGGCACGGTAGAGGACATCAGCAGACCCACCGGATCCATCAGGGAGGCAGAAACGTGCCGGCAGCAGCACCCGCCTGGGACCCCCAGCAGTACCTGCACCACACCGACCACCGCACCCGCCCCTTCCACGAACTGCTCGCCCGGGTGCCCGCCCTCCCGGGGCAGGCACCGCGCATCGCGGACATCGGCTGCGGTCCCGGCAATGTCACCATGCTGCTGAGCGGCCGCTGGCCGGCCGCCCGCGTCACCGGCTTCGACAACTCGCCCGAGATGCTGGACGCGGCCCGCGTCTACGCCGGCCCGACCCCCGGCGGCGGCCGGCTGGACTTCCGGCCGGCCGACGCCGCGCACTGGGCCCCCGACGAGACCTACGACCTCATCATCGCCAACGCCGCCCTGCAGTGGGTCGAGGGCCACGCGGAGCGCTTCCCCGACTGGCTCGACCACCTGGCCCCCGGCGGCACCCTCGCGTTCCAGGTCCCCGGCAACTACAACGCCCCCAGCCACGTCCTGCTCGCCGAGCTGTGCGCGTCCCCGAGGTGGCGGGCCCGGCTGGGCGGCAGCGCCGACCGCCGGGTCCCGATCCTCGAACCCGAGGAGTACTTCCAGCGCCTGAGCTCCCACGGCTGCGAGACCGACGTCTGGGAGACCACGTACCTGCACCATCTGCAGGGTCCCGACCCGGTGCTCGAATGGACCAAGGGCACCGCGCTGCGCCCGGTGCTGACCGCGCTCGGGAACGACGCAGCCGCCCGCGAGGAGTTCCTCGCCGAGTACGGCGAGCTGCTGCGCACGGCGTACCCTGCCGGTTCGCACGGCACCGTCTTCCCGTTCCGGCGGATCTTCGTCGTCGCGCGCAAGGCGGGGGTGTCCGCATGATCAGCGCTCTCGACCACGTACAGCTCGCGGCGCCGCCCGGCAGCGAGGACGCGCTGCGCGCCTTCTACGGGGACGTCCTCGGCATGACCGAACTCCCCAAGCCGCCGGTGCTCGCCGCCCGGGGCGGCTGCTGGTTCGGCTCCGGCGCGGCCCAGCTCCACATCGGGGTCGAGGAGGGCTTCCGCCCGGCCAGGAAGGCGCATCCGGGCATCAGGGTCGTCGGCATCACGGCGTACGCCCGGCGGCTGGAGGAGCGCGGCGCGACCGTCGTGTGGGACGACGACCTGCCGGGGCACCGGCGCTTCTACTCCGACGACCCGTTCGGCAACCGCCTGGAGTTCCTGGAACCCGACCCCTCCTGACGAGCGGTGCCTTCAGCGGCCGCGCTACAGCAGGGCGAAGGCGGCGACCATCAGGGCCGCGCCCGCCAGGCCGGCCGTCCAGGCGCTGCGGGGCATCCGCAGGCCCCCCGCGAGCACCAGGGCGGCCAGCAGGAGGGCGCCGCCGAGCGGGACCCAGGCGTACAGCACGCCGGACCAGCCGGTGCGGACGACGTCGTCGGTGCCGGGTTCCACGGCGACCTTGAGCTTCTCGCCGGTGCGGTGGGTGACCGACCGGGTGATGGTGACCCGGGGCCGCGCCGTGGCGGGCCCGGTGGGGACGAAGGGGCCGGTGCAGGTCTTGTCGCCGCAGGCCGCCACCGTCATGGTGCCGCGCTCGCGGCCCTTGGAGAGCATCACGTGCTGGGCCGTCCCCCAGGACACCCACACACCCGAGGCGAGCAGCAGGGCGACCACCGCCGACAGGATCACGGCCTTGCCGACGAGCAGCACGCCCCAGGCACTCTCCGCCATCCGGCGGGACCGGCTCCGTTTGACCATGCGGGCGATCTTTGGCCATGACACGCCGTGGAGTCAACCGCCGCGGCCGACGGCGGGCGGAGTCAGCTGTTGTACGTGCTCTGGGCCCGCTCCAGGCCGTCGGAGATCAGTGCCTCGACCGCGTCGGCGGAGCGGTCGACGAACCAGTCCAGCTCCTTGCGCTCGGCCGAGGAGAAGTCCTTCAGCACGAAGGCCGCCACATCCATCCGGCCCGGCGGCCGTCCGATGCCGCAGCGCACCCGCAGATAGTCGGGACCCAGCGACTTGGTGATCGACTTCAGGCCGTTGTGACCGTTGTCGCCGCCGCCCGCTTTCAGCCGCAGCGTCGGGTAGTCGATGTCCAGTTCGTCATGGACGGCGATGATCTGCCCGGTCGGCACCTTGTAGAAGTCGCGCAGCGCCGTGACGGGCCCGCCGGAGAGGTTCATGAACGTCATCGGCTTGGCCAGTACGACCCGCTGTCCGCCGATCCGGCCCTCGACCACCTGGGCGCGGCTCTTGTGGGTCTTGAACTTGCTGCGGATCCGCTCCGCGAGCAGATCGGCCACCATGAAGCCGATGTTGTGCCGGTTGCCGGCGTACTCGGGGCCGGGGTTGCCGAGCCCGGCCACCAGCCAGGGCCCCTCGGGGGCGGGTGAACTGCTCATGCTCATGCCGTCCATTCAAGTCCACTGACGTCGCAACCCGAACCGCCGCCCCGCTCCGGAGGGAGCGGGGCGGCGGTACGGGACAGCGGAGGCGGGAGGATCAGGCCTCGGTGGTCTCGCCGGCCGGGGTGGCGGTCTCGTCCGCCGGCTCCTCGGCCTGCGGGGCGACGACCTGGATGACGACGGTGTCGCCGTCGATCGTCAGCACGGTGCCTTCCGGCAGCGTGATGTCCTTCGCGAGGATGGCCGCGCCGGCCTCCAGGCCCTCGATGGAGACGGAGACGGAGGTCGGGATGTGGGTGGCCTCGGCCTCGACCGGGAGGGCGTTGAGGACGTGCTCCAGCAGGCCGCCGCCCGGGGCCAGCTCGCCAGTGGTGTGCACGGCCACGTCGACGCTGACCTTCTCGCCGCGCTTCACGGTGAGCAGGTCGACGTGCTTGAGGAAGCCCTTGATGGCGTCACGCTGGACGGCCTTGGGGAGCACGAAGGTGGTCTCACCCTCGACCTCGAGGCTGATCAGGACGTTCTTGGTGCGGAGCGCGAGCTGCAGCGCGTGACCCGGAAGGTTCACGTGCACCGGGGTGGCGCCGTGGCCGTAGACGACACCGGGGACCAGGTTGGCGCGGCGCGCACGACGGGCGGCACCCTTGCCGAATTCGCTGCGGACCTCGGCGCTGAGCTTGACCTCGGACATGAGAATCACTCCTCGTAAAGAGACGACTGGCTGGGACACATGTCGCCCGGCCCACGACGGGGGCCGATCCACTTACGAGGAGCGCGCCGATAACGGAGACGAAAAAGCCTCCCTCGCCGAGCAAACTCCAGGAGTCTACCCGGCGGGGAGGCCTTGACGAAATCGATCAACGCACGCTCAGCGCGTGCGGTCGATCAGCGGTCAGTGCGAGGCGCCGTCGAAGAGGCTGGTGACCGAGCCGTCCTCGAAGACCTCGCGGATCGCGGAGGCGAGCGTCGGGGCGATCGACAGCACCGTGATCTTGTCCAGCTCCAGCTCGCCCGGGGTCGGCAGCGAGTTGGTGAAGATGAACTCGCTCACCTGCGAGTTCTTCAGCCGGTCGGCGGCCGGGCCGGAGAGCACACCGTGCGTCGACGCCACGATGACGTCCTCGGCGCCGTTCGCGAACAGGGCGTCCGCGGCCGCGCAGATGGTGCCACCGGTGTCGATCATGTCGTCGACGAGCACGCAGATGCGGCCCTTGACGTCACCGACGACCTCGTGGACCGTCACCTGGTTCGCGATGTTGGGGTCGCGGCGCTTGTGGACGATCGCCAGCGGGGCACCGAGCCGGTCGCACCAGTTGTCGGCCACGCGGACGCGGCCGGCGTCCGGGGAGACGATGGTGAGCTTGGAGCGGTCGACCTTGGCGCCCACGTAGTCCGCCAGCATCGGCAGCGCGATGAGGTGGTCCACCGGGCCGTCGAAGAAGCCCTGGATCTGCGAGGCGTGCAGGTCCACGGCGAGCAGCCGGTCGGCACCCGCGGTCTTGAACAGGTCCGCCATCAGCCGGGCCGAGATCGGCTCGCGGCCACGGTGCTTCTTGTCCTGGCGGGCGTAGCCGTAGAACGGCAGGATCACGGTGATGCGCTTGGCGGAGGCCCGCTTCAGCGCATCGATCATGATCAGCTGCTCCATGATCCACTTGTTGATCGGAGCGGTGTGGCTCTGGATCACGAACGCGTCGCTGCCGCGCGCGGACTCCTCGAAGCGGACGTAGATCTCGCCGTTCGCGAAGTCGAACGCCTTGGTCGGGACGAGGTCGACACCGAGCTGGTGGGCCACCTCCTCCGCGAGTTCCGGATGAGCGCGTCCGGAGAAGAGCATCAGCTTCTTCTCACCGGTCGTCTTGAGCCCGGTCACACCGTCTCCTTGGTTGTACGGGTCTACGGGGGTTTCGGGGGCAACCCCCGTGAAGACTCAGTTAAGACTCAGTTCGCGGGTTCGTCCTGTGGACGTCGACCTGCGGCATTCTGTGCATCTCTTACGGTACGCCCCGCCGGGCCGGGTCGTGACCCGGCGGGAGTGCCGTTACTCACCCTGAGCGGCTCGTTCGGCGGCCTCCGCGGCGGCGCTCCCGGGACGCTTGCGGGCGACCCAGCCCTCGATGTTCCGTTGCTGGCCACGGGCTACGGCCAGCGAACCGGCCGGTACGTCCTTGGTGATCACGGAGCCCGCGGCGGTGTAGGCGCCGTCCCCGACTGTGACCGGCGCCACGAACATGTTGTCGGAGCCGGTCTTGCAGTAGCTGCCGATCGTGGTGTGGTGCTTGACCTCGCCGTCGTAGTTCACGAAGACGCTCGCGGCGCCGATGTTCGTGTACTCGCCGATCGTCGCGTCGCCCACGTACGACAGGTGCGGGACCTTGGTGCCCTCGCCGATCGTCGCGTTCTTCATCTCGACGTACGTGCCGGCCTTCGCCTTCGCGCCGAGCCGGGTGCCGGGGCGCAGGAAGGCGAACGGGCCGACGGTGGCGTGCTCGCCGATCTCGGCGCTCTGCGCGACCGTGTTGCTCACCTGGGCGCCCGCGCCCACGGTGGTGTCGGTCAGCGTGCAGTTCGGGCCGACCTCGGCGCCCGTGGCCAGGCTGGTGGACCCGTACAGCTGGGTGTTGGGGAGCACCAGGGTGTCGGGCGCGAACTCGACGGCCACGTCGACCCAGGTCGAGGCCGGGTCGACGATGGTGGCGCCGGCCAGCATCGCCTCGTTGAGCAGCCGGTCGTTGAGCGTGCGGCGGGCCTCGGCGAGCTGCACCCGGTTGTTGATACCGGCGATCTCGCGGTGGTCCGCGGCGACCGCGGCGCCCACCCGGTGGCCGGCCTCGCGCAGGATGCCGAGGGTGTCCGTGAGGTACTCCTCGCCCTGCGCGTTGTCCGTCGTGACCTTGCCGAGCGCGTCGGCGAGCAGCTGCGCGTCGAAGGCGAAGACCCCGGAGTTGATCTCGGCGATGGCCAGTTGGGCCTCGTTGGCGTCCTTGGTCTCGACGATCCCGGACACCGAGCCGTCGGCGGCCCGCACGATCCGGCCGTAGCCGGCCGGGTCCGGCACCGCGGCGGACAGCACGGTGGCGGCGTTGCCGTCGCCCTCGTGCGTCGCGACCAGCGACCGCAGCGTCCCGGCGGTGAGCAGCGGGGTGTCGCCGCAGGTGATCACGACCGTGCCGGCGAGGACGACGCCCTGCGCCGACAGCGCCTCCAGGGCCATCCGGACCGCGTGCCCGGTGCCGAGCTGCTGGTCCTGCACGGCGGTGCGGGCGGCGGGGTCGATCTCGGCGAGATGGGCGCCCACCTGCTCGCGGGCATGGCCGACGACCACGACGAGGTGTTCCGGGTCGAGCGCGCGCGAGGCGGCCACGACATGGCCGACCAGGGTGCGCCCGCAGATGGCGTGCAGAACCTTGGGGAGGGCCGACTTCATGCGGGTGCCCTCACCCGCGGCGAGGACGACGACAGCAGCCGGGCGGTTGGGGCTCACGGAAGGGGCTCCTCGGCTTTGGGTGACGGACACCCGCAGGATACCGGGGGTATGGGCGGGGAAACACGGGCGGGTCCCGACCATGAAGACCGGGACCCGCTACCACAAGCTCCGCCGCCAGGACTCGAACCCGGACAAAGGGCACCAAAAGCCCCGGTGCTGCCAATTACACCACGGCGGACCGACGCGCCTGAGCGCGCCTGCGCGTCCCTACTATGCCGCAAGCGACCACGTGAACGCGACGAGGTTCCGGGGTACACCTAGCCACGGGGCGTCAGCCCTCCGGGCCTATTGCCTGTCGACGCGACGCTGACATACTTACGTCGCCGTAGGTTACGGTTCCGTAGTAAATCCCCCCATACACCCCCGGTGAGGGACCCTCATGACCGCACAGGCCGACGTGATCACCGAGCCCCGAGACCCCGGGCCCGGCCAATTCGTAACCCTCGCCACCCTCGGTGGCGACAACAAGGGGATGACCGAGCGCATCACCCTCGGCGCCTTCATCGGCGTCCCCTTCGTGGCGCTGGTCGCCGCGATCCCGCTGGCCTGGGGCTGGGGGATGAGCTGGCTGGACCTCGGTCTGATGGTCGGCATGTACTACATCGGCTGCCACGGCATCACCATCGGATTCCACCGGTACTTCACGCACGGCGCCTTCAAGGCCAAGCGCCCGCTGCGGATCGCGCTCGCGGTCGCCGGTTCGCTGGCCGTCGAGGGCCCGGTCGTGCGCTGGGTCGCGGACCACCGCAAGCACCACAAGTACTCCGACGCCGACGGCGACCCGCACTCGCCGTGGCGCTACGGCGAGACCGTGCCGGCCCTCATGAAGGGTCTGTGGTGGGCCCACATCGGCTGGATGTTCGACACCGAGCGGACCCCGCAGGAGAAGTACGCGCCGGACCTGATGAAGGACCCGGCGATCAGGATGATCTCGCGGCAGTTCCTGCTCTTCACCCTCGTCTCGCTCGCGATCCCCCCGCTCGTCGGCGGACTGGTGACGATGAGCTGGACCGGCGCGTTCACCGCGTTCTTCTGGGGATCGCTCATCCGGGTCGGCCTGCTCCACCACGTCACCTGGTCGATCAACTCCATCTGCCACGCCGTCGGCGACCGCCCGTTCAAGTCCCGTGACCGCTCCGGCAACGTGTGGTGGCTGGCCGTGCTGTCCTGCGGCGAGTCCTGGCACAACCTGCACCACGCCGAGCCCACCTCGGCCCGGCACGGCGTGCTGCGCGGCCAGCTCGACTCCAGCGCCCGCATCATCCGCTGGTGCGAACAGCTCGGCTGGGCGAGTGACGTCCGGTGGCCCAGCAAGGAGCGGATCGCCGCCCGGCGTAAGGAGAGCGTCAGTGAAGCGGCATGATTGACGCGTGAGCGACGGCAGCAGTACGAGCGGCGAGGGCCCGAACGGAACGACGGGTACGAACGCTCGGCGCGCGCGCCGGGTACGGATGACGGGCAAGGAGCGCCGCGAGCAACTGCTCGACATCGGCCGCACGCTCTTCGCCGAACGCGGCTTCGAAGGCACCTCGGTCGAGGAGATCGCCCATAAGGCCGGGGTGTCCAAACCGGTGGTCTACGAGCACTTCGGCGGCAAGGAAGGGCTCTACGCCGTCGTCGTCGACCGTGAGATGCGCCGGCTCCTGGACATGGTCACCAGCGCTCTCACCGGCGGCCATCCGAGGGAACTCCTGGAACAGGCGGCGTTCGCGCTGCTCGACTACATCGAGCAGTACACCGACGGGTTCCGGATCCTCGTCCGGGATTCGCCCGTCGCCCAGTCCACCGGCACCTTCGCGTCCCTGATCAGCGACATCGCCACCCAGGTCGAGGACATCCTCGGCATGGAGTTCAAGAACCGCGGCTTCGAACCCAAGCTCGCGCCGATGTACGCCCAGGCGCTCGTCGGCATGGTGGCCCTGACCGGCCAGTGGTGGCTCGACGCACCGCAGCGGCCCGAGAAGGCCGAGGTCGCCGCCCACCTGGTGAACCTGTCCTGGAACGGGCTGTCGGGCATCGAGCCCAAGCCGCGGCTGATCGGGCACCGCAAGAGCTGAACGGCGAAGGCCCCCGGACCGCGGTCCGGGGGCCTTCGTACGTTCCGGGCCGGGTCAGCCGGTGTTGCGGAGACCCGCCGCCACGCCGTTGACGGTCAGCAGCAGGGCCCGCGACAGCAGCGGGTCCGGATCCTCGCCCCGGGCCGCCGCCTCGCGCTGGCGCGAGAGCAGGGCGACCTGGAGGTACGAGATCGGGTCGAGGTACTGGTCGCGGATGTGGAACGTCTGCGCCAGCGCTGGATCGCCGGCCAGCAGCTCCTTCTCACCGGTGATCCGCAGCACCTCCTGGACGGTGAGCGCGTGCTCGGCCTCGATGGTGTCGAAGACGTGCTTCAGCTCGTCGGGCACCAGGCTGTCCACGTAGTGCCGGGCGATCCGCAGATCCGTCTTGGCCAGCGTCATCTCGACGTTGGACAGGAAGTTGCGGAAGAAGTGCCAGTTGGCGTGCGCCTCGTCGATGACCGAGCCGAGACCGGCGTCCCGCGCGGCCTTGAGCCCGGAGCCGACGCCGAACCAGCCCGGGACGATCTGCCGGGACTGCGTCCAGCCGAACACCCACGGGATGGCCCGCAGCCCGTCCAGGCCCGCGCCGGAGTCCGGGCGGCGGGACGGACGGGAGCCCAGGTGCAGCTCGGCGAGCTGGTCCACCGGGGTGGAGGCGAAGAAGTACGACGGCAGGTCCGGGTCCTCGACGAGGTGCCGGTACGCGTTGTGCGCCGCGTCCGAGATGGTGTCCATCGCCGCGTCCCAGCGGGCCAGCGCCTCGTCGGACTGGCGCGGCGAGGTGTGCAGCGCGGAGGCCTGCAGCGTCGCCGCGACGGTCAGTTCGAGGTTCTCGCGGGCCAGCGACGGGATCAGGTACTTGTCGGAGATGACCTCGCCCTGCTCGGTCACCTTGATCTCGCCCTCCAGCGTGCCCCACGGCTGCGCGAGGATCGCGGTGTGCGAGGGGCCGCCGCCACGGCCGACGGTGCCGCCGCGGCCGTGGAAGAGCCGCAGCCGTACGCCGTAGCGGTGCGCGACATCGCGCAGCCGGCGCTGGGCACGGTGGATCTCCCACTGCGAGGTGGTGATGCCGCCGAACTTGGAGGAGTCGGAGTACCCGAGCATGACCTCCTGCACATCGCCGCGCAGCGAGACCAGCCGGCGGTACGACGGGTCGGCGAGCATCTCGTCGAGGATCCGGTCCGCCTCCTTGAGCTCGTCCGTCGTCTCCAGCAGCGGGACGATGCCGATCTGGGCGACGCCGCCGTGCAGATCGATCAGACCGGCCTCACGGGCCAGCACCGCCGCGGCGAAGACGTCGTCCGCGCCCTGGCACATCGAGATGATGTACGACTCGACGACCTCGGGGCCGAAGCGCCCGAACGCCTCGCGGATGGTGTGGAAGACACCGAGGGTCTTCGCGCCGGCCGCGTCCAGCGGGGCCGGGGTGCCGGCCAGCGGACGGCGGGAGCGCAGCTCCTTCGCGAGCAGCTTGCGCCGGTAGTCGCGCGGCATGTCCGCGTACCGCCAGGACTCCTCGCCGAGCCGGTCGAAGAGCTGGCCGAGCGCGTGGTGGTGGGCGTCCGCGTGCTCGCGCACGTCCATCGTGGCCAGTTGCAGCCCGAACGCGGCGAGCGTGCGGATGGTGCGTTCCATCCGGCCGTCCGCCATCAGCTCACCGCGGTTGGCGCGCAGCGAGGTCTGGATGAGCGCGAGGTCCTGCAGCAGCTCCGCGCTGCCCAGGTAGTCGCGGCCCGGGACGTGCGTGCTGCCCGCGGCGAGCCGCTCGCGGGTGTTGACGAGCTTCTGCCGGACGCAGGTGGCCTTGAGGCGGTACGGCTCCTCGGCGTTCAGCCGCTTGTAGCGCGGGCTGATCTCCGGAAGCGCCGCCAGGTCGGCGTCGAGCGAGGTGAGCAGCTCCGGGGTCGCGCCGCAGTTGCGGATCGAGTTGGAGAGCGCGCCGCGCAGGGAGTCGACCAGTTCCAGGGCGTCGGTGATGCCGTGCTCGTGCTGCAGGATCAGGACGTCCCAGGTGACCTCGGGGGTCACGTTCGGGTTGCCGTCGCGGTCGCCGCCGATCCAGGTGCCGAAGGTCAGCGGGCGGGTCTCGGGCGGCAGCGGCACACCGACCCGCTCCAGCTCGGCCGACAGGTCCTCCAGGACGTCGCCGACGGCCCCCGCGTGCAGCTCGTCGAGGTAGTAGATCGCGTTGCGCGCCTCGTCCGCGGGCTCCGGGCGCACCACGCGCAGCTCGTCGGTCTGCCACAGCAGGTCGATGTTCTCGGCCAGCCGCAGGTCGGCGCGGCGGCGGTCACCGGTGCCGTCCTGGTGCGCGTCGAGCAGCTCGGCGATGCGGCGCAGCTTGTTCAGCACGCTGCGGCGGGCCGCCTCGGTGGGGTGCGCGGTGAACACCGGCCGCACATTGAGGTGCTTGACGGTCTCGCGGATGTGGTCCGGGTCGGCGTCCTTCATCAGGTCCGCCGTCTGGCTGAGCAGACCGCCCTCGGAGGCGCGGCGGGCCCGCAGCTCACGGCCGCGGTGCACCTGCTCGGTGACGTTCGCCAGGTTGAAATAGGTGGAGAAGGCCCGCACCAGCTTCGCGGCGGTCTGCAGGTCCGTCTTCCCGAGGAGGGCGGCGGCGGCCTCGCCGTCGGAGCGGGTCAGGGCCCGCACCTTCTCGACGAGGTCGAGTAGCTCCTGGCCCTCCTGGCGGACCAGCGTTCCGCCGAGGAGTTCGCCCAGCCGGCGGATGTCGGCGCGCAGGGCTGGGCTGTCCGTTGCGTTGTCGGCGCTGCTCACAGGTGCGGCTCCTAGTGCAGGGGATGGGCGACGGCTGATCTCCCCGCCGGTGGATGGGCGGAGTGGGGCGGACCGCGCTGTCCGACCCGACCAGGATAGGTCGGGTCACCGCCGGCCACGGCCCCCGCCCATCTGGCGGACACCCCTATGCGCCGACGGCCGCCCCCCTGGCCGCCCCAGGACACCGGACCCCTGCCCGGACGGCACACGGCCTAGGCTGGACCGTATGAGTACGACGGGGGCGCACGTACCGGATGACAGGGGCGGGGGCCGGGCACGGCCCGGCCCGTGGTGGTGGCCGAGGCGGCGCAGCCTCGTGCTCGACGCGACGCTGGCCGCTGTGTCGGCGCTCGAATGCTTCGTCGAAGGCGCGTCCTTCGCGGAGAAGACCGGGATCGAACCCGGCATCGGCGCCGTCTTCGGGCTGCTCGTCGGCGCGTCGCTGCTGTTCCGCCGCCGCTGGCCGATCGCGATCGTCCTGATCGCCATCGCGGTGACACCCGCGCAGCTCGGCTTCCTGCTCGGCATCGTCGGCCTCTACACGCTGGCGGCCTCCGAGGTCCCGCGCCGCATCACCGCGACCCTGGCCGGGATGACCGGGGTCGGCACGATGATCGTCGCGTTCATCCAGATGCGCGACAGCCTGCGGCAGGACAGCAACACCCCGATGCCGGTCATCGTGATCACCTCGGTCCTGATGGCCCTCGGGCTGACCGCGCCGCCGGTGCTGCTCGGGCTGTACGTCCGGGCCCGGCGCCGGCTGGTGGAGAGCCTGCGGGAACGTGCCGACGGTCTGGAGCGGGAGCTGACGCTGCTCGCCGAGAAGGCGACGGAGCGGGCGGAACGGGCCCGTTCCGACGAGCGGACCCGGATCGCCCGGGAGATGCACGACGTGGTCGCGCACCGGGTGAGCCTGATGGTGGTGCACGCGGCGGCGCTCAAGGCCGTCGCCCTGAAGGACCCGGAGAAGGCGTCCGCGAGCGCGGAGCTGCTGGGGGACATGGGGCGGCAGGCGCTCAACGAGCTGCGCCAGATGCTGGGCGTCCTGCGGACGGCCCAGGTGGTGAACGGGGCGGGCACCGGAAGCACCCTCGCCTTCACGGAGCTGGGCAGCGGTAACGCTTCCGGGGCGGCGCGTACCGCCGTCGGACCGTCCGACGGGGCGGGCACCGGGCACCGGGCCGACGGGCCGCAGCCGGACGGTCCGTGCCTCGCCCGGCTGGAGGCGCTCGTCGAGGAGTCCCGGGCGGCGGGGATGCGGGTCGAGCTGACCGTCGAGGGCGCGGTCCGGTCGTGCGAGGACCAGGTCGAGCGGACCGCGTACCGCGTCGTCCAGGAGGCCCTGACCAACGTGCACAAGCACGCGCCGGGCGCCAGTACCGAGGTCCGGCTCGCCTACCGGGACGCCGAGGTCGCCGTCCGCGTCCAGAACGGCCCGTCCGACGGCTCACCCGCCGCGGCCCTGCCCAGCGGTGGCCACGGCCTCGTCGGGATGAAGGAGCGCGTCACCGCGCTCGGCGGCGGCTTCGTGGCGGGTCACACCGAGGCCGGCGGCTTCCGGGTCTCCGCCATGATCCCGGCGCTGCCCGTCGTCGCGGTGCCCACCGGACCGCCGGCCGCCGGCTGAGCGGACGGGCCCGGCGGCCCGACCAAGGCCCGACCAAGGCCCGGGCTGGCGGGCGTGCCGGGCGGGCGTCAGGCGGTGGTCAGCCGGTCCGGCCGGCCGCCGCCGACCAGGGTCGTCAGGGCGCTGTCGATGTCGGCGCCGAGGTACCAGTCCCCGGTGTGGTCGATGGCGTAGACATGGCCGTTCGCGTCGATCGCGAGCAGCGAGCCCGAGCCCATCTCCTCGCCGAGCGGGGACACCTCGGTCTCCAGCGCCCGGCCGAGGTCGGCGAGGGTCCTGGCGAGATGGAGCCCGCGCAGCGGGTTGACCAGGACCGGCGTCGGGGCGATCTGCCGGCCGGGGCCGGTGGTGGCGGGTATGGCGAGGCCGCCGAACTCCGCCCAGGCCTCCACGGCCGCCGGGGAGACGGCGTGCGTGTGCCCGGCGGGGGAGGAGTGCGCGCGCAGCGCGTCCGCCCACACCTCGGCCTGCTTGATGTCCCAGCGGCCGGGCTGCCAGCCGGCCGACCGCAGAGCGGCGTCCACACCGACCGGGAACCGGGTGCTCGGGGAGCTCGGCATACCTGCGGCGTGGTTCACCCCGTTCACGCTGTTCGGGTCCCGCAGGGCGTTCGGGTCGCTCACGCCGCCTCCGCCGACGGATCGACCGGCCGCACGCCGAAATGTGCCAGCAGCGGCGCGCAGGAGCGGCAGGGCGGCGCGTACGAGCCGTGCTCGGGGTCACCGTCCTCGCGTATACGGCGGGCGGTGAGCCGCGCGCCACGCAATGCCTTACGGGCCTCACTCTGCGTGAGCGGCTTGCGGGCCGCGCGCTTGCTGCGCGAGGAGTCCACGGCGGAGAGGAACCGGGAGAGCAGCACGGGCTCCGGACAGCGTCCGGTGAAGCGCTCGCGCTGGGCGACCGGCAGGGTGTCGAGGAAGTCCTGGACGATCGGATGCAGCGCCGGCGCCTGCTCGGCCTTGCTCCCGGTGCAGGTCAGCACCTCGTCGCGGATCGACAGCGCGGCGGCGACGGCCGGCAGGATGCCGTCCCGCCGGTGCCGCAGAACAGGTGGCCCCGCGGTGTCGGCGCCCATGGCACTCCAGGTGAGCCGCGGGTCCGCGGCATCCGTTGTCTGCATGGTGGTGCGTCCTCCTGTCCGCCCGCCGGAGCGGGCGATCCCCCGTTTACAAGACTCAGAGTGCCAAAGGTGTCAGGAGGTGGGGAAGTCGGGTGCGGTGTGCGGAACATCCTGTGTGTCCCATGTCACCGTGGTGTGACGGATCGTCGGCGGAGTGGAAACGGCTTGGACGGGGCAGCAGATGGGCCGGAAGGATGGGCCGCAGCTCGCATTCGCGGGCGGAACGTTCCGTCCACGAGGGAGAGTTGCCCGCATGCGCACTCGGTCCCGCACCACCACTCGCACCAATGTCCGTATCCGCCAAGCCGTCACGGCCGCCGCCGTGCTGCCCGTCCTGGCACTGGCCGCGGCCTGCTCCGGCGATGACGGCGGGAGCGGCGACGGGAAGGGCAAGGACGGCGCGACGACGGCTCCCGCGACGTCTGCGGCCGGGTCCTCGACGGGGGCCGCCAAGGCACCGCTGAACGCGGCACAGTTGAGGGCGGCGCTGGTCAAGGACACCGAAGTGCCCGGCTACAAGATCGAAGCGTCGAAGAACGAGGCGATGAGCCCCGACGACGTGATGACGACCGACAAGCCCGAGTGCCAGCCGCTCGCCGATCCGCCCAGCACCCGGCCGAAGTACGCGCGCAAGGCGTTCGTCGGCGCCTCGGTCGGCAAGATCGACCCGGGCAACCTGCCGGCCGGCGTCGAGCTGACCCAGCTGCTGCTCGCCAGCCACGCCCCCGGTGAGGCCGGGAAGATGGTGGCCGACATCCGGCAGGCGCTGGACAAGTGCACCGGCTTCACGGCCACCGACGGCACCGGCAAGAAGATCCCGTTCACGATCCGGAAGGGCCCCGCGGTCACCGTCGGCGATGAGGCCGTGGCGTACGTGATGTCGGACACCAGCGACAAGGAGGGCGGCACGGCACTGGTCACCGTCGTGCGCACCGGCGACGCCAGCGTCACGTATCTGTCGGTGAAGGGGACCGGCCAGGCGGGCGACGCGCCCCTCGTCATCGCCCGCAAGCAGGACGCGAACCTGAAGGCCGCGGAGGCCGCCGGCTGACCCGGACGGGGGCGGAAGCCGAACTTGCCACACCCCATAGGCTGTGCTCATCAGCCAGACGCAGCAGGGGGCAACCGCCATGACGACAGGTCGGCCAGGGCTGGGGGCACCTCCCAGCCCCCGGACCGGGGGACGGACCGTGCCACCGAACGCGGCCTACGCCGGTCAGGTCGTGCACTTCCCGGACCCGGTGCGCGCCGCCCGGCACCCCCAGGGTGTCTGGGTCGACGACGACGGCTATCCGGACTTCTCCGCGTTCGCGAGGGCGGCGGCGGAGATCGCGGAGCCGCCCGAGGGCTTCGGCGTGGACGAGCTCCGGCTGACCGACTACGTGTCGGCCAACGCCGCGATGCACGCCGCGGGGCACGAGCTGTGGGGCAGCCTGCCGCCCGTCGCGACCCCGCACGGCTGGACCTGGCACCACGTCGCGGGCACCCGGCGGCTGGAGCTGATCCCCGTCGAGGTCAAGGCCCTGCTGCGGCACCACGGCGGCCTCGCCGTCTCGACCGCCGACCACTCCAAGCGCGGCACGCGCCCGCTCCAGGAGACCCGCCCGGTGCACTTCGGGCTGCCCAAGGCGACGCCCCACCACAGCGGTGTGGCGATCACCGAGCAGCAGGTCCTGGACGTCGAGGAGGAGCTGGGCTACCGGCTCCCCGGCGCCTACCGCACGTTCCTGAAGGCGGCCGGCGGCTGCGCCCCGGCCGGGGTCGCGCTCGACCCGGACCTGGGACTGCTGCTGGACCAGCCGTTCTTCACGGTGCGTGACGAGGCCGCGGTCAACGACCTCGTGTACGTCAACAAATGTCTGCGCGACCACTTCACCAAGGACTACCTGGCCATCGGGTACGTCCAGGGCGGGGTGCTCGCGGTCAAGGTCAAGGGCGACGGCACCGGTTCGGTCTGGTTCTGCGCCTACGACGACGCGCGGGACGGCGACCACTGGTCGTCCCCGCAGGAGCGGGTCGCGGAGCTGCTGCTGCCGTGCGGTGACTCGCTCGACGCGTTCCTGCTGCGGCTGGCGGGAAATCCGCCGGAGCTGGAGACAGTGGCGAACCTGATGGTGGACGGTGGCTTCGCCAGTGCCGTCCCGGTGGAGGGGTGAAGCAGGGAATGGTCACTTTCGCGCAGGCGCAGGAGCGCGCCGAGCGGTGGATCAACGGTGACGTCCCGGCGTACCAGGCCCGCGAGGTGCGGGTGCGGGAGTTCGACCTGGGCTTCGTCGCCTGGTCCGAGCCCCGCGAGGACGGTCCGTCGAGCGATGACGGACAGGTGCGGCTGGTCATCGCGCGGGACAGCGGAGAGGCCACGCTGTGGCCGGGTCTGCCGGTCGGCGAGGTCATCCGCCGCTACGAGGAGGAGTACGGCGCGGTGCCCAACGACGCCCCGCCGACACCGCCCCAGCGGCTCGATCTGGAGGCGACGTCCTTCCTGATCAGCCCACCGCAGTGGCTGCAGGACGCGGCGGACAAGATGGGCATCCCGGACCGTCGCCCCGGCGCGGCTCCGGCCGCGGCCGGAGCCCCCGACGCACCGGTCGTGCCGGCCCCCGCGCCGGTGCCGTCCCCGGCGTCCGCCGAGATCTCCTCCGGCGCCTGGTCCGGCCGTACCACCAGCGCCGGGGACGACTCCGTCTCCGTCCCCATTCCCGCCACGGTGTTCGCCCCGCCGATCTCCGACTCCGACGAGGCGCACACCCCGCCGCCGATGGCCGGCGCCGAGGCCAAGACCGAACTGATGCCGCAGGGCAGCTCGCTGCCCGCGACGATCATCGCCCCGCCGGAAGGCGCCGCCGGCTTCCCGATCGCACCCGCGACGCCCGGCGCCGGCGGGCCCGGCCGGCCCCCGGGCCCCGGCTATGCCGGTCCCGGTCTGCCGCCGCCGTCAGGCCCCGGAGTGGCGCTGCCGCCGCCCGCGGGTCTCGCGACCCCGGGCGGACCCGGCGGCCCCGGTACGTCCGGGAGCGCGGCCGCGGACATCGCCGACGCGGAGACCGCGAAGGCGGTGCGCGGCAGCGTGCCGTCCGCGGGACCCGTACGGCGCAGCCCGGACGCACCGCCGCCGCCCAGCGCGCCGCACGCGCCCGGAACTCCGGGTACGCCCGGCGCTCCGGGCGGCGGGGGATACCTGCCGACGCAGCTGGTGCCGGCGCGCGGCCCGAACGACCCCGGCCCGGCCGCTCCCGGAGCGCCCGGTGCCCCCGGAACTCCGGGCAGCCCGCCGTCGTCCGGCGGTGTGAACTACGCGGCGACGATGCTGGCCGGTCCCGGCGTCGGTGGCCCGGGTGCTTCGGGTGGTCCCGGCGGTCCGCCGCCGCCTCCCGGGGTGATCGGTGGTGGCCGTGGCGCTCCGCCTCCCGCTCCGCCCGCTCAGGGCTCCTCCGGCGGCGTCAACTACGCGGCGACGATGCTCGCGGGTCCTGGCGTCGGTGGTCCGGGTGCTCCCGGTGCTCCCGGCGGTCCTGGTGGTCCGCCGCCTCCCGGGGTGATCGGTGGTGCGGGCCCTGGTGGTCCGCCGCCTCCGCCCGGTGTGCCCGGCGGTGGCCGCGGCGCTCCGCCGGCTCCGCCCGGCCCCGGCGGGCCCGGTGGCGGTGCCCACTACGCCGCGACGATGCTCGCCGGCCCGAACCCCGGTGGCCCCGGTGGCCCCGGCATGCCGCCACCGCCGCCCGGCGCCGCGGCCCCGCCGCCCCCCGGCGGTTACGGGTACCCGCAGCCGCCGGCCGGTGTGCCGACGGTCGGCCCCGGCTACATGGCCGTCCTCAGCTACCGCGCGCACGACGGTTCGCAGCAGCAGCTCATCCGGCGCTCGGCGCCGGGCACTCCGCACCCGGAGTGGCAGATCCTGCACGAGCTGCGCGCGCTCAACGTGCCGCCGCAGCAGGTGCTGGAGCTGCACACGGAGCTGGAGGCGTGCGATCTGCCGGGCGGCTACTGCGCCCGGATGATCCGCGAGACCTGGCCCCAGGTGCGGATCAGCCACACCGCCCCGTACGGCCGCGAGCACGCCTCGCGCCAGCAGGGCGTCCAGCATCTGCTGACGCACCAGGGCGAGCTGCACCAGGTCGCGTCGGCGCCGGCACGGCCGCAGCCGCAGCGGGTGCCGATGCCGGACCCGAACCAGGTCCAGCGGGTACCGCCGATTCCGCTCGAGGGGATCGGCCACGAGCTGGCGCAGGCGTTCGGGCCGCAGGGCCTGTTCCGGTTCGACCAGCGTGCGGTCTCCCGCCAGGGCGTGCCGGACATCGTCGCGCAGACCCTGATGTGGGCCGGGCTGCCGGTCGACTTCGGGCCGTTCTTCTGGGCGCAGGCCCAGCCGGGCCGCCCGGTGCCGACGCTCGCCGAACTGGCGCAGGAGCGCGGGGTGCAGCCGGCCTCGGACGCGGGCTCGTACCTGGTCATGGGCAATGACTTCGGGCGCCAGCTGTGCGTGCAGTACGGGACCGCGCACATCGTCGCCGTGCCGCTCGAAGCGGGTCCCGGCGGGCAGCCGGTGCCGCCGCAGTTCGTGAACTCCAGCCTGCCGGAGTTCGCCCGCTGCCTCGCCCTGCTCGGGCGGATGTGGCGGCTGCGGATCGGGCTCACGCCCGACCAGGCCGGCCGCTGGACGGTCGACTTCCAGGCGCAGCTCGCGGCGCAGGACCCGGCCGCGATCGCCTCACCGGACAACTGGTGGGCCGTACTGATCGAGCAGATGTGGGACGGCCTGCTCTGACGCTCCCCGCTGTGTCCTGATCCCCGGGCGGCCCGGGTCCGGATTATCCGGACCCGGGCCGCCGCGCTATGTACGGGCGATGGGTTGGGTAGGGGTACGTCGGAGTGTCGCGGTATACACAATTCGGACATATCGACAAAAATGGATTACAGAGTACGGTTCGGAAGGACGGCGAGGGGCAGCGCATGAGCAGCACGGCAACACCTCACGGCTTCGACACCGTTCGCGGGCGCGGCTACCGGGTGGAACAGGTCGAACGCTTCCTCGAGGAACTGTCCGAGGACCGCGACGCGGCCTGGGAGCGGGCCGCCCGGCTCACTGTTCTCGCGAACGAGATGGACACCGAGGCCAAGGCGCTGCGGGAATCCGTCGACGCGCTCGGACCGGCGAGTTACGAGACGCTGAGCGCGAGCGCGCAGGAACTGCTGCGCCTCGTCCAGGAAGAGGCCGCGGCGGTCAGGGAGCGCGCCGAGAACGAGATCCAGTACGCCAGGGACGCCGCGGAGACCGCCCGCCGCGCCCTCCAGAACGAGGCCAGGGCCGCCGCCGCCGAGCGGCGCGCCGTCGCGGAGGACCAGGCCGGCCGGGTGCTCGACCTGGCCCGCGGCCGCGCCGGCGAGATCCTCACGGAAGCGCAGGCCGAGGCCGGTCCGGTCCGCAGCGAGGCCGAACAGGCCCTGGAGGCCACCCGGCAGGACACCACGCGCACCCTCACCGATCTCGACAAGGAACAGCGCGAGCGGCTGGACGCCTTCGAGCACGAGATGGCCGAGCGCGAGGCCGGCGTCGACAGCCGGATCGGCGAGCTGACCGGCTACGCGGAGCGCCGCTTCGAGGACGCCAGGACGGCGCGCGCGGAGGCCGAGGAGTTCGCGCGGCACGGGCAGGAGGACGCCGAGGCCCGTGCGGCCGCCCTGCTCGCGGAGGCCCGGATGCGGGAGGAGCGCATCCGGCGGGAGAGCGAGCGGGAACTGCGCGAGCACGAGGAGCGCGGCGAGGAGATCCGCGCCCACCTCGCCCACGTCCGCAGCAGCCTCGCGGCCCTCACCGGCCGACCGCTGCCCGACGATCCCTCGGTCCCGGAACCGGGCCCGGCCCCGGAATAGGCCCTGTCCTGCCGAACGGACGGGTGGTCAGTCCCCGTCCGTCAGGACGGGGAAGCGGCGCGGGGCGACGAACAGCAGCACCAGCACGGCCGCCCCGGCCGCCGCCGCGGCGCCCACGTAGACGTGGTCGACCGCGGCCGCCACCGCCCGGCGCACCGGCTCGGCCGCCCCGCCCGGCGGCGTCAGCGAAGCCGGCGCCGCGCCCAGCCTGGCGACCAGCGTGTGGTTGGCGACGGCGCCGAAGACCGCCGCGCCCACGCTCTGGCCGACCTGGCGGCAGAAGAGCACCGACGAGGTCGTCGTGGCCCGCTCCGCCCACCCCACCGTGGACTGCACACCGACGATCAGCGGCAGTTGGAAGAGCCCGAGCGCGCCGCCGAGCAGCAGCATCATGAGCGCGGGCTGCCAGGCCGGCCCGCCGTACGGCAGCAGCGGGAACGCGGCGAGGATCGCGGTGGCGCAGCTCATGCCGATGACGGCGCTGTTGCGGAAGCCGATCCGCAGATAGACGCGGCTGCTCAGGGCGGCCGACAGCGGCCAGCTCAGCGTCATCACGGACAGCACGAACCCGGCGGCGACCGGCCCCAGCCCCAGGACCGTCTGGGCGTACGTCGGCAGGAAGACCGTCGGCGCGATCATGAGCACCCCGAGCGCGCCGAGCGCCAGGTTCACCGAGACGATGACCCGCCGCCGCCAGACCCAGCCCGGGATGATCGGCTCGGCGGCGCGCCGTTCGATCACCACCGTGCCGGCGGTGCAGACGGCGCTGGCGGCGAACAGCGTGAGGGACTGCCAGGACAGCCAGTCCCACGCGATGCCGCCCTGGACGAGGGCGAGGAGCAGCAGCCCGCCGGCGAGGAACAGCGCGACCGCGCCCGGCCAGTCGATGCGGTGCCGGGTGCGGGTGATGTTCTCGTGCAGGTGGCGGAGGATGAGGACGAGGGCGGCCGCGCCGACCGGCAGGTTGATCAGGAAGATCCAGCGCCAGTCGCCGTACCCGGCGAGGAAGCCGCCGGCCAGCGGTCCCGCGATGGCGGAGACCGCCCACACGGTGGAGAGCGCCGCCTGTATGCGGCCGCGTTCCTTCAGCCCGTACAGATCGGCGGCCACGGTCTGCACGGTGCCCTGGATCGCGCCGCCGCCCAGCCCCTGGACGATCCGGAAGGCGATCAGGCTCGCCATGTTCCAGGCGCCCGCGCACAGCAGTGAGCCGAGCAGGAAGAGCGCGATGCCCGCCAGCAGCACCGGCTTGCGGCCGAAGGTGTCGGCGAGCTTGCCGTACACCGGCAACGTCACCGTCACGGCCAGCAGATAGCCGGAGAAGAGCCAGGAGAACACCGACAGGCCGCCGAGGTCCCCGACGATCTGCGGGACGGCCGTCGAGATGATCGTCGAGTCCATCGCGGCGAGCGCCATGGCGAGCATCAGCGCGGCCACGATCCGGCCGCGCCGGGGTGGGCGCGCGGGCTCCGCCGCGGCCGATGACCGGACCGTACGTTCCACAGGACCGCTCACGGCGGCTCCCTCCCCTGGCGTGCACCGCAGTGTGTGTACACCGCACCATTCCATGCGGGACCAGGGTCGCGACAGCCCGTTCCGGAGGCATCGCCGCAGGTGGAAGAAGGTTCTTGCACCTCACGTGGGGTGAGGGCAGATCATCGACCCCGAGGCCGCGGACGGTTGGATGTCGGCGACCCTTAGGGGAAAGTACTCACTTCCGCCTACTCGATGTTCGTACTGGCGGAGGACGTTCGGGGGGCCTGGTGCTCCTTAGGGTCATCAGTGGGACGTGGTGGGGCTAACCCCACCGGCAAGAGGGAGACCTGCCCCATCGCCGCGACCCCAGGCCGACCAGCACTCTGATAACGCGGGACAGGGACCACCAGGTTCCGCTGGAGCCCGACGAATCACACGAGATTTCAGGAGATAGCAGTGACAACGGCTGTAACGATTCCCAAGTCCGGGGGCAGCGGAGAGCGTTCGGCTGTTGCCGCCCGTGCACGTCAGGTCACCAAGTCGTACGGCACCACCGAGGACACGCGCGTGGTCGCGCTGGACGCGGTGGACGTGGACATCGCCCGCAGCGGCTTCACCGCGATCATGGGCCCGTCCGGTTCCGGCAAGTCGACCCTGATGCACTGCCTGGCGGGTCTGGACTCGGTCACCAGCGGACAGATCTGGGTCGGTGACACCGAGATCACCAAGCTGAAGGACAAGAAGCTCACCCAGCTCCGCCGGGACCAGATCGGCTTCATCTTCCAGGCGTTCAACCTGCTCCCGACGCTCAACGCGCTGGAGAACATCACCCTGCCGATGGACATCGCGGGCCGTAAGCCCGACCGCGAGTGGCTGGACCGCGTCATCGAGACCGTCGGTCTGGCCGGGCGTCTCAAGCACCGCCCGAACCAGCTCTCCGGTGGCCAGCAGCAGCGTGTCGCGGTCGCCCGCGCCCTCGCCGCCCGCCCCGAGATCATCTTCGGTGACGAGCCGACCGGAAACCTGGACTCGCGCGCCGGCGCCGAGGTGCTGGGCTTCCTGCGCCGCTCGGTCGACGAGCTCGGCCAGACGATCGTCATCGTGACCCACGACCCGGTCGCCGCCTCCTACGCGGACCGCGTCATCTACCTGGCCGACGGCCGCATCGTCGACGACATGGCGAACCCGACGGCCGACTCCGTTCTCGAGCGCATGAAGTCCTTCGACGCCCGTGGGAGGGTGTCGTGACCGTCTTCAAGACATCGATGCGCAACTTTGTCGCGCACAAGGGCCGGATGGTGCTCAGCGCCGTCGCCGTGCTCCTTTCGGTGGCGTTCGTCTGCGGCACGCTCGTCTTCACCGACACCATGACCGCGACCTTCGACAAGCTCTTCGCCTCCACGGCGTCGGACGTCTCGGTCAGCGCCAAGAAGGTCGACGACGCCCAGGAGACCGGCAAGCCGGAGACCGTTCCGGCCGCGCTGCTGGCGAAGCTGCAGCAGACCCCCGGGGTGCAGAAGGTCGACCTCCAGGTCACCAGCGAGAAGATCACCGTCGCCAACAGCAAGAACGAGAACATCGGCCCGACCTCCGGTGCTCCCACCCTTGCCACCAACTGGGACGACGGCGAGAAGAAGTCGGTCGAGGTCACCTCCGGCCACCTGCCGCGCGGCCCGACCGAGGCGATGATCGACGCCGACACCGCCGACAAGAAGGACCTGAAGATCGGCGACACGCTCCGTGTCATCGCCGCTCCCGGTGACTTCACCACCCGGATCGTCGGCATCGCCACCTTCAAGACCACCAACCCCGGTGCGGCGATCGTCTACCTCGACACCGCCACCGCGCAGTCCAAACTGCTCGGCGACACCGACTCCTACAGCGGCTTCGGCCTCACCGCCAAGACCGGCGTGACCGACGAGCAGCTGAAGAAGGACGTCACCACCGCCGTCGGTACCGGCTACAAGATCCAGACCGCCGCCGAGTCCAAGGCCGAGGCCAAGAACGACATCGGTTCGTTCCTGAACCCGATGAAGTACGCGATGCTCGGCTTCGCCTTCGTCTCCGTGCTCGTCGGCATCTTCCTCATCGTCAACACCTTCTCGATGCTGGTCGCCCAGCGCACCCGCGAGATCGGCCTGATGCGGGCCATCGGCTCCAGCCGCAAGCAGGTCAACCAGTCCGTGCTCTTCGAGGCACTGCTGCTCGGCGTGGTCGGCTCGGTCCTCGGCATCGGCGGTGGCATCGGTCTCGCCGTCCTGCTCATGAAGCTCATGGGCAAGCTCGGCATGCACCTCAACACCTCCGAGCTGACGATCAAGGTGGCCACCCCGATCATCGGGCTGTCGATCGGCGTCATCGTCACCATGCTGGCCGCCCTGCTGCCGGCCTGGCGGGCCGGCAAGATCTCCCCGATGGCCGCCATGCGGGACGCGGGCACCCCCGCCGACGGCAAGGCCGGCAAGATCCGCGCCTCCATCGGCGTCGTGCTGACCCTCGCCGGCGCCGCCGCCCTGGTCGCGGCAGGACAGGCCGCCAAGGCGTCCGAAGGCTCCTCGTTCCTGGGCCTCGGCGTGCTGCTCACCCTGATCGGCTTCGTCATCGTCGGCCCGCTGCTCGCCGGGGTCATCGTCCGCGCCCTCAGCGCCGGAACACTCCGGTTCTTCGGCCCGGTCGGCCGGCTCGCGGAGCGCAACGCGCTGCGCAACCCGCGCCGTACGGGTGCCACCGCCTCGGCCCTGATGATCGGGCTCGCCCTGGTCGCCGGGCTGTCCGTGGTCGGCTCCTCGATGGTGGCCTCGGCCACCGACCAGCTCGACAAGTCGGTCGGCGCGGACTTCATCCTGCAGACCGACAACCAGCAGCCGATCAGTCCCGCGCTCGCCAAGGCCATCCACTCGGCCGGCCACCTGGCGCACGTCACCGACTACGCCGGTGTCAACGCCAAGGTGACCACCCCCGACGGCCAGTCCTCCACCAAGGAGCTGACGGCGGCCAGCCCCAGCTACGCGGACGACCTGCGGGTCGAGACCGTCCAGGGCAAGCTCGGCGACGCCTACAACGACAACGCGATGTCGGTCGGCGAGGGCTACGCCAAGGACCACGGCATCAAGGTCGGCAGCGAGCTGACGGTCGCCTTCATCGGCGGTGAGACCGCGAAGCTCAAGGTCAACGTCATCACGTCCGACGACACGACCATCGACCACGGCGCGATGTACATGAACATCGCCACGGCGAAGCAGTACCTGCCGGCCGGCAAGTTCCCGCTCAACGAGATCATGTTCGCCAAGGCCACCGACGGCCAGGCGAAGGAGGCGGCCGCGTCCCTCAAGGAAGCGGTCAAGGACTACCCGCAGCTCAAGGTCCGGGATCAGTCCGACTTCAAGGAGCTCATCAAGAGCCAGGTCAACCAGCTGCTCTACATGATCTACGGGCTGCTCGGCCTCGCGATCATCGTCGCCATCCTCGGTGTCGTGAACACGCTGGCCCTGTCGGTCGTCGAGCGGACCCGTGAGATCGGCCTGATGCGCGCCATCGGAATGTCCCGGCGCCAGCTGCGCCGGATGGTCCGGCTGGAGTCCGTGGTCATCGCCCTCTTCGGCGCCCTCGTCGGCCTCGGCCTGGGCATGGGCTGGGGCATCTCGGCCCAGCAGCTGCTGGCCTCGGTGGGACTCGGCGTCCTGGAGATCCCGTGGGGGACGATCATCTTCGTCTTCATCGGATCGGCCTTCGTCGGTCTCGTGGCCGCGCTGGTCCCCGCCTTCCGGGCGGGCCGGATGAACGTGCTCAACGCCATCGCCACCGACTAGGCAGTCTCCCCACTGCCTACCAGGCGGCCCCGGAACGCAACCCCCCGCGTTCCGGGGCCGCCGTTTGTCGTCGTTCGTGATGAGCGGGCGGCGAGTGTCAGTGGGGAGTCGTACGCTTGATGAACCCCGGCCCGTTTGACGTGTCGGGTCGTTCGCGTTGTCCAGCCCTGGGACGGAAACCCCTTCATGAGTCTGAACGGTCTGCTCGACGTCGTCGTGAACGATCCGGCCCTCGCCGAAGCGGTCAAGGCCGGTACCGACGGCAATCGCCCGTACGTCGACCTGGTGGGCCCGGCCGCCGCCCGGCCGCTGGTACTGGCGACCCTGGCCGCCCGCACCGGCCGTACGGTCCTGGCGGTGACGGCCACCGGCCGGGAGTGCGAGGACCTGGTGGCGGCGCTGCGCTCGCTGCTGCCGCCGGACTCCGTCGTGGAGTACCCGGCGTGGGAGACGCTGCCGCACGAGCGGCTGTCGCCGCGCTCCGACACCGTCGGCCGGCGGCTCGCCGTGCTGCGCAGGCTGGCGCACCCGCGGGCCGACGACCCGACGGCCGGTCCGGTGAAGATCGTCGTCGCGCCGATCCGTTCCGTGCTGCAGCCGCAGGTCAAGGGGCTGGGCGAGCTGGAGCCGGTGTCGCTGCGCAGCGGGCAGAGCGCGGATCTCGGCGAGGTCGTGGACGGCCTGGCGGCCGCCGCGTACGCCCGGGTGGAGCTGGTGGAGAAGCGCGGCGAGTTCGCGGTGCGCGGCGGGATCCTCGATGTCTTCCCGCCGACCGAGGAGCACCCGCTGCGGGTGGAGTTCTGGGGCGACGACGTCGAGGAGATCCGGTACTTCAAGGTCGCCGACCAGCGGTCGCTGGAGATCGCCGAACACGGCCTGTGGGCGCCGCCGTGCCGGGAGCTGCTGCTCACCGACGAGGTGCGGGCGCGCGCGGCCGAGCTGGCGATCCAGCACCCCGAGCTGAACGAACTGCTCGACAAGATCGCCGAGGGCATCGCCGTCGAGGGCATGGAATCGCTGGCTCCGGTCCTGGTGGACGACATGGAGCTGCTGCTGGACGTGCTGCCGGCCGGCAGCATGACGGTCGTCTGCGACCCGGAGCGGGTCAGGACCCGCGCCTCCGACCTGGTCGCCACGTCGCAGGAGTTCCTGGAGGCGTCCTGGGCGGCCTCCGCCGGTGGCGGGGTGGCGCCGGTCGACCTGGGCGCGGCCTCGCTGTGGTCGATCGCCGACGTACGCGACCACGCCCGGCAGCTGGGCACGCCCTGGTGGTCGATCAGCCAGTTCGCCGCTGGCGAGGGTAAGCACAGCGCCGCGGAGGGCACGGACACCGACGAGGACACCCTGCAGCTGGGCATGCGCGCGCCCGAGCTGTACCGGGGGGACACCGCCCGCGCGCTCGCCGACACCAAGGGCTGGCTGGCCGACGGCTGGCGCACGGTCTACGTCACCGAGGGCCACGGCCCGGCCGCCCGCATCGTCGAGGTGCTGGGCGGCGAGGGCATCGCCGCCCGCCTGGACATGGACCTGGCCGATCTGGAGCCGTCCGTCGTCCATGTCTCGACCGGTTCGATCGAGCACGGCTTCATCGACGCGGCGCTCAAGCTGGCGGTGCTCACCGAGTCCGACCTCACCGGGCAGAAGTCCTCCACCAAGGACATGGGGCGGATGCCGTCGCGGCGCCGCAAGACCATCGACCCGCTGACCCTGCAGCCCGGCGACTACATCGTGCACGAGCAGCACGGCGTGGGCCGCTACGTCGAGATGGTGCAGCGCACCGTCCAGGGCGCCACCCGCGAGTACCTGCTGGTCGAATACGCGCCCGCGAAGAAGGGGCAGCCCGGCGACCGGCTCTTCGTGCCGACCGACCAGCTGGAGCAGATCACCAAGTACGTCGGCGGCGAGGCCCCGACGCTGCACCGGCTCGGCGGCGCCGACTGGACGAAGACCAAGGCGCGCGCGAAGAAGGCGGTCAAGGAGATCGCCGCCGACCTCATCAAGCTCTACTCGGCGCGGATGGCGGCCCCCGGCTACACCTTCGGGCCCGACACCCCCTGGCAGCGCGAGCTGGAGGACGCCTTCCCGTACGTGGAGACGCCCGACCAGCTGACCACCATCGCCGAGGTCAAGGAGGACATGGAGAAGTCGGTCCCGATGGACCGGCTGATCTGCGGCGACGTCGGCTACGGCAAGACCGAGATCGCGGTCCGCGCCGCCTTCAAGGCGGTCCAGGACAGCAAGCAGGTCGCGGTGCTGGTCCCCACCACGCTGCTGGTGCAGCAGCACTTCACGACCTTCTCCGAGCGGTACGCCCAGTTCCCCGTGACGGTGAAGGCACTGTCGCGCTTCCAGTCCGACAGCGAGGCCAAGGCCGTCCTGGAGGGGCTGCGGGACGGCACGGTCGACGTCGTCATCGGCACCCACCGGCTCTTCTCGTCCGAGACCAAGTTCAAGGACCTGGGCCTGGTCATCGTCGACGAGGAGCAGCGGTTCGGCGTCGAGCACAAGGAGCAGCTGAAGAAGCTGCGGGCCAACGTGGACGTGCTGACGATGTCCGCCACCCCCATTCCCCGCACCCTGGAGATGGCGGTCACCGGCATCCGCGAGATGTCGACGATCACCACCCCGCCGGAGGAGCGGCACCCGGTGCTGACCTTCGTCGGACCGTACGAGGAGAAGCAGATCGGCGCCGCGGTCCGGCGTGAACTGCTGCGCGAGGGCCAGGTCTTCTACATCCACAACCGGGTCGAGTCGATCGACCGGGCGGCGGCGCGGCTGCGCGAGATCGTGCCGGAGGCGCGGATCGCCACCGCGCACGGGCAGATGGGCGAGAGTGCGCTGGAGCAGGTCGTCGTCGACTTCTGGGAGAAGCGCTTCGACGTGCTGGTCTCCACGACGATCGTGGAGTCCGGCATCGACATCTCCAACGCGAACACCCTCATCGTGGAACGCGGCGACAACTTCGGTCTCTCGCAGCTGCACCAGCTGCGCGGCCGCGTCGGCCGGTCGCGCGAGCGCGGCTACGCCTACTTCCTCTACCCGCCGGAGAAGCCGCTCACCGAGACCGCGCACGAGCGGCTGGCGACCATCGCGCAGCACACCGAGATGGGCGCGGGCATGTACGTCGCGATGAAGGACCTGGAGATCCGCGGCGCGGGCAACCTGCTCGGCGGCGAGCAGTCCGGGCACATCGCGGGCGTCGGCTTCGACCTCTACATCCGGATGGTCGGCGAGGCGGTCGCGGACTACCGCTCGGCCCTGGAGGACGGCGGCGAGCCCGACGAGACGCTGCTCGACGTCAAGATCGAACTGCCGGTGGACGCGCATGTCCCGCACGACTACGCGCCGGGGGAGCGGCTGCGCCTGCAGGCATACCGCGCCATCGCCGCCGCCAACAGCCACGAGGACATCACCGCGGTCCGCGAGGAGCTGACCGACCGGTACGGCAAGCTGCCGGAGCCGGTGGAGAACCTGCTGCTGGTGGCCGGGCTGCGGCTGCTCGCCCGCAAGGTCGGGGTCAGCGACATCACCCTGGCGGGCAGCAACGTCCGGTTCGGCCCGGTCGAGCTGCGCGAGTCGCAGGAACTGCGGCTCAACCGGCTCTACCCGCGCACGGTCATGAAGAACGCGGCCCGTCAGGTCCTCGTACCGCGCCCGACCACCGCCAAGATCGGCGGAACGCCGGTCATCGGACGGGAACTCCTGCTCTGGACGTCGGAGTTCCTGACCACGATTCTCGACAACTGAGACCTGACCGACGGGTATCCGAGGGGTCACCGACACACAACCGGCGCCGCCGCGCCGTGAGTCATGTGGCGTTCAGATCGCCGTCATGTGGCCCTTGCGCGGCGGCCGCGCGGGGGTCGTGTATCGCGGGCAGCATTTCCGTGTATCCCACGGAAAGTGAATCCATGCGCCTGTCCGTTGTCGTTCCCTGTTACAACGAGGAATCCGGTGTAGAGCTTTTCGACGCGAAGATCCGGGAGACTCTCGACCTCCTCCCCGTCGAATACGAGCTCTGCTACGTGGACGACGGCAGCTCGGACGCAACGCTGGAACGCCTGCGGGGCCTGGCCGAGAAGCATGTGGGCAGCACCCGGTACGTCTCGTTCAGCCGGAACTTCGGCAAGGAGGCCGGCATGCTCGCGGGGCTCCGTGAGGCCACCGGCGACGCCGTCGTGCTGATGGACGCCGACCTGCAGCACCCGCCGGAGCTGATCGTGCGGATGCTGGAGCTGTTCAGCCGCGGCCACGACCAGGTGATAGCGCGCCGCACCAGGGAGGGCGACAAGTTCGTCCGCAGCACGGTGAGCCGGCTGTACTACCGGATGGTCAACAAGTGGGTCGACGTCGAACTGACCGACGGGGTCGGCGACTTCCGGCTGCTCTCCCGCCGCGCCGTCGACGCGCTGCTGTCGATGCCGGAGTACAACCGCTTCTCCAAGGGGCTGTTCTCCTGGATCGGCTTCGACACCGTCACCTTCGACTACCGCAACGCCGCCCGCGCCGCGGGCGAGACCAAGTGGCGGTTCGGGGCGTTGCTCAACTACGGGATCGACGGCCTGATCTCCTTCAACAACCGTCCGCTGCGGATGGGCATCCACCTCGGCCTCGCGCTGGCGGGCCTGGCCGGGCTGTACGCCGCCTGGGTCACGGTGGCCGCGGTGGTCGGCGGGGTGACCGCGCCCGGCTATGTGACACTGATCGTCGCCATCGTCGGGCTCGGCGGGCTGCAGATGATGATGCTGGGGCTGATGGGCGAGTACATCGGCCGTATCTACTACGAGTCCAAGCGGCGGCCGCACTTCCTCGTGAAGGAGACCAACGTGCCGCCCTCCACCTTCGGTGGCCCGGACAGCGCACCCGCCACCGGTGCGGCTCTGCTGACGGAGCGGCCGGCGCCCGCTTCGGAGGGCCGGCGCTGATGCCCGTACGTCTCCTCCAGGTGGTGCGCTTCGGCCTGGTGGGTGTGGTGAACACCGGCACCTTCTACGGCTGCTATCTGCTCCTGCACCGCTGGATGCCCTACTACCCGGCGTATGTCGTGGCGTTCGTGCTGAGCATGATCGGCTCGTTCTTCCTCAACACGTACTTCACCTACCGGACCCGCCCGACGTGGCGGAAGTTCCTGTTCTTCCCGCTGACCAACCTGACGAACTTCACCGTCACCTCGGTCGGCATGTACGTCCTGGTGGAGTGGTGCGGGGTGGGGGAGAAGCCCGCCCCGCTGATCGCGGCGGCCGCCGCGATCCCCGTGACGTTCCTGCTCTCCCGGCGGATCCTGCTGACCCGCGAGCAGCCGGCCCCCGTCCAGGAGCCGGCCCTCACCCCGGCTACCCGCGACGCAGGATGACGTAGCCCTCGCTGTTGGCGATCTCGGTGTAGGCCGCCGACGGATGGAGCTGGTGGGCGTACTCGACCGGGTCGGGGACCCAGCCGTCCCCGTTGTCGATCGCGATGTAGTCGGGCACCACGTTCTTGGCCCCGCCGATCCAGTAGACGGTGCAGCGGTTGACGAGCCTGCTGATCGGTCCGACGTTGGCCTCGACGCTCGCACCGTCCGGGATCTGCCGCAGCAGCTTCTCGACGGCCTTGACGTGCGCGCCGGGATGGTACGTGGCGGTGTGCGTGAGATCCGCCAGCGGGAGGGTGGTGCTCAGCGCCAGGGCCGCGGCCGCCGCGGCGGCCGGCAACTGCGAGGCGTAGGAGCGCAGCCAGCCCCGCGGGCTGTTGCGCGACTCGTTGACGGCGTCGACGAGGGCGAGGAAGACGACGGGCATCAGCACGGCGCTGTAGTGCCAGTCCAGGCCCCAGTAGTGGTCGTCGTGGGAGATGAAGCGCCAGCCGATGGTGGGCAGGGCGGCGATCAGCAGCGGGGAGCGCAGCGCGAGCAGCCCGCTGGTCGGCAGCAGGATCCACAACAGGGTGCGCAGCGCGGTGTCCGGCGGAATGGTGCCGGCGACGGGCGCGCCGCTGCCGCCGAGCTTGTTCCAGTAGTCGTAGCCGCCGCTGTTGTTGAAGGCGGGGATGAGGACGCCGAAGGCGATGGCGGCGAAGGCGAGACCGAAGCCGATGAGCCAGATCGCGTACGACGCGGTCCGCGGATCCTCGCGCCGGGTCCGCAACAGCACGACGACACCGATGGCGGCGACGGTCGCCCCCATGTCCTCCTTGACGAGGATCAGCGGCAGCGCCCACCACATGGCGGTCTTCCACCGCTTGCGCAGCACGGCCTCCAGGGAGAAGGCGAGCATCGGCATGGCGAAGGCGATCTCGTGGAAGTCGAACTCGACGGCCCGCTGCACCCCCCACGACAGGCCGTAGGCGACACCGACGGCCAGCCCGCGGCCGCGGCCGAGGAAGTGCGCACCGACCCGGGTGACCGGGACGACGGAGAGCGCGAAGAGGGCGGCCTGCACCACGAGGAGGGTGACCGGGGAGGGGAAGACCCGGTAGAAGGGGGCGACGAGGGCGGTGATGGGGCTGAAGTGATCGCCGAGGATGTTGGTCCCGGGGCCCTTCAGATCGGCGACCGGCGCCTGGAAGTGCGCGTAGGACTTGATCGCCTGCTCGAAGATCCCGAGGTCCCAGGACATCGTCGCCATCCGCCGGAACCGGCACACCGACAGGGTGGCGTACGCGACGAAGAGCGCGCCGGCCAGCCAGTACGGGTCGAGTTCGGGGCGGAAGAGGCGCTGCACGCGGGTGCCGGCGGCGGCGCTGCTCCCGTGCTGGGCGGGGATGGCCGCGGTAGCCATGTCCATGCTGCGTTCCTTTCGCACGGGAAGACGCGCGGCACCCTCGGCCGGTGCACGCCCGCCACGAAAAGATACGTGAGTGGCGCGGGGGTGTGGTTCGGCCGGCCGTTCTCCGGTCACCGCAACCACTCGTATCGCAGTATGCGTCGCTCTTGGTGACAGTGGCCAGACGGTCGGCCGGCGGTCGGCCTGCGGTGGCGGGGATGCGCGGTGTTCGGACGGGGTGTGGTCCGGTCCGAATTGTTGTGGCATCGCCGGACCGTGCGTCCGCCCCTGCCGATACGCTCGCTCTTCCAGCCGAGACTTTTGTTCAGGAGCAGCCATGAACGGCCCAGGCATCGTGCCGCCCCAGCCGACTGACGGCACTCGGACCGGGCTGCGAGTCCTGTTCGTGCTGCTCGCGGTGCTGTCGTGCGGAATGCTCGCCTGGGCGCCGCTGCTGCGCGTCGCCCTGCTGCGCCGGCGCAACGCCGTGGACTGGGTGCTCTGCGGCGCCAGCTTCGTCCTGACCGTCGTGCTGCTGGCGCTCCTCGGCAACGGGGGCGACAGCGGCGACAGCGGCAACAGCAACAGCCCGCGGGACAACGCGGTGGTCTCCATCCTGGTGATCCAGGCCATCGCGGTGGTGGTGTACTACCTGGTCTCCGACATCCGGCACTTCCGGGCGGTGGACGCGCAGACGGCGTCCCGCGCGTACGGCCAGCAGCAGTTCCCCTACGGCGCCGCGCAGGCGCAGCGCCAGCAGGTGCAGCCGCAGGTGCAGCAGACGCAGCTGCCCACCCCGCGCGCCGACTACAACCCGTACCGCGACACCCCCACCTCCACCCCGGCGCCCACCGCTCCGGTGGCCCCGGACCCGGCCGCGACGCCGACCCCGGGCCCGGCCGGCCCGGCCGCGCCGCGCATCGACCGGGTCCGCGCCGAGCTGGACGAGCTGAGTGACTACCTCCGCAAGGAAGAAGGCCGGTGAACGGCCGGCTCGTCGCGGGGCGGTACGAGCTGGCCACCGTCCTCGGCCAGGGCGGCATGGGCCAGGTCTGGACGGCGTACGACCGCCGCCTGGACCGCCGGGTCGCGGTGAAGCTGCTGCGCCCCGACAAGGTCGCGGGCGGCGAGAACGTCGCCGAGCTGCGCCAGCGCTTCGACCGCGAGTGCCGGGTCACCGCCCAGGTCGACCACCCCGGCCTGGTCACCGTCCATGACGCGGGCACCGACGGCGACGAGCTGTACCTCGTCATGCAGCACGTCGAGGGCCAGGACCTGGCGGACCACCTCGCCGAGCACGACCCCTACCCGTGGCCCGGGGCGGTGGCGGTCGCCGCCCAGTTGTGCGCGGCGCTCTCCGCCGTGCACGCGGTGCCGATCGTGCACCGCGACCTGAAGCCGAGCAATGTGATGGTGCGCCCGGACGGCACCGTCGTCGTGCTCGACCTCGGCGTCGCGTCCGTCATGGACACCGACACCACCCGCCTCACCCACACCGGCACACCGATCGGCAGCCCCGCGTACATGGCGCCGGAGCAGGCGATGGGCGGCGCCGTCGGACCGCGCACCGACCTGTACGCGCTCGGGGTGGTGCTGCACGAACTGCTCAGCGGCAACGTCCCGTTCCACGGCTCCACCGCGCTCGGCGTCCTGCACCGCCATCTCTACGAGGCGCCGGTCGCGCTGCGCCAGCTGCGGGCGGAGGTGCCCGCGGCGCTGGAGTCCCTCGTCCTGCGGCTGCTCGCCAAGGACCCGCAGCACCGGCCCGCCGACGCCCAGCGCGTCTACGGCGAGCTCGCGTCGCTGCTCCCGTCCGCCGGGACCGCGCACGCGCAGCGCCCGCCGGGGCCGATGGATCCCACCCGCCCGTTCCTGCGCCCGCACGCCCCCTGGCCCGACCGGCCCGGCACCGGCCAGGAAGGGGTCCAGGTGCCGGCCATGCCGTCGACGCCGCCCTCCACCACCCTCCCGCCGACGCCGCCGGCGGGCCCGGACATCGCCGCCGCGGTCGACGAGGTCAGACGGCTGCTCGACGCGGGCCGCATCACCCAGGCCGTCGACATCCTCGGCGGCGTGCTGCCCGCCGCCGCCGCGAAGCACGGCGAGCACTCGCCGATCGTGCGGATGCTGCGCAAGCAGTACGCCGCCACGCTCATGGAGGACGGCCAGTTCCGCCGGGCGTTCCCCGAACTGCGCCGGCTGGCGGACGAGTTCGCCACCCAGAGCGGTCCGGCCGACCGCCAGGTCCTGCAGTTCCGCTACGAGGCGGCGCAGTGCCTCGAACAGCTCGGCGAGGCCGGCGCCGCACTCGGCGAATACCGCACGCTCCTGCCGTACTTCGAGCAGTACGCGGCCACCGACCCGGTCGTCCCGCTGGAGATCCGCCGCCGGATCGGCAACCTGCTGCTCTCCGTCGGCGACCGCGCCACCGCCCGCGAGGTGCTCGCCCGGCTCCTCTACGACGCCGACCGCGTGCACGGACCGCACCACCCGTTCTGCGTCGAGTTGCGCCGCACCCTGGCATGGCTGGGCCAAGTGCGGGCATGAGGCGAGCAGATGGGTGGTCCGGCCGGGCCGCTCCGGACGCCGGGCTGTCAACGCCATAAGGTGCGAGCATGGTCAAACGCGGGGCACGGGCACCACACATACTCCTTTGCGGGCTGGCGGTCGCCGGACTGCTCGGCGCGGCGGGCTGCAAGGCCGACACCGCGGGCGGTGCCGGGAACGGCAACGGCAGCGGCAGCGGACCGGGCAAGTCGGCTCCCGGCGGCAGCGCGCTGGCCGCCGTCGACTCCCTGACCGTCAAGGGGCGGGCACCGAAGACCGGTTACACCCGGGAGAAGTTCGGCAAGTCCTGGGTCGACACCGACCACAACGGCTGCGGGACGCGCGACGACATACTGAAGCGCGACCTCACCGCAGAAACGTTCCGCGCGGAGAAGGGCGGCGACTGCGTCGTCACCTCGGGGAAGTTGGACGACCCGTACACCGGGCAGCAGCTCACCTACACCCGGGGCAAGAGCACGATCGACATCGACCACGCGGTCGCGCTCTCCGACGCCTGGCAGAAGGGCGCCGGGCAGTGGACGACCGACAAGCGGGTGCAGTTCGCCAACGACCCGATGAACCTGATCGCCGCCGACGCGTCCGCCAACCGGTCCAAGGGCGACGGGGACACCGCGACATGGCTGCCGCCGAACAAGGGGTACCGGTGCGCGTACGTGGCGCGGCAGGTGGCGGTGAAGAAGAAGTACGGGGTGTGGGTCACGGCGGCCGAGAAGGACGCGATGCGCAAGCAGCTGAACACCTGCCCGAACGAGAAGCTGCCCACCAGCTGACCCCTTCGGGATCGGGCAGACACGGCCCAGTTCGGCGGAGTGCTGGATATCGAAGCCGTCCGCTCCATATCCTCGATCTTCGCAAGGTCGAAGCACCGCCGCTCGATCCCATGCCGGGAGGCACCATGGTCCGCCGACGCACCGCCGTCTCGCTCGCCGCCGCCGCACTCGTGGCGATGACCCCTGTGATCAGCGCGTGCGGCACCCCGCACGCGGGGGCCGCCGCAGTGGTGGAGAACGAGACGATCTCCGTCTCGGACCTCCAGTCGCAGGTCAACGCCGTCCGCACCGCGCAGGAGAAATCGCCGCAGTCAGCCGCTCTCCTCGAGGGAACCAGCAAGCTGTCCCAGATGACGCTGAGCAGGTTGGTGGCGACCCGTGTGCTGGACCGGATCGCCAAGGACGCGGGGATCACGGTCACCCGCTCCGAGACCGAGCAGATGCGGAAGGCACTGGAGAGCCGGTACGGAGGAGCGGACGGGTTTCTGCAGACCTTCGGCGTCGCTCCGTCCGGCGCCGACGCCTTCAGCCGGCTCCAGGTCGAGGCGGCGAAGATCATTGTCGGCCTCCGGCTCGAGCCCGGCAGCGACGGCGGGAACACGGCCCTGTCCCAGCTCATCGCCAAGACCGCCAAGACCATGAAGATCGACGTGAACCCCCGCTACGGCACCTGGGACGCGCGGACGGGCCAGCTGGGCGACACCAAGGAGCCCTGGCTCGTCCCGGTGGCGGAGGCTCCCGTCCAGGGCGCATAGCGCCCTCGGGGCGGCCGGCGGGTCCCGGCCGCCCGGACCGGGGTGCGGGGCGCGCGGTAGGTTCGTGCGGTGGACGACTCGATGACCCCCGCGCCAGGCCGCCTCGTACTGCTCACCACCAGTCACCGGGTGGCGCCCGGTCTGCTGTCGTGGCCCGCGTGGGAACTGCTGCGCGGTGCCGACCAGGTCATCTGCGCGGACCCCGGGCATCCCCAGCTTCCGTATCTGCGGGAGGCGGGCGTGCGCGTCGTGCACGCGGCGCCGACCGGGCGGGAGCTGGTGGACGCGACCGCTGGTGAGCGGACCGTCGTCTATCTGCCGGCCGCCGACAACGACCCCGCGGTCACCGACGAACTGGCCCGCCTCGGCGGGTCGGGGCGGGTGGCGATGCCGGATCTGGAGCTGCTGCCCGGCTCCTACGACCTGCCGGGCGCGCGGCTGCTCGATCTCGTGCAGGTCATGGACCGGATCCGCGCGGAGTGCCCGTGGACCCGCGAGCAGACCCACACGGACCTCGCCAAGTACGGCATCGAGGAGATGTACGAGCTGGTCGAGGCGATCGAGGAGGGCGACCGGGAGTCGCTGCGCGAGGAGCTCGGGGACGTTCTGCTGCAGGTCGTCTTCCACTCCCGGATCGCCGAGGAGGACGCGGAGGAGCCGTTCTCGGTCGACGATGTCGCCGGCACGATCGTCGACAAGTTGATCCACCGGCACCCGCACATCTTCGGGGACGAGGTCGCCGAGACCCCCGAGGCCGTCCAGGCGAACTGGGTCCGGCTCAAGGCCGTGGAGAAGCAGCGCGACTCGGTGACGGACGGGGTGCCCGTCGGGCAGCCGGCGCTCGCGCTGGCCGCGCAGCTCAGCGGCCGGGCCCGGCGGGCCGGGCTGCCGGTGCCGGACGCCGCCGGCGTCGAGGTGCCGTCGGACCGGACGGCGCTCGGCGATCTGCTGCTGGCGCTGGCCTCCGCGGCTACCGCCGCCGGGCTCGACCCGGAATCCGCGCTGCGGGACGCCGCCCGCCGCTACCGCGACACCCTGCGCGCGGCCGAATAGCCGGCCGGAGCGGCAGGGGATGACCGGGCGCGCGGAAACCGGGGCGACCGTCGTCCGGGCCGCAACGTAGCGTTCTGCCATGCAGATTGATGTGCCGCACGAATGGCCCGCCGGTGAGGCGCAGGCGCTGGAGATCCAGGACCGGCTGCGGGCGCGGGCGGACCACCGCGGGCCGGGGCCGCGCGAGCCGCGCTTCGTCGCCGGGCTGGACGTCGCGTACGCGGGCGACGGCAACGGCACGGGCGACCGGTTGGCCGCGGCCGTCGTCGTACTGGACGCGCGGACGCTCGCCCCGGTGGAGCAGGCGACCGCCGTCGCCGAGACCTCGTTCCCCTACATCCCGGGGCTGTTCGCGTTCCGCGAGCTGCCCACCCTGGTCGAGGCGTTGCGCAAGCTGAGCACCGTCCCGGATCTGCTGGTCTGCGACGGCCACGGGCTCGCACACCCCCGGCGGTTCGGCCTCGCCTGCCATCTCGGGGTGATCACCGGCATTCCGACGGCCGGGGTCGCGAAGACACCGTTCACCGGGAGCTACGACCCGGCCGCGCTGGGCCCGGAACGCGGGGCGTCCGCACCGCTCGACGACGGCGGGGAGACCGTGGGCCGGGTGCTGCGCACCCAACGCGGCGTCAAACCGGTCTATGTGTCGACAGGGCACCGCATCGACCTGGACACCGCGTGCCGGCACGTCCTCGCGCTGGCGCCGGAGTACCGGCTGCCGCAGACGACCCGGCTCGCCGACCGGCTCTGCCGGGACGCGCTAGCGTCAGGGGGTGCCTGACGAGACTGCCGCCACCCCCGCCGCCCCGCCCGCCCCCACCCTCTTCACCTGGGAGTTCGCCGCCGATCCGTACCCGGCGTACGCCTGGCTGCGCGAGCACTCGCCGGTGCACAGGACCACCCTCCCCAGTGGCGTCGACGCCTGGCTGGTGACGCGGTACGCGGACGCGCGGCAGGCGCTGGCGGACGCGCGGCTCAGCAAGAACCGCGGCCATCACAGCGAGGGCGCCAACGCCAAGAACAAGGTGGGCATCCCCGGCGAGCGCGGCGCGGATCTGATGACGCACCTGCTGAACATCGATCCGCCGGACCACACCCGGCTGCGGCGGCTCGTCTCCAAGGCGTTCACCCCGCGCCGGATCGCGGAGTTCGCACCGCGGGTGCAGGAGCTGACCGACCGGCTCATCGACGGCCTGCAGACGGACGAGGCGGGCGCGGTGAAGTCGGAGGCGGACCTCATCCACGAGTTCGCGTTCCCGCTCCCCATCTACACGATCTGCGACCTGCTGGGCGTTCCGCCCGAGGACCAGGACGACTTCCGGGACTGGGCGGGCATGATGATCCGCCACGGCGGCGGCCCGCGCGGCGGCGTCGCCCGGTCGGTGAAGAAGATGCGGGCGTATCTGCTGGAGCTGATCCACCGCAAGCGCGCGGACCCCGGCGACGATCTGATCTCCGGGCTCATCAAGGCCAGCGACCACGGTGAGCACCTGTCGGAGAACGAGGCCGCCGCGATGGCTTTCATCCTTCTTTTCGCCGGTTTCGAAACCACCGTCAACCTGATCGGCAACGGGGTCTACACGCTGCTCCGCCATCCCGAACAGCGCGCCCAGCTCCAGGCGTCGATCGCCCGCGGTGAGACGGACCTCCTGGAGACCGCGGTGGAGGAACTGCTGCGGTACGACGGGCCGGTCGAGCTGGCGACCTGGCGGTTCGCGACCGAGTCGCTGACGATCGGCGGGCAGCGGATCGGGGAGGGCCAACCGGTGCTGGTGGTGCTGGCGGCGGCCGACCGCGACCCCGACCGGTTCGACGGGCCCGACACGCTGGACCTGGCGCGCCGCGACAACCAGCACGTCGGCTACGGGCACGGCATCCACTACTGCCTGGGCGCCCCGCTGGCCCGCCTGGAGGCGCAGTCCGCGCTCGCGACGCTGCTGACCCGGCTCCCGGACCTGCGGCTGGCGGCCGAGCCGGACGATCTGCGGTGGCGCGGCGGGCTCATCATGCGCGGGCTGCGGACGCTGCCGGTGGGCTTCACCCCGGAAGCCGGCGCCGGCGGATCCGGCGAAAGCGGAATCCCCGAATCGACGCCCTGAGTCCAGCCTTTCACACCGCTAAACCCTGATGGAACGTCAAAAATGTCCTGTACACGAGGTACGGGCTGAAATCGACCGTGACCTCAGCGTGATGCCCGCTACACCGACTTGTGATGCGATGGTCAACACCGCTACGTTCTGCGGTCATCGCAGGCTTCTCGAATATGACGCAGGGCCGTAGTCAATGTTTTTGGAGAAGGGTGACCGCATGCTGAAGTCCGGGAACGGCAGACACCGCCGACCGCGCCAGGCCCCGACCGCCATCGTGGTGGTCGCGGCGACCGGAGCGGGGATCGCACTCCCGCTGCTCGGTGCAGGCGCCGCGCAGGCGGCCGACGCCACGGTCTGGGACAAGGTGGCGGTGTGTGAGAGCGGCGGCATGTGGAGCGCCAACCACGGCAACGGCTTCTACGGGGGTCTGTCGATCACCGAGGACACCTGGGAGCAGTACGGCGGCACGGTCTACGCCGAGCGCCCCGACCTGGCGAGCCGCTCGCAGCAGATAGCCGTGGCCGAAACGCTGCTGAAGGAACTCGGGCCCGACGCCTGGCCCGGTTGCTCGGGACCCGCGGGGCTCGTGACCGGCGAAGCGCCGCCGAAGATCGACCCGGGCTCGATCCTGCCGCCGTTGGTCACCACGAAGCCGACGGCGCCCACCACGACGCCGACGACGCCGACGACGCCGACGACGCCCACGACACCCGCGACGCCGACGACGCCTCCGGTCTCCACGACGCCGACGTCTCCGTCGACGCCCACCGGCACTCCGACGACCGACCCGGCGGCCGACCCGACGACCGACCCTTCGGACGCCACCACGCCGGCCACCACGCCGACCGCCCCGAGCACCTCCCCGGAACTGGCGGACACCACGCCGGGCGCCGCGGGCAAGAGCCAGGGCAAGCACGCCAAGCCCGGATCGCCGGACTCCACCGACGGGCAGAGCACCGACCGCGCCTCGCGCGACGCCGACCGGGCCGCGGGTGCCGCCGACGGTCTGAACGGTGATCAGAACACCGGGCAGGGCGATGTGGCGGCCGACGGCGACTACGTCGTCGTGCCGGGCGACAACCTCTGCGACATCGCCGCCGACCATCATCTGCAGGGCGGATGGAAGGCGCTTTATGGGGCAAATGACCAGATTGTTGGGGACAATCCCGACCTGATTCTCCCTGGGCAGCACCTGGACTTGAGCTTCTGAGACCGCTCAACACGATCCCGGCACCCCGGACCTTGTGACAAGGGTCTCCGTGGCGGCCGTGCCGGCCCGCTCGCACCGCGCCGCCTTTCTCCCTTCCGACCTGCGGTTCTGTGGGTCCGTTCAGCCGGATGGGGGAGTTGCTGTACGACCCCGGGATGTTTGTCCTCGCCGGGATCGTGTGTTTAACGTCGTACTGCTCGCCACAGCGGGCCCCGCCGGTCAGGATCGCCGAGTCCTGCCGCCGACCGACGGGAACAGTCGACGCGAAAGCGCCGTAGGCAGGAGCGGGGGACCCAAGGTCTTCCGCCGGCCCGGACCCGAACTCGTGGGGGACGGACCGGCTTGGGGTGAAGCAGCACGGCGAAAGCCGCGCAGCCGGGCAACTCACGCCCGAACCCGACAGCTGACCTCGTAGGCGTCGGTGAGGATGAACAACCATGGCTAAGCACCGTCGCCCGTCCAAGTTCACCCGAATTGCCGCGATTGCCGGTGTCACCACCGCCGCGATCGCCGTTCCGCTGATGGGTGCCACCGGCGCCTCCGCCGCTTCGGTCGCCACCTGGGACGCTGTCGCCCAGTGCGAGTCCGGCGGCAACTGGTCGATCAACACCGGTAACGGCTACTACGGCGGCCTGCAGTTCTCCCAGTCCAGCTGGGAAGCCGCCGGCGGCACCGCGTACGCCTCCCGCGCCGACCTCGCCACCAAGGACCAGCAGATTGCGGTAGCCGAGAAGCTGCTCGCCCTGCAGGGCCCGGGTGCCTGGGCCTGCGCCGGCGCCGGCAACCTGACCGCCGGTGGCCCGGCCGCCGACGTGAACACCGGTTCCGCGACGAAGAGCACCCCGTCGAAGAGCACCACCTCGCGCGACACCTCGGACACCGCCAGCCGCGGCAAGTCCGAGAACCGCGCCCCGGTCAAGAAGACCAAGCCCGCCGCCAAGCCGGCCGAGACCAAGAAGGCCGCGCCGGTCCAGCAGGGCAACGGCGAGTACAAGGTCGTCACCGGTGACAGCCTTTCCGGGATCGCCCAGGCGCACCACGTCGCCGGCGGCTGGGAGAAGCTGTTCGAGCTCAACAAGAGCATCGTCAGCGACGCCGACCTGATCTACCCGGGCCAGCAGCTGCACCTCAGCTGAGACCGATAGCCGCGGGCGCGGCCGGCCTGGTCGCCCGGGCCGCCGCCCCGCCGGCTCTCCTCCGCTGAACCCCGACGGGATCCTGCTGGATCCTTCTGAATCACGCCGGATCCCGTCGAACCCCAGGACTCCCCGGCCAGGCACGCACTCCCCCCGAGCGTGCCGGGCCGGGGTTTTGGCGTCCGGCACGCGGCGTAAGGCGCCGTTGGTCACCTGTTGTCAGCCTTTGGGCCCTTTTTCGTCTCAGGGGTCGGCCGATCGACGGGTCTACCCTCCCCGGGCGGTTAGGCTCGTGTCGCAAGAGCAGAGAGACACGCATCAGCTGTACACAGCCTGAAGGAGACACTCGTGCCGTCCATCGACGTCGTCGTAGCCCGGGAAATCCTCGACTCACGAGGCAACCCCACCGTCGAGGTCGAGGTCGGCCTCGACGACGGCAGCACCGGCCGTGCGGCCGTGCCGTCCGGTGCCTCGACCGGAGCCTTCGAGGCCCTGGAGCTCCGCGACGGTGACAAGACCCGCTACATGGGCAAGGGCGTCGAGAAGGCCGTTCTCGCCGTCATCGAGCAGATCGGCCCGGAGCTCGTCGGCTACGACGCCACCGAGCAGCGGCTGATCGACCAGGCGATGTTCGACCTGGACGCCACCCCGGACAAGTCCTCGCTCGGCGCCAACGCCATCCTCGGCGTCTCGCTCGCCGTCGCGCACGCCGCCTCCGAAGCGTCCGACCTGCCGCTCTTCCGCTACCTCGGCGGCCCGAACGCGCACGTGCTGCCGGTCCCGATGATGAACATCCTGAACGGCGGGTCGCACGCCGACTCGAACGTGGACATCCAGGAGTTCATGATCGCGCCGATCGGTGCCGAGTCCTTCTCCGAGGCCCTGCGCTGGGGCGCCGAGGTCTACCACACGCTCAAGGGCGTGCTGAAGGAGCGCGGGCTGTCCACCGGTCTGGGCGACGAGGGCGGCTTCGCGCCGAACCTCGACTCCAACCGTGAGGCGCTCGACCTCATCGTCGAGGCCATCAAGAAGGCCGGCTACCAGCCGGGCCAGGACATCGCGCTCGCGCTCGACGTCGCCGCCTCCGAGTTCCACAACGAGGACGGTTCGTACGACTTCGAGGGCAAGAAGATCTCCGCCGGCGAGCTCTCCGACTACTACGCCGAGCTGGTCGCCGCGTACCCGCTGGTCTCCATCGAGGACCCGCTGAACGAGGAGGACTGGGAGGGCTGGAAGGCTCTCACCGCCAAGCTCGGCGACAAGGTCCAGATCGTCGGCGACGACCTCTTCGTCACCAACCCGGAGCGCCTGCAGCGCGGTATCGACGAGGGCTCGGCCAACGCGCTGCTCGTCAAGGTCAACCAGATCGGCTCGCTCACCGAGACCCTCGACGCGGTCGAGCTGGCCCAGCGCAACGGCTTCAAGTGCATGATGTCGCACCGTTCCGGTGAGACCGAGGACGTCACCATCGCCGACCTCGCCGTCGCCACCAACTGCGGCCAGATCAAGACCGGCGCCCCGGCCCGCTCCGAGCGCGTCGCCAAGTACAACCAGCTCCTGCGCATCGAGGAGATCCTGGACGACGCGGCGGTCTACGCCGGCCGTTCCGCGTTCCCCCGCTTCAAGGGCTGACCCGGCCGGCCCGAGGGCTGATCGGCGGCACCGCCCGCACGTCTGACCTACGTCCCCGCGCCCGGTCCCGTACCGTGGCCGGGGACGTAGGTACGTGCGGACGAGGGGAGACGGCGTGGGGGCGGATCGGTTCTCCACCGCGGCGCGGCTGAAGGCGATCGGCCAGGAGGCGCAGGCCCGCGTCTACCGCGCGGCGACCAGGCGCCCCGCCCCCCGCCGCAGCAAGCTCACCGGGCGGGCCGCGCTGCTGGCGCTCGTGCTCTGCGCGCTGATCGTCGCCCTCGCCTACCCGATGCGGCAGTACATCGCCCAGCGCTCGGACATCGCCGACCAGCGCAAGGAGGCCCAGCAGGCCAAGCAGCGCGTCGAGCAGCTGCGCGAGGAGAAGGCCCGCTGGCAGGACAACGAGTACGTGAAGACCCAGGCCCGCAAGCGGCTGCACTTCATGCTGCCCGGTGAGACCGGTTATACGGTGGTGAGCCCGACCCCGAGCGCCGCCCCCGACGGCGACCCCGCCGGCCGCCGGCCCTCGGACGAGGCCGCCGCGCACCGCCCCTGGTACGACAATTTCTGGGACAGCGTCGACCACGCCGACGCCGCCGGGTCCCCCCGGCGATAGCCGGGCACCGCCCGCCGCCGGCCTTCCACGATCGAGAACGGCTCATGACAGATCACCCCGCTCCCACCCCCCGCACCACGCCGACCGAGGCCGACATCGCCGCGTTCAAGGAGCAGCTGGGCCGCCCGCCGCGCGGCCTGCGGGCCATCGCCCACCGCTGCCCGTGCGGACAGCCGGACGTGGTCGAGACCCAGCCGCGGCTGGAGGACGGTACGCCGTTCCCGACGCTGTACTACCTGACGTGCCCGCGCGCCGCGTCCGCCATCGGGACGCTGGAGGCCGACGGCGTCATGAAGGAGATGACGGCCCGGCTCGCCGAGGACCCGGAGCTGGCCGCCGCCTACCGGGCCGCGCACGACGACTACATCACCCGCCGGGACGCCATCGAGGTGCTGGAGGGCTTCCCGAGCGCGGGCGGCATGCCCGACCGGGTGAAGTGCCTGCACGTCCTGGTCGGTCACTCGCTCGCCGCCGGCCCCGGGGTCAACCCGCTGGGCGACGAGGCCATCGCGATGCTGCCCGACTGGTGGCGCAAGGGCCCCTGCGTCAGCGGCGGCTGCGCCACCACGACCACCGACGAGGTGCAGAAGTGAAGCGAGCCAAAGGGCGCGCCGGTGTCGAAAGAGACGAGACCAAGTGACCGAGGAACGAGGGAACGCAGCGTCGAGGAACGTCGACACCGGGTCTGAGCGCCCGGAGGCGAGGGAACAGCAAAAGGGGTCCCGCGTCGCGGCCATCGACTGCGGTACCAACTCCATCCGGCTGCTCGTCGCCGACGCCGACCCCGTCACGGGCGAGCTCAAGGACCTCGACCGGCGGATGACGATCGTCCGGCTCGGGCAGGGCGTGGACCGCACCGGACGGCTGGCGCCCGAGGCGCTGGAGCGGACCTTCGCGGCCTGCCGCGAGTACGCCGCCGCCATCAAGGAGCTCGGGGCGGAGCGGCTGCGCTTCGTTGCGACGTCCGCCTCCCGCGACGCCGAGAACCGCGCGGACTTCGTCCGCGGTGTGGTGGACATCCTGGGCGTCGAGCCCGAGGTGATCACCGGTGACCAGGAGGCCGAGTTCTCCTTCACCGGCGCCACCAGGGAACTGACCGGTCACGAAGGCCACGCGAAGCCCTACCTCGTGGTGGACATCGGCGGCGGCTCGACCGAGTTCGTGGTCGGCGACGACACCGTGCTCGCGGCCCGCTCCGTCGACATCGGCTGTGTGCGGATGACCGAACGGCACCTGACCGCCGACGACGGCACGATCATCGATCCGCCGACGCTCGGCCGGATCACCGCCATCAAGGCCGACATCAACGCCGCGCTGGACGAGGTGGCCGCATCCGTCCCGCTGGAGCAGGCCCGCACCCTCGTCGGACTGGCCGGCTCCGTCACCACGATCGCCGCCGTCGCGCTGGGACTGACGGAGTACGACTCGGCCGCGATCCACCATTCGGTGATCTCCCTGGACCAGGTCAGGGAGATCACCGGCCGGCTCCTCGCGGCCACCCACGCCGAGCGCGCGGCCATCCCCGTGATGCACCCGGGACGGGTCGACGTCATCGGCGCGGGAGCGCTCGTCCTGCTCCAGATCATGGAGCGGACCGGGGCCCGGGAGGTCGTCGTGAGCGAGCACGACATCCTCGACGGCATCGCCTACAAACTGGCAGAAGAACCAGACAGAGCCTGACCTGCGGTAACGCGTCTACGACGGGCGCGGAGCGGCCCCGGTACCGCCTTAGCGGTGGTATCGGGGCCGCTGCTGTTGTGGGGGAGCCCTTAGATCCGTCGAAATCCCGGATCCGGCGCAGAACCACTGCCTGCACTGCTTGACCGTCGGGCAGCCGGACGACTGCCAATGGCCCGACACCCTGCCGCTTGGCCTGCTGTCCTCTTTCCATTGTTCGATTCTAGTTCGATTTTTGGTCCGGGGGCTGACGCGATAGCAGCACGGCGCCCCCGACCGGGAGGGATCCCAATCGGGGGCACTGTTGTGGCCGAACGTCTAGCCGTTTTTGGGCACCGGTGTGCCGGGGTTGTCGAGCCACACGTGCTGGCCGTCCGGGGTCACGGTGAGCCCGAAGCGTTCGAAGCCCGGTCGGTCATGTGCGTTCCACCAAGCCATGGCGGATTCCACTTCGTCCCACAGGCGCCGTGGCCCGGACTGCACCACCACGTATGTCGAACGGCCTTTCTCGAAGTCCGCGGTTGCCCATGAGAGCGCGTCGACGTCGAAGAGCCACAGTCGGTATGCGTCGTTCTCGAACCATTCCGGCCGGCAGAACATCCCAGGTGACTGGATGCCGATGGTGAACATGTGAACCCAATCGCCCATGTCATCGGGCGAGAGTTCCGTTAGCCGGCGGTCTCCTCCCGCGGGCCAGTCCGCACCCTTGAGGTACGTCTCCCGGGGAGGTCGTCTCGTCCGCTGGTCTCGCAGGCGCATGAACGCGGACGACATGACGAACTGTCCCGAGGCCGTGCCATCGCCAGAGACGACCAATCGGGTGATTGCCTCTCCGCCGTAGGCCGGGCCCCACGGAGCCAGGATCACCCCGCCTGGGCGCGCCTGGGTGACCCAGGCGTATGGCACGGACCCGATGGAGCACGTAGCCATGATCCGGTCGTAGGGAGCTTCCTGTGGGAATCCGAGCGCGCCGTCGCCCACCACGCTCAGCGGGCGAACGCCGGCCCGCTCAAGGCGGGCCGCCGCCTCGGCCGCGTTGACCGTGTCGACCTCGACGGTGACCACGTTCTCGGCCCCGACGCGGTGCGCGAGGAGGGCGGCATTCCACCCTGTGCCAGTTCCGATCTCCAGCACCTTGTGTCCTGGCTCGACGTCCAGGGCGGCAAGCATGGCGAACACCAGTTTGGGGCGGGAGTTGGACGATGTCGGCGTGGTGCCCCGCCCGGTGCCGGTGTGCTTGCCGTCATCCCATTGGGTGGTCAGCGGGATATCCGAGTACACGGCCGTCCGCCAGGCTTCCGGGTCGTTCAGGCGGCTGATGTGCTCGCCCTGGCCGACTCCGCTCTCGCGGCCGGGCCACAGGGTGTCGGGTACGAACAGCTCGCGCGGCACGGCCTCGAAGGTAGGCAGCCAATCGGTGGTCAGCGAGCCGTTCGCTAAGAGCACGGAGGCCAGCCCTCCCGGGCCGGCCTCCCTCACGTTGTGCTCGGTCACTTGCCGTCCGCCGGTCCGGAGCCGTCAGAGGTGTTGCCGCCCTCGTCGGAGCCGCCTCCACCGTGCTTGTTGCCGCTGTCGCCGTCGTCCTGTCCGCCGTCGGCCATCAGGTACCAGGGCTTCATGTGCTTCTCTCTTCTGCTTGCCGTGCCAGCGAGGGGACTATCCCCGCGCCGCCGTGCATCAATCACCCAGGCGCGGCCGAGTAGCCGCTGTGTGGGGGTCGGGGCCCGCTCCGGTCGCGCGGGGGAGCGTAAGGCCCATCGGCTTGGGCGCTCACGACCGGAGCGGGAGCTCAGGTGGATCTTCGGTGGCGGCCAGTCCCGGGCTGTAGGAGCTGATCCGGTACACGCACGTCGGAGACTCCCGCGCCGTTCTTTGGTGCCCCGCGGTCCGTGGCCATGGCTTCATCCCAGATCTGGTCATGGAGCACCGTCAGACAGAATTCGCAGGCATGCATATCCGCGGACAGGCTGCCGGGCGTCGTCGCCGGTCCTATTCACGCGACGCGCGTATCGGCGCGCCCGCACCAAAGCCAGCAGCGACCGCGCCGCCACTTGTCGTCCTCGGACGGGGGCGGTGCGGGCGGTCCGGCCAACGTTGCCAATCGCATCAGTGCTGTGCCGCCTTGTGCCGGGTCATGATCACGTTGACGGCCGTCTCTTGCGTGAGGTCCCGTGTACCGCGGGCCCGGTCACGCTCGACGTTCAGGGCGTCACATACGGCGCAGCCAGGCGCGGGCAGCGGCGGGAGCACGGGTGGAGGTAGATGCACCGGGCCGGAACAGATAGTCGGCGGTTGGGGTCTCATTCCGTGACTCCCATGCCGTTGGAAGAGAGGCCGGCTCGTTCGCGCTCATCGCGTGTCGCAAGCCTCAGGGCGTCCGGGTCTGCTTCCCATCGCCGGTCGGTGCCGGGCCTTTGCAACACGACCAGTGCACCCGACGGTCGGACCACCATCGCCAGTTCGGCCGTCATCGCGTCCACTACGTACGCGCCTTCTCGGTACGTCGTCATCGTCGACCCCCTTTGCCGCTGTTGTGCTGAATAGAGTCGACTCGAAGTCGAGGGCGGCCTAGTGCGATCACTAGTGGCAAGTCGGTCTAGGGCTGGGTGACTTGCTTGCTAGTGGCATTCGTAGGGGCAAGATGGGGTCATGAGTATCGGCGCTCTGATCAAGGACCTACGCTCGGCGCGCGGCTGGTCCCAGGGCCGGTTAGCGTCGGAAATCAATGATGCGTTCGGGACGAACCTCGCTCGGGAGTACGTGAGCAACTGGGAGCGTTCCAAAATTGAGCCTGGCTCGTACTACCTCCGGTGTCTGTCGGCCGTCCTGGACGTGCCCCTAGCTGTGCTTGAGGATGACGTGAAGCGCCGTACCTTTTTGACCGACGCGGCAGGGGCGGCGATAGCGCCCGTGGTGGCCTCGGATCTTCTGACCGCGGGATTTGCCGCCCGCCTCAAGGGCGGGCCGTCCGTCGAGGCTTGGGAAGGGAAGCTGACCACGTACGGAACCCAATACATGAGCCTCGGTGCTGCCGACATTCAGCGTCGGGTGTCGGGCGAACTGGTGGTGGTTCAGCAGCAACTTGATAAGCCGCAGTTGTGGTCCGTCGCGGCCCGGCTCATGACGTTGTATGCGAAGACGTTCCCCGGGTCGGATGGTTCCAAGGCAGTCCATTGGTACCGCATGGCCGCTGATGCCGCGGATGAGTCCGGAGACGCGCAAGCCCGGATTTGGGTCCGGGGCCGGGCAGCCATCGCGCTCGGGTATGAGGGCGCATCTTTGGGAGTCGCCGACGTCTTGGCAGATCAAGCCCTCGCCGTCTCCGACAAGCCTTCGCTCGGGCTGCTGAACGCGGTCATGGGCAAGGCGCACGCCGCGGCGCTCCGTGGGGACCGGGCGACTGCCCTTGCTCTTGTTGATCAGGGCCGCCGGATTTTCGATGCGTCAGGGTCTTACGAACAGACCTCCGACTATGCGGTGCCGTGGTGGCGCATGAACGTGTTTCTGTCCCTGCTCCTCGCGCGTCTCGGCGACGAGAAGGGAGCGGTAGAAGCACAAGAGCAAGCCCGTCGGGAGCTGCCTGCGAGCCTGCCCCGGTTCGCCACGCACCTGGAGCTACACCGTGGGCTGATGCTCGCCCGCTCCGGAGATCGGGCAGGGGGTGCGGCCTACGCGCAAGCGGCCATGGACGCCCTTCCGCCGGAGAAGCATTCACTCACGCTGCGCATGCTCATGGACGAGATCCGCGCCTAGCGGTCGGACGCCGGTCGTCGGAACGCTGATGGTTGCCAGGGTCGCTCTCGTACGGGAACCCGAGGTCGAAAACGCCCCGGCAGCAGGGGCCCAAGACGTCGCGATCATGGACGATGAATCGAGTGTCAGTTCGCATGACATGCTCGACGGCATCGCCTGGAGCATCGCGTAGCACGAAGTTTGTGAAACTCTTCACATGAAGTTCCGGCCCTACGGCCCAGTTTTCCAAGGCCGTAGGGCCCGAGACCCCTCGGAACCCTTGTGGCGCGGTGTTTCCGCGGTGTTACAGCCCTTTGGAGACATGCCCAAAGGGCGCCGATCTTCGCTGATCAGATGGTGCGCTCAACGGCCCGCCCAGGTCTCGGGTTCCCTCGGAGGGCTGTGGGCCTGATCACGCGGCCGGGCAGTGTAGCAGAGGGTGTCCAGGACCTTGTGAAGGGGCTCACGAGCACCCCCCCATCAGGTGCTGGATACTCGAACCATGAGCACTTCGGAGCGTCCACGGATCCTCGTAGTAGGCGGCGGATACGTCGGCCTGTACGCGGCGCGCCGCATCATGAAGAAGATGCGGTACGGCGAGGCGACGGTCACTGTCGTTGACCCGCGCTCGTACATGACGTACCAGCCGTTCCTTCCCGAAGCTGCCGCCGGCAGCATCTCCCCGCGCCATGTCGTCGTCCCGCTCCGACGCGTGCTGCCCGGTGCGGAGGTGCTCACCGGCCGCGTGATGAACATCGATCAGGACCGCAAGGTCGCGTCGATCCAGCCGCTCGTGGGTGAGACCTACGAGCTGCCCTTCGACTACCTGATCATCGCGCTCGGCGCGGTCTCCCGTACCTTCCCGATCCCCGGCCTGGCCGAGAACGGCATCGGTATGAAGGGCGTCGAGGAGGCCATCGGCCTGCGCAACCACGTCCTCGAGCAGCTCGACAAGGCCGACTCCACGACGGACGAGGACGTCCGCCGCAAGGCGCTGACCTTCGTCTTCGTCGGCGGTGGCTTCGCCGGCGCGGAGACCATAGGCGAGGTCGAGGACATGGCCCGCGACGCCGCCAAGTACTACCCGAACGTCAAGCGCGAGGACATGCGCTTCATCCTCGTCGACGCCGCGGACAAGATCCTCCCCGAGGTCGGTCCGCAGCTGGGCGAGTGGGGCCTGGAGCACCTGCGCGAGCGCGGTATCGAGGTCTACCTCAGCACGTCGATGAAGTCCTGTGTCGACAAGCACGTGGTGCTCGCCAACGGCCTGGAGGTCGACGCCTCCACGATCGTGTGGACCGCCGGCGTCAAGCCGAACCCGGCGCTCGCCCGCTTCGGTCTCCCGCTCGGCCCGCGCGGCCACGTGGACACCTCGGAGAAGCTCCAGGTGCAGGGCACCGACTACATCTGGGCCGCGGGCGACAACGCCCAGGTCCCGGACATCGCCGCCCGCAAGGCCGGCGTCGAGAACGCCTGGTGCCCGCCGAACGCCCAGCACGCGCTGCGCCAGGCCAAGGTCCTCGGCGACAACGTGGTGTCGGGGATGCGCGGCTTCCCGCAGCAGACCTACGCCCACGCCAACAAGGGCGCGGTCGCCGGTCTCGGTCTGCACAAGGGCGTGGCGATGATCGTGGTCGGCAAGACCAAGATCAAGCTCAAGGGCCGGCTGGCCTGGTACATGCACCGTGGCTACCACGGCATGGCCGTCCCGACCTGGAACCGCAAGATCCGGGTCTTCGCCGACTGGACGCTCGCGATGTTCCTCAAGCGCGAGGTCGTCTCGCTCGGCGCCATGGAGAACCCCCGCGAGGAGTTCTACGAGGCGGCCCGTCCGGCCCCGGCCCCCGCGAAGGCGGCCGTCCCGGCGAACGCGGCGACCGCCGAGGCAGCCGCGAAGGCCAAGGCTTCCTGACGCCTGGTCACACCGGCCCGGCAGGGCCGGTCGCACGTACGTAGGCCCGAAGGGGCGCCCGCCATCCGTGGTGCGGGCGCCCCTTCGGCGTACTCCCGGGGACGCCCGGGTGGTTGGGCCGGAAAATCACTCGCGTCGGCGGCCGTCCGTCGTACGCTCGTACGCATGGCAGATGCGGCCCGTCGCATGCGCGACCTTGCTGAAAAAGCCCTACGAGGACCGTTCCCGCTGCGCATCCGCGCATGGGACGGAAGCGAGGCCGGCCCCCCGGACGCCCCCATGCTCGTCATGCGGCGGCGCCGGGCGCTGCGCCGGCTGCTGTGGAAGCCCGGCGAGCTGGGACTGGCCCGCGCCTGGGTCGCCGGCGACCTCGACATCGAAGGCGATCTGTACGAGGCGCTGGACCTGATCGCCGGCATCGTCTGGGACACCGGCGAGGACGGCGCACCGCACCCCGGCAGGTTCCGCCGGGCGGCGGACCTGCTGCGCGACCCGCACACCTACCGGCTGGCCCGCGAGGCCTTCGTGCTCGCCGGGCCGGGGCTGCCGCCGTCGCCGCCGCCCGAGGAGGCCCGCCGCCGGTTCGGCGCGCTGCACAGCCCGGGCCGCGACCAGCAGGCCATCAGCCACCACTACGACGTCGGCAACAACTTCTACGAGCGCGTCCTCGGCTCGTCGATGGTCTACTCCTGCGCCTACTGGGAGCACCCCGACACCACCCTCGAAGAGGCCCAGCGGGCCAAACTCGACCTCGTCTGCCGCAAGTTGGCGCTCCGGCCTGACCAGACGCTGCTGGACGTCGGCTGCGGCTGGGGCTCGATGGTGCTGCACGCCGCCGAGCACTACGGGGTGCGCGCCGTCGGCATCACGCTCTCCACCGAGCAGGCCGCGTACGCCCGCAAGCGCGTCGCGGAGGCCGGGCTCACCGACCGCATCGACATCCGCGTCCAGGACTACCGGGCGGTCGCGGACGGACCGTACGACGCGATCTCGTCGATCGGCATGGCGGAGCACGTCGGCCGCGACCTGTACCGCGAGTACGCCGCCCACCTCTACGGCCTGCTGCGGCCCGGCGGCCGGCTGCTCAACCACCAGATCGCCCGCCGCCCCTGGGCGGACGAGGAGGCATACCACGTCGACGAGTTCATCGACCGCTACGTCTTCCCGGACGGCGAGCTCGCGCCGGTCGGCTCGACCGTCTCCCGGCTGGAGGAGGCCGGATTCGAGGTGCGGGACGTCGAGGCGCTGCGGGAGCACTACGCGCTGACGCTGCGGGCCTGGGTGCGCAATCTGGAGGACCACTGGCAGGAGGCGGTGCGGCTCGCCGGTGCCGGACGGGCGCGGGTGTGGCGGCTGTACATGGCCGCCAGCGCGCTGTCCTTCGAGCAGAACCGTATCGGCGTCAACCAGGTCCTGGCCGTCAGGACCAGGCCCTCCGGGGAGGCGGGCATGCCGCCGGCCCGGCCGTGGCCCGAGCAGCCGAAGGCCTGAACAGCGCCGCGGGCCCTCCCGGACGGATCCGGGAGGGCCCGCGGCGGCGGTGGACGGAACGCGCTACTCCGCCTTGATGGCGCTGAGCATGTTGAGCCGGGCCGCGCGCCGCGCCGGCCACAGCGCGGCCAGCACCCCGACCACGGCGGCGCCGCCGAGGAAGATCGCGATCCGGTCCCACGGCAGGACCATCGTGTAGGTGTCCATGCCGCCGGAGATCAGCCGGCCTGCGGCCCAGCCGAGGAAGACCCCGAGCCCGATCCCGAGCACCGCGCCGAACAGCGAGATCAGCAGCGACTCGAACCGGACCATCCGCTTCACGTCCCGCCGGTCGAGGCCGATCGCCCGCAGCATGCCGATCTCGTGGGAGCGCTCGAAGACCGACATGGCCAGGGTGTTGATGACACCGAGGACCGCGACGATCACGGCCATCGCGAGCAGCCCGTAGAGCATGTTCAGCATCATGCTGATCATTCCGCCGGCCTCGTTGGAGATGTCGGCCTTGTCCTGCACCTTGATCGCCGGGTTGTCGCCCAGCGCCTTCTCGATGGCGTCCTTGGCGGCGGCGCTCGTGCCGTCGGCGGTCTTCACCATGACCTGGGTGTCGGAGATCTTCGACAGGTGCGGGTCGAGGGTCGCGGTGTCGACGAGGACGCCCTTGAGCATCTCGTTGCCGTGGTAGATGCCGCCGACCTTCAGCGTGCCCTTCGCGTTGTCGTCGTAGACGGTCGGCAGGGTGTCGCCGACCTTCCAGCCGCCGTCCTTGGCGGTCGTGTCGTCCACGACGACGGTGCTGCCGCCGAGACCGGCGATCGAGCCGCTGGTGAAGTCGAGGTTGACGAGCCGCGCGATGGAGCGGGGGTCGACGCCGGTCACCGCGTGGTCGCCGCCGCCGAGCTCGATCCAGGAGTCCCGCATCGGGCTGGACGCGGTCACGGTGCCGAGGCCGGCGAGGGTCTTCGCCACTTCGGGGGAGAGGTCGGTACCGCGGTTGACCATGCTGATCGTGTAGTCGGCCTTGATGGAGTCCGCGGCGATCCGGTCGATGCCCTTCTGGACCGAGGTCGCGATCACCGTGAGACCGGTGATCAGCGTCAGGCCGATCATCAGCGCCGACGCGGTGGCGGCGGTGCGCCGCGGGTTGCGGACCGAATTCTGCCGGGCGAGCTTGCCGGTGATGCCGAACGGGCGCAGCAGCGGTCCCGCGGCGGCGATGACCGGGCGCGACAGCAGCGGTGTCAGGACGAACACCCCGATCAGCAGCAGCCCGCCGCCCGCGCCCAGCGGCAGTTTGCCGCTGTCCATGCCCATGCCGACGCCGGCCAGCACCAGGGCGATGCCCGCTGCGGCCAGCAGTGCGCCGAGGGTGTTGCGCAGCACCAGGCTCTTGGTGGTGGCCGGGGCGTGCACACTGCTCATCGCGGCGACCGGCGGGATCCTGGACGCCCGGCGGGCGGGCAGCCAGGCGGCCAGCATGGTGACGGCGACACCGACGACGAGCGACGCCACGACCGTGCCGGGACCGACGACCAGCGGGCCGTCCGGCATCGTCGCGCCGGTCGAGCCGAGCAGCGAGCGCATGCCGACCGCGATCCCGATGCCCGTCACGAGGCCGACCACGGCGGCGGTCAGACCGACCACGAACGCCTCGATCAGCACCGAGCGCGTCACCTGGCGGCGGCTCGCGCCGACCGCCCGCATCAGCGCCAGCTCCTTGGTGCGCTGGGCGACCAGCATGGTGAAGGTGTTGGCGATGATGAAGATGCCGACGAACAGCGCGATGCCGGCGAAGACCAGCAGCCCGGTGTTCAGACCGCTCATCGCCTGCGAGATCTGGGTGGCCTCCTCGTCCGCCAGCTGCTGTCCTGTGACGATCTCGGTGCCCTTGGGCAGGGCCTTCTCGGCCTCGGCCTTGAGCACGGCCTGGCTGGTGCCGGGCGCCGCCTTGACGTCGATCTCGTCGTACTGGCCGGGCTTGGCGAAGAGCTTCTGCGCGGTGCCGGTGTCGAAGAGCACGAGGCTGCCGCCCGCCGCGACGTTGCCGTCGTCGGTGTCGAAGACGCCGGTGACGGTCTGGTGCATGACCGGGCCGTCGACGGACATCCGTACGGTGTCGCCGACCTGGAGCTCCGCGCGGTCGGCGGTCCTGCCGTCGATCGCGACCTCGTCCGGCTTCTGCGGGGCGCGGCCGTCCGTCAACGCGTAACGGGCGTCGGTGCCGTCCTTGCCGGCCGAGTAGTTCCCGCCCCGGGTGGACCAGCCGTTGCCGATCAGCTTGCCGTCCTTGTCGGCGACGGCGGTGAACCCGGAGACGCTGCCGGTGGCCGAGGCCGCGCCGGGCAGCGCCCGCACGGCGTCCAGCTGCCGCTGGGTCAGCCGCGGCCGCTCGTCCTGGCCTGCCGTGCCCGTGGACCGGGCCGGGTAGCCGGGCTTCACGGCGACGGAGACGTTCTCGTAGCTCTTGGCGGAGCTCTTCTTGAAGGCGTCGCCGATGGTGTCGGTGAAGACCAGGGTGCCGGAGACGAAGGCGACGCCGAGCATGACGGCGAGCACGGTCATCAGCAGCCTGGCCTTGTGCGCGAGGACGTTGCGCAAGGCGGTGCGGAACATGGGGATCAGTCCTGGTTCGTTCGGTCGGGCGGCGGTGCGGCGGACGTGCGTGATGGGCACGACGGCAGCGCGGAGGCACGGCGGAGCGGCACCACGGCAGGGCTGCGGCGCGGGCGGCTACGGAGGGGGCGGAGGACCGGGGGTGTACGGAGGCGCGGAGGGGGCGGCGGGGTGCGCCCGGCTCAGCTGGTGCGGCCCTTGGCGTCGAAGCGCTTCATGCGCTCCAGGACGCCGTCCGAGGTCGGGTCGTGCAGTTCGTCGACGACGCGGCCGTCGGCGAGGAAGATCACCCGGTCCGCGTAGGACGCGGCGACCGGGTCGTGCGTGACCATGACGATCGTCTGGCCCAGCTCGCGCACCGAGTTCCGCAGGAAGCCGAGGATCTCGGCGCCGGAGCGCGAGTCCAGGTTGCCGGTGGGCTCGTCGGCGAAGATGATCTCCGGCTTGCTCGCCAGGGCGCGGGCGACCGCCACGCGCTGCTGCTGCCCGCCGGACAGCTGGTTCGGCCGGTGCGACAGCCGGTCGGCCAGACCCACCGTGGCGATCACCTGGGCGAGCCACTGCTTGTCGGCCTTGCGACCGGCGATGTCCATGGGGAGGGTGATGTTCTCGGCCGCGGTGAGCGTCGGCAGCAGGTTGAACGCCTGGAAGATGAAGCCGATCTTGTCGCGGCGCAACTGCGTGAGCTGCTTGTCCTTGAGCGACGCCAGTTCCGTCTCACCGATCCGCGCCGACCCGGCGGAGACCGAGTCGAGCCCCGCCATGCAGTGCATCAGCGTGGACTTGCCGGAGCCCGACGGACCCATGATCGCCGTGTACTCCGCGCGCCGGAACTCGACCGAGACACCGTCCAGAGCGACCACCCGGGTCTCTCCCTCGCCGTAGACCTTGCTGAGGTCCGTGGCGCGGGCCGCCACCGTCGAGGTGCGGGAAGTGGTTCCGGTGGAGGTCACGGGGCGGCTCCTGAAGTGGGGTGAACGACGACTACTCCATGGTGACGGCCGGATCCGCTCCCGGGATCAGCCCAGACTGCTGTTCTGAGGGCAGTCCTGGGAGGGACCCGGGGGGTCCGCTGTACTACTTGCGGATGACACCGGGCCCTGAGGCCCGGTCCGCCGTCCACCGTCCGCGCGGTCCCGGTGATGGCCCGGCGGGACTCCGGGTGGTGTCCGGGTGGCCGCCCTGCGTGATCGATTTCGCGTCATATGCGAATGACGTGTGTGCGCCGTGTGAAGGCCCGGGGGCTCCCGATCCACCCCCTCAAGGCCCACTTGAGGCTGCGTCAGGTACCCCTAAAATCAGACAACATGACGCGGATCGTGCCCTGTTCGGCCCAGTAACCCCGATACGCTCGTCCTGCGTCGAGACCCCGCCCCCGCCCGGATGGTGGAACGCAGACACGGCGAGCTTAAACCTCGCTGGCCTCATGGCCGTGCCGGTTCGAGTCCGGCTCCGGGCACCTCAAAAACTCCCGTGGGGCGCCCGTCAGAAGATCCTCCTCCGGCGGTACTCCGTCTCCTTTGCTAACCCATTACTCTTGTGGCAACGCCGTAACGCGCGGCCATGGAGGAGTGAGATGAGGAGCAGCAACCCGGTCTTCTCGCGGCGAGGCTTCAGCCGCGGGGACGGATACGCGGGCTTCGGCACGCAGCAGCAGGGCGCGGCCCCGCAGGGGTCGGGGAATCCGTACGCGCAGCAGGGAAACCCGAACGCGCCGCAGGGCGGTAACCCGTACGCGCAGGGCGGCAATCCTTACGCCACGGCGGACCAGCAGCAACTCACCCCCGAGCAGCTCCAGCAGATGTACCAGGCCCCGCCGGCCGGGCCCGCGCAGACCGGGCGCATGACGATGGACGACGTCGTCATGCGAACGGGTATGACGCTGGGCACCGTGATCGTCGGTGCCGCGCTGGCGTGGACCCTGCTGCCGGTGAACATGGGCATCGCGATTGCCTTCTCGCTGGTCGCCCTGGTCTTCGGGATGATCCAGGCGTTCAAGGCGACGCCGGTGCCCGCCCTGATCCTGGCCTACGCGTTCTTCGAGGGAATCTTCCTCGGCGTGTGGAGCCACATGTACAACATCGCGTGGTCCGGAGCTCCGCTCCAGGCCGTGCTGGGCACGATGGCCGTCTTCGTCGGCATGCTGATCGCCTACAAGACCCGGCTGATCCGCGTCACCGCGCGGTACCAGCGCATCGGCATGGCGATCGCCATCGGCTTCGTGCTGCTGATGTTCGTGAACCTGCTGTTCGTCCTGTTCGGTGCCGCCCCCGACGGCGGCCTGCGCAGTAACGGCCCGCTCGGCATCATCGTCGGTGTCATCGCCATCTGCCTGGGCGCGTTCTTCCTGTCGCTCGACTTCAAGCAGATCGAGGACGGTCTCCGCTACGGCGCTCCGCGGAACGAGTCGTGGCTGGCCGCCTTCGGCCTGACGCTCTCGCTGGTGTGGATCTACCTGGAGATGCTGCGGCTGATCGCGATCCTCAGAGACTGATCCGGCGGCAGGACTCCGTACGAGCACCTCGTACATGACGGGCCCCCAGGAGGCAGTGCCTCCTGGGGGCCCGTCGTCGTACACCCGGGGCTACCGGAGATTGCGGGCTGCCCGCCTCAAGTCGTATTCGTGGACGATCGCCTTGGCATGTCCGTAGGACAGGTCGTGTTCGCTGCGGAGCCAGCTGACTTTCTCGTCGAAGCGGAGGAGGGCTGGGCCGTCGTCGACTGCGCGGAGCCAGTCGCGTACCTCTCGGCCGGTGCAATGGGGGATGCGGGAGAGCAGGTTCCGGTGGGTTTCCTCGGAGAAGATCTGGGACATCGGCGCCTCCGGTATACGGTGTCCGGTCATCTCACCGTGCCTGACTGTTGGGGCGTTGGCAACCATCCATGGCAGGCGGATGTGAGTGCGTGGCCGGAACACACGCCCCCGGTACGCTCGCCGACATGCTCGACTGCACTCCTCTGCGCTCCACCGTTGACCGATTGGCGAGCCGATTTCGCGCCCTGCCCCAGAGCCGGCTGCGCGGCGGGGCCGCCGAAACCGGTCTTGAACTGGCCCGATGGCTGGCCGCGGAAGCCCAGCGGCTTGAATTCCCCGGCCGGGAACCGGCCTTGATCCCGGACGACGGTGCCTTCACCGTGGGCGACCAGATCGCGGTGGCCGGGAACGATCTGGCACTGGCGCTCGAACAGCGCCCGGAGTGCGGGGAGGTGCTCGAAGCGGCCCTCGTCCGTATCGACGGGGCCGCTCGGCGTTCGGGGGTCTGATGGATCCGGCAGGCCGGACCGGGTCCGACGGGTCGGGTGCGCTCAGAGGGAGGCGACGACCCGGTCGGCCAGGATGAAGATGCTCTCGTCGCCGTAGGTGAACGTCAGGGCGTACGCGCCGCCCACGGCGGAGCCGCCGAGGAGGACGGGGACCTCGCCGCGCTCCAGGGCCGCGGAGAGCTGCAGGGCGGTCTCGCGGTGGCCCGGGGTCATGCAGAGCGTGGTGCCGTCGGCGAAGACGTACACGTCCAGCGTGCCGAGCGGGCCCGGGCGGACGTCGGAGAGCGGTACGCGGCCCTCGGCGAGGTCGGTGAGGCGCTCGGCGGTCTGGTCCGGGTTGGCGACGACCGAGGGGCTGGGGGCGCTGTGCAGGTCCGGGAAGTCCGGGTAGTCGGCGTGGTCCTGCGCCGCCGAGGGGTGCGGGAAGAAGCCCGGCGCCGGGAGGGCGAGCTCGGACTCCAGCCCGGCCAGATCGGACTGCCGGGGCAGGAACGGCAGCACCGTCGGGATCTCGTACTCGGCGTAGTCGGTGCCCGCGGTGGGTATGCCGCCACGGAAGAACGAGGTGTCCGCGGATTCGCGGGCTTCCTGCTCGGCCCAGAAGGCCCGCGCCTCGGCGAGCTCGCGCTCCCGCTCGTCGGCGAGCGCGTCCGCGACGGCGGCGCGTATCTCGTCGGCGGGAACCGGCCGGGCGGCCGGTACGGCGGTGCTGCCGGCGGTGCCGGCGAGCGCGAGATCCCCGCGCAGGGCGGCGAGCTCACGGCGCAGGCCGCGGGCGGACAGCAGGGCGGCGGAACCTAGGGCCACGGCGATGACCGCGACCACCAGCAGGATGGAGAACAGGGCGCTCACAGACGTACTCCCGACTGACGTGATCCCGAGCAGTGCCCACTGGAGAGTGGACGAAACATCCCCCACACATCACTGTGCCTGTAAACCTCTCCCCTTCGCAGTGCGGAACGTCACGAAATGGGCGGGTCTGAGGTCCTCGACCATCCGGGTGATGCCGCCCTGACCTGCGAAAACGAGCCGCCCCCGGGCTCGTATAACAACCCGGGGGCGGTTCGATTGCGACTTAGATCACACGCCGTGACGGCGAAAGAGTTACGAGTGGATCAGCTCAGGCGCTCGATTCTGCCGGTCGCGCTGAGCTTCGCCTCCGCTGCGGGCAGGTACCGCCCTCGTTCCTCGGGCGATCCCTACCCTCCGCTGCGACTCAGCTCAGGCGCTCGATTCTGCCGGTCGCGCTGAGCTTCGCCTCCACTGCGGGCAGGTACCGCCCTCGTTCCTCGGGCGATCCCTACCCTCCGCTGCGACTCAGCTCAGGCGCTCGATTCTGCCGGTCGCGCTGAGCTTCGCCTCCACTGCGGGCAGGTACCGCCCTCGTTCCTCGGGCGATCCCTACCCTCCGCTGCGACTCAGCTCAGGCGCTCGATGACCATCGCCATGCCCTGGCCGCCGCCGACGCACATCGTCTCCAGGCCGAACTGCTTGTCGTGGAACTGCAGCGAGTTGATCAGCGTGCCGGTGATGCGGGCGCCGGTCATGCCGAACGGGTGGCCCACGGCGATCGCGCCGCCGTTGATGTTCAGCCGGTCCAGGTCCACGCCGAGGTCGCGGTAGGACGGGATGACCTGCGCGGCGAACGCCTCGTTGATCTCGACCAGGTCGATGTCGCCGATGCCCAGGCCGGCCCGCTTGAGCGCCTGCTTCGACGCCTCGACCGGGCCGTAGCCCATGATCTCGGGGGAGAGGCCGGAGACACCGGTGGAGACGACGCGGGCGAGCGGGGTGATGCCCAGCTCGCGGGCCTTCACGTCGGACATGACCACGAGGGCCGCGGCGCCGTCGTTGAGCGGGCAGCAGTTGCCCGCGGTGACCGTGCCGTCGGGGCGGAAGACCGGCTTGAGGCCCTGGACGCCCTCCAGCGTGACGCCCGCGCGCGGGCCGTCGTCCTTGGAGACGACCGTGCCGTCCGGCAGCGTGACCGGGGTGATCTCGCGCTCCCAGAAGCCGTTCTTGATGGCGGCCTCGGCGAGGTTCTGCGACCGCACGCCGAACTCGTCCTGGTCGGCGCGGGTGACGCCCTTGATCGCGGCGAGGTTCTCGGCGGTCTGGCCCATCGAGATGTACGCGTCCGGGATCAGCCCGTCCTCGCGCGGGTCGTGCCACTCGCCGCCGCCCTTCTCGGCGCGGCCCAGGGTGCGCAGCTCGGCGTCGGCGAAGAGCGGGTTCTTGGTGTCCGGCAGGCCGTCGGAGCTGCCCTTGATGCTGCGCGAGACCATCTCGACACCGGCCGAGACGAAGATGTCGCCCTCGCCGGCCTTGATGGCGTGCATCGCCATCCGGGTCGTCTGGAGCGACGACGAACAGTAACGGGTGACCGTGCAGCCCGGCAGGTGGTCCATGCCCATCTGCACGGCCACGATCCGGCCGAGGTTGTAGCCCTGCTCGCCGCCGGGCAGACCGCAGCCGAGCATCAGGTCGTCGATCTGCCGCGGGTCCAGCTCCGGGACCTTCGCGAGCGCGGCCTGGATGATCGTGGCGGTCAGGTCGTCCGGGCGCAGATCCTTGAGGGATCCCTTGAAGGCGCGTCCGATGGGGGATCGGGCGGCTGAGACGATCACGGCTTCGGGCATCGCGACACACACTCCTCGTCGAGGCGGCAGGACTCTCTGGGAAGTTACCTGCACGTATCGCGAGGAGTCACGGGCTGTGGGCTGTGACACGGGACTCTTTCTGAGCGCGCGCTTAGCCCGGGTCCCTCCTCAGGCCGACGAATGCTGGCTGGCCGTCCGTTCGGCCCCGTGCGGCAGCCGCTGGCGGCGGCGGTGCTTGAGCAGCGCCCAGCGGCCACGGGGCCCGGATACGGGGTGCATCGCCGCGACGACCTCCGTACCGCCCTCCGAAGCGGCCTCCACGGCGGCCTGTGCCACCGGCAGGAAGCCCTCGCCGCGCTGTGCGTCCGGACGCTCGTCCGCTTCCGGCCACACGCCCAGTGAGGCGCACAGCGTCGGGAGCATCGCCATGGCCGCCGTCGCGTACCCCTCCGCGGAGGGGTGGTAGTTGTCGGGGCCGAACATCTCGCGGGGATGGGCCTCGAACTCCGCTCCGAGCAGATCGCCCAGCGAGACCGAACGGCCGCCGAGCCCGACCACCCCTATGGTCTGCGCGGCGGCCAGCTGGCGGCTCATCCGGCGCGCCAGCCAGCGCAGCGGCTGGTACACCGGTTCCACCGAGCCCAGGTCGGGACAGGTGCCGACGATCACCTCGCTGCCCGCCTCACGCAGCCGGCGGACCGCGTCCGACAGCAGCCGGACGGACTTGGCGGGCGGCATCCGGTGCGTGACGTCATTCGCGCCGATCATGATCACGCAGACGTCCGGGGGCGGTGCGCCCACGTCGAGCAGCAGGGCGACCTGGCGCGCCAGGTCGTTGGACTGCGCTCCGGGGTTCGCCACGTTCACCAGGGTGACGGGACGCTCCGCGACCGCCGCGAGCCCGGAGGCGAGCAGCGCGCCCGGGGTCTCGCGGGCCCGGTGCACGCCCTGCCCCGCCGCCGTCGAGTCCCCGAGGAAGCCGAGCCGGAGCGGAACTTCATCCGTTCGGTGCGAGAACGCCGACCCGTATCTGCCGTCGGCGCGCGGCGGTACGTCGTCGGAGCCGCCGACCGTCCGTTTGGCCAGGCTCACCTCGGCCAGCAGTACTCCGACGGCCGCCCCGCCGAGCAGACTGATCCCGCCACCGCCGTATGCGGCCGCGGTCGCGATCCGCCGTGCCACCCTCGCCCTCGACATCGAGCCCGCTCACCTCCCGTGCTTTTGTGCGTACAACACCTTGTTGCCCCGTGACGCGCCCACTGCAACGTGCCGTAGTGGTGATCGATCGACATTAGGGGGGAGGAAGGGAGAAGCGATCGAGGCGCGGACGAGCTGAGAGTCGGCGCGTTAGGCCATAGGCTGGCCGCACATTCACGGAGAACCCGGAGACAATGGTGCAGTTCCACGACTCGATGATCAGCCTCGTCGGCAACACCCCGCTGGTGCGGCTCAACAACGTGACCGAGGGCATCCAGGCGACCGTCCTGGCCAAGGTCGAGTACTTCAACCCCGGAGGCTCGGTCAAGGACCGCATCGCGGTCCGGATGATCGAGGCCGCGGAGCAGAGCGGTGAGCTGAAGCCCGGCGGCACGATCGTCGAGCCGACGTCCGGCAACACCGGTGTCGGCCTCGCGATCGTCGCCCAGCAGAAGGGCTACCACTGCATCTTCGTCTGCCCGGACAAGGTGTCGCTCGACAAGATCAACGTACTGCGGGCGTACGGCGCGGAGGTCGTGGTCTGCCCGACCGCCGTGGACCCCGACCACCCGGAGTCGTACTACAACGTCTCCGACCGGCTGGTGCGCGAGACCCCCAACGCGTGGAAGCCGGACCAGTACAGCAACCCGAACAACCCGCTGTCGCACTACCACTCCACCGGCCCCGAGCTGTGGGAGCAGACGGAGGGGCGGATCACGCACTTCGTCGCGGGCGTCGGCACCGGCGGCACCATCTCCGGCACCGGCCGCTACCTCAAGGACGCCAGTGACGGCCGCGTCCAGGTCATCGGCGCCGACCCCGAGGGCTCGGTGTACTCCGGCGGCTCCGGGCGTCCGTACCTGGTCGAGGGCGTCGGTGAGGACTTCTGGCCGACCGCCTACGACCGTGAGGTCGCGGACGGCATCGTCGCCGTGTCCGACAAGGACTCGTTCCAGATGACCCGCCGCCTCGCCAAGGAGGAGGGCCTGCTCGTCGGCGGCTCCTGCGGCATGGCGGTCGTCGCGGCGCTGCGCGTCGCCGAGAAGCTCGGCCCGGACGACGTCGTCGTCGTCCTGCTGCCGGACTCCGGCCGCGGCTACATGTCGAAGATCTTCAGCGACGAGTGGATGGCCTCGCACGGCTTCCTCGACGAGGGCACCGGCCAGGCCCGCGTCGCCGACGTCCTGGAGCACAAGGGCGGCGGCATCCCGCAGCTGCTGCACATGCACCCGGAGGAGACGGTCGGCGAGGCGATCGACGTGCTCCGCGAGTACGGCGTCTCCCAGATGCCCATCGTCAAGCCGGGCGCCGGCCACCCGGACGTGATGGCGGCCGAGGTCATCGGCTCCGTCATGGAACGCGACCTCCTGGACGCGCTGTTCGCCAAGCGCGCCACGCTGGCGGACCCGCTGGAGAAGCACATGAGCGGACCGCTGCCGCAGGTCGGCTCCGGCGAGCCGGTCTCCGACCTGATGAAGGTCCTGGGCACCAAGTCCGACGCGGCGATCGTCCTCGTCGAGGGCAAGCCGACCGGCGTCGTGAGCCGTCAGGACCTGCTCGCCTTCCTGGCCAAGTAACCAGCCGAGCCGTAACCGGCACCACGACGGCCCCCCTGCCCGGTCCGGGCAGGGGGGCCGTCGTGTACTTTCTGCTCGCCCGGCGCAGCGCCTCGTCCTGGACCGGGTCCTGCGTCCTCTCAGCAGATCTCCAGCAGAACGGTCCGCCATGACCCCCCGCACCCCCGCCCCGCTCCGTGCTGCCGCCGTGTTGCTCCTGCCGCTGGCGCTCACCGCCTGCTCGTCCGCCACGGACTCCGCGGCCGGGACCGGTCCGGCGGTGACCGCCACGACTCCCTCCACCGGAGCGACCACGTCACCCGCCACCACTGCCCCCGCCGCTACGGACGCCCGGCTGCTCACCGGCGACAAGCTGCGGGCCGTCCTGCTGCGGGGTGATGTGCTCCCCAAGGGGTACAAGGCCAACGCGGACGCCACCCGCGACTCCGGCCTGGAGCTCGCACCCGTGGCCAAGGACGGCGCCGCCGGTGCGTGCGGGACGCTGGAGCAGACCGGCTGGATCCGGGTCAGCGGCATCGAGAGCGCCTCGTTCGCCCAGGGCGACTTCCTCAACGCCAAGCGCGAGGAGTTCACCCAGGAGGTCGACACCTTCCGCGGCTCCGGCGCCGCGACCGCCATGACCCGCATCCAGCAGGCATTCACCCGCTGCGCGCACTTCACCGACTCCGGGAGCGGCTCTCCCGTCCCGGTGAAGGTGAAGAGCGGCCCGATAGCGGGGTCGAAGGGCCAGTCCATCAAGGCCGTGCTCACCTCGGACCAGTGGGACGGCGGCACCACCCTGGTCGCGACCCGCGTCGGCAACAGCGTGATCACGACGTTCTACGCGGTCCAGTCCGCCGATCTCGGTGCCGCCGATGTGGGGTTCACCCAGAAGATCGCGAAGAACCTCACCCGCGCCCAGCGCTGACCCACGGAAGCGTGGAACGCCGCCCATGGCGCGCCGTTCACCCGGGGATTCGAAAGTGCTACATCCGCGTCACGCGGCCGCAGCACGCGCTTAACACGCGTCGGGCACATTGGTGTTCGCCGGGAAGAGAAGCCCGGCGACACAGGATGTGGCACCCAGGAACTCCGGAGCGGCTCCCGGACCTCTGAGGTGACCCTCCCTGGACGCGGTGTCTGGTCCTGACCCGGCCCGCGTCCGATGCGGGGACCGCCGTCGTCCCGCCCCCCGGGTGACCGGGGGTGCGGCGGTCCCCGCTCCAACTTCTTCCGCGGGGTCGCCGCGCCGTTCGCCCGGCTGCCTGCCGGCCCGTCCGTGTCCGCCCGGCTTTCCGGCGGGCCGGTGGTTACTCCCAGTCGCCGTCGGACTTCTTGCGCCGCTCGCCGCGGTCGCCCGTGAAGAGGTGGCCGAGGGACTGGGCGACGTTCACGCCCACGATGCCGGCCCAGGTGATGAACAGACCGCCGGTCCCCGCGTTGACCACACCGATCGCGGAGAGCGGGATCGCGGCGATCATGGTGAAGCCGGCGAAGCCGTAGCGGGCGAAGCGCGCGTTGGGCTCCGGCGTGCCGGGGCTGCGGCCCGCCCGGGCGAAGGAGGTCTGCTGCTCGGCCAGTTGGCGGCGGACCCGCTGCTCGACATGGCTGTCGAGGCGCTGGTCCACTTTCTCCATGAACGAGTCGACCAGTTCCGACTCGTACTCCGCACCGAGGTCCTTGCGGGCCTGAAGGGTGGCGGCGAGTTCTTTTTTGAGTTCCGGGTCGCGGGCGTCCATGACGCCACCGTACGGAGCGCGGCGGCGTCAGGCACTGGGGGAAACCCCCGATTCTTTTCGGGGGTGCCCCCTCCCAGCGGGCGATGCGTAGAGTCGCGGTGCTACTGCGCTGCGAGCGCCGTCGAGCCCGGTCGAGCCCGGCGGGGCCCGGATCTCGGATCCGGGATCCTGGTCAGAGACATTCATCGGACAGAGACCTTCAGAGGAGCACACCCGTGCCGCTGTCACCCGTCCCCTCCCTGCTGACGGCCCTCACCGCGTCCGACGGCGCGGACCGGCCCGACGCCGTGACCGTCGCGGGGCGGTCCTGCTCGTACGAGGAGCTGCTCGGCGCGGCGGGCGCGGTCGCGGCGCGGGTGGCGGGGGCGCCGGCGTTCGCGCTGCGGGCGACGGCGTCGCTGGAGACGGTGGCCGCGGTGGTGGGCGGGCTGCTGGCCGGAGTGCCGTTGGTCCCGGTGCCGCCGGACGCGGGGCCGGCCGAGCAGAACCACATCCTGGGGGACTCCGGCGCGGCGCTGATCCCCGTCGACTTCGCCGAACGGGCCGGCTGGAGCGGGCCCGAGCCGGGGCCGAAGGAAACCGCGCTCATCCTCTACACATCGGGAACGACCGGCCCGCCCAAGGGCGTCGTGGTCTCGCGCGGCGCGATCGCCGCCGACCTCGACGCGCTCGCCGGGGCCTGGGAGTGGACCGCGGGGGACACGCTGGTGCACGGCCTGCCGCTGTTCCACGTGCACGGCCTGGTGCTGGGCGTGCTCGGCGCGCTGCGCACCGGCAGCCGGCTGGTGCACACCGGACGGCCGACGCCGCAGGCCTACGCGGCGGCCGGCGGCAGCCTCTACTTCGGCGTGCCGACGGTCTGGTCGCGGGTGGTGCGCGACCCCGCCGCCGCACGGGCGCTGACCGGCGCCCGGCTGCTCGTCTCGGGCAGCGCCCCGCTGCCCGCGCCCGTCTTCCGGGACCTGGAGACGCTCACCGGGCAGCGTCCCGTGGAGCGGTACGGGATGACGGAGACGCTGATCACGATCAGCACGCGGGCGGCCGGTGAACGCCGCCCCGGCTCGGTCGGGCTGCCGCTGCCGGGGGTGGAGACCCGGCTGGTGGACGAGGACGGCGGGCCCGTCCCGTACGACGGCGCTACGGTCGGCGAGCTGCAGATCCGTTCCGGCACGCTCTTCGACGGCTATCTCGGCCGCACGGAGGCCACCGCCGCCTCGTACACCGCCGACGGCTGGTTCCGCACCGGCGACATGGCGATGGCGGAGCCGGACGGCATGCACCGGATCGTCGGCCGCGCCTCGACCGACCTCATCAAGTCCGGCGGCTACCGCATCGGCGCGGGCGAGGTGGAGAACGCGCTGCTCGACCACCCCGCGGTCCGGGAGGCGGCGGTGGTGGGCGCGCCGCACGAGGACCTGGGCCAGGAGATCGTCGCGTTCGTCGTCGCGGACGGGGTGAGCGAGGCCGAACTGATGGACTTCGTGGCCGGGCACCTTTCGGTGCACAAGCGGCCGCGCAAGGTCCGGTTCCTGGACGAGCTGCCGCGGAACGCGATGGGCAAGCCGCAGAAGGGGCGGCTGCCGCCGGTGTAGCCGCCACGCGTAGCCACGCCGGCCGCCGGTTCTGACGCGTCCGGTGGACACTCCTTGCCAATGCTGCATGGATTCATGCAGAGTCAGCGACGACTGAATAGGCCAGGAGGACGTTGATGGGTACCACGGAGGACGGGGGCGACGCCGCGGAGGCGGGCGCGGGCGTCGGTGCGGGCCTGGGCGCGGTCCTGGGAGCGGGCCCGGGTGCGGGTGCCGGCGAGGGCGCGGCCGAGGGCGCTTCGGCGCGGCTGCTGAAGCTGTTCGAGTCGCACCGGCTCACCCCGACGCAGCGCCGGATCGCCCACTGCCTGGTGCGCCGGTCGGCCGACGCGCCGTTCCTGTCCAGCGTCGAGGTCGCCGAGCTCGCCGGGGTCAGCCAGCCGTCCGTCACCCGTTTCGCCGTCGCGCTCGGCTTCGACGGCTACCCGGCGCTCCGCCGCCACCTGCGCGAGGTCGCGCCGGTACGGCCCGGCCCCGAGGCCGCCCCGTACAACGAGTACCAGCAGGCCGTGCACGCCGAGATCGAGAACCTCCGGCACCTCGCCGCCCTCCTCGCCGACCCAGCGCCCGTCGCCCGCGCCGGCGCCGTGCTCGCCGCGTCCCGCCCGCTGCCCGTCCTCGGCCTGCGCGCGGCGGGCGCGCAGGCGCGCGGCTTCGCGTACTTCGCCGCGAAGGTCCACCCCGACGTCCGGCTGCTCGACGAGGGCGGCACGATGTTCGCCGACCGCGTCGACGGCGCGGTCCGGGCGGGCGCGAGCGCGCTGCTCTGCTTCGCGCTGCCGCGGCATCCCCGCGAGGTCGTCGAGGCCCTGACGTACGCGCGCCAGGCCGGTCTGACGGTCGTCACCGTCGCCGACAGCGCCTTCGCCCCGGTCGCCGCCTGCTCCGACCTGCTGCTGCCTGCCGCGGTGGGCACCGGGCTCGCTTTCGACACGGCCTGCGCCCCGATGCTGCTCGGACGCGTCCTGCTGGAGTCGATGTGCGATCACCTGCCGGACGCCCAGGCGAGCCTCGAGGAGTTCGACGCGCGGGCCGCTGCGCGGGGGCTGTTCACCGACTGACGCTGTGCGCCGACTGACGCTGTGCGCCGACCGACCGGGCCCTCATGAAATTCTGAGGATCGCTGAGTACCCTCCCGTGCAACTGGACGCTGCGTAGCGGTGTGGACGTATCGGAGGAGGACGGTCGTGGCACGCGGGGCTTACACGCTGGCTCGGGTGGGGGTGCTGGTGCGGGTCGCTGCGCGCTGGCTGTTGTGGCTGGGCGCGGTGGCCGCCGTGGGAGGCGTGTTCGTCCCCGGCGTGACCGGCCGCCGGATCGGGATACTCGGCGGGGCAGCCCTGTTCATCGTCGCGGCGGTCGTCGCCTTCGCGGTACGGCGCGGGCGATACGTGGCGCTCGGCGCGGACGCCACGCGGGCCGGCAAGTCCGTCTTCCTCCAGGACCGCCGGGTGACGGCGCGGATCTGGGTCCGCGGCCACCGGTGGTGGCTGCTCGCGGCGTTCGCTCTTGCCGCGGCGTCCACGCTGCTCGCTTCTTCCGCGGGCGGAATGCTGCTGGCGGGGGCCGGGGCGGGACTCTGGGTGAAGTCGCTGTGGTTCGAGCGGCTGGAGCGGGCGGGGGACGTGCGGTACTGGGTGCGGCCGGATCGGGGCGGGGTTTCGTCGGCGTACGAGACGACCGGGTTCGCGGCGGGGCGGTAGTTCACGGGCCGGGTCGGGGGCCGGGCCCTGCGGGGCGGGGCTTCGAAATCGACTATTTACGGGCCTGGCGGCCCACAAATAGCTCGGCAGCATTTCGAAACCCCACCCCTCCGGCCCCGTCCCCCGACCCTCCGAGCGTGGCCCCGTGCGGGTTTGGCGCCGGCTGGGGCCCCGTCCCTGCGGCCCGGGGCACCCGCGATCCGCTCTTCCTCCCTCGGGCCGTCAGGTGCCGACGCTCCTCCGTTGCCGATGGCAAAGGGCGGTCGGTGGGGAAAAGCCCGCCGCAGGCGATACGGCGTCGCGGGCGCCGACGTACCCGCACCCCCGCCGGAGGCGCGTGGCACTCACCCCTGCCCGAGACCGGTCAGAGCTTCGCTCTCATCGGCGCCGCTCTCGGCGAGCACGCTTTCGATCGTCTGGGCCGCGCGCACCAGCGCGAACGTCACCGAGCCGTCGGCGGACGCTTGGTAGCCGTGGATGGCCGGGCGGGGGAGGGAGTTGTAGGCGAAGTGGTTGGAGAAGTAGTAGGCGCCGGTGTCGAGGAGGGCGACGAGGTCGCCTGCTTCGAGGAGGGGGAGGGGGCGGGCCTGGGCGAGGAGGTCGCCGGCGAAGCAGCAGGGGCCGGCGACGTCCTGGAGGACGGGGTCGCCGCCTTTGGGGCGGCCCTTGGCGTCGAGGGCTTCGACGCGCAGCGGCCAGGCGTCGGGGACGAAGACCGTACGGGTGGCGAGCTGTGCGCCCGCGTGGGTGATCGCGATGGGCCGGCCGCCGGCCGACTTGGCGTACTCGACGCGGGCCAGCACCGTGCCGGCCTTGGCGAGGAGTGAGCGCCCGAACTCGGTGACGATCGTGTAGCGGCCGTCGAAGAGGCCGGGGACGGTGGTGCGCAGCAGCCGCGCGTAGTCGTGGAAGGTGGGCGTGACCTCGTCGGAGGTGAAGTTGACGGGGAGGCCGCCGCCGATGTCGAGGGTGGTGATCTGCCGGCGGCCGGCGGCCGTGTTGATGCGCTCGGCCAGGTCGTAGGCGGCCCGGACGCCTGCCGCCATGAGGGCGAGCGGTACGCCCTGGGAGCCGGTGTGGGTGTGCAGCCGGTTGAGCCAGGGGCGGTCGGCGTAGGCGCGCAGGATCCACTCCTCGGCGCCGTCGTCGCGCAGCGCGACGCCGAACTTCGAGGTGGCGGTGGCGGTGCTCATGGCGCCGATGCTGCCGCCGCCGATCTGCGGATTGACCCGCAGGCCGATGGGGGACGTGGTCGGGGCCGCGGCGACCAGCGCGTCGAGGCGGCCGAGTTCCTGCGGGTTGTCGGCGTTGACGGCGATGCCCAGCGCGAGTGCTTCGCGCAGTTCGGCGACGGTCTTGGCGGGGGAGTCCAGGACGATGCGGTCGGCCGGCAGGCCCGCGGCGCGGGCGATGGCGAGCTCGCCGGGGCTGGCGACCTCGGCGCCGAGGCCGAGGCCGGCGAGCAGTCGCAGGACCGGGACGAGGGCGGCGGCCTTGACGGCGAAGGTGTGGGTGACGGTGACGCCCGGGGTGGCGAAGGCGTCCTGGAGGGCGGCCGCGGTCTCGTGGACACCGGTGACGTCGAGGAGGCCGATGACCGGGTTGTGTGGAGTGAGTAGATGCAGTTCCACTGCCGCGCGCAGCGCGTGGCCCCGTCGTGCTGTCGCGTCCGGCGTCATGCCGGCCATCCCATCACCCGGTATGGGGCAATGCCACCCCACCCTGTTGACTAGATGTATTCAGCAGGACAGGATGTGAATGGATAGATCCATCGATGCACAGAGGGAGGCCGGGCCGATGTCGGGACCGAGGATCGTGCGGGCGCCGCGCGGTACGGAACTGAGCACTCAGGGTTGGCAGCAGGAAGCCGCGCTGCGGATGCTCCAGAACAACCTCGACCCGGAGGTCGCCGAGCACCCCGAGAAGCTGGTCGTCTACGGAGGCACCGGGAAGGCCGCGCGTGACTGGCGTTCGTTCGACGCCATGATCCGCACCCTCCAGACGCTGAAGCAGGACGAGACGATGCTCGTCCAGTCCGGCCGTCCCGTCGGCGTGATGCAGACGCACGAGTGGGCGCCGCGGGTGCTCATCGCCAACTCCAACCTGGTCGGCGACTGGGCCAACTGGGAGGAGTTCCGCCGCCTGGAGGCGCTGGGTCTGACCATGTACGGCCAGATGACGGCCGGCTCGTGGATCTACATCGGTACCCAGGGCATCCTCCAGGGCACCTACGAGACGTTCGCCGCGGTCGCCGCCAAGAAGTTCGGCGGCACGCTGGCCGGGACCATCACGCTCACCGCCGGGCTCGGCGGCATGGGCGGCGCCCAGCCGCTGGCCGTCACCATGAACGGCGGCGTGGTGATCTGCATCGACGTGGACCCGCGGGCGATCTCGCGCCGTATCGAGCACCGCTACCTGGACGTCAAGGCCGACTCCCTGGCGCACGCGATGCAGCTCGCCACCGAGGCCCGCGACAAGCGCGAGCCGCTGTCGATCGGGCTGCTGGGCAACGCCGCCGAGCTGCTGCCGCAGATGCTCGCCGAGGGCGCGCCGATCGACATCGTCACCGACCAGACCTCCGCGCACGACCCGCTGGCCTATCTGCCGGTGGGCATCGCGTTCGACGAGATGGCCACGTACGCGGCCGAGAAGCCCGCGGACTTCACGCTGCGGGCCCGCGAGTCGATGGCCCGGCACGTCGAGGCCATGGTCGGCTTCATGGACGCCGGTGCCGAGGTCTTCGACTACGGCAACTCGATCCGCGGTGAGGCACAGCTCGCCGGGTACGAGCGGGCGTTCGACTTCCCCGGGTTCGTGCCCGCCTACATCCGGCCGCTGTTCTGCGAGGGCAAGGGCCCGTTCCGCTGGGCGGCACTGTCCGGCGAGGCGTCCGACATCCACAAGACGGACAAGGCGATCCTCGACCTGTTCCCGGAGAACGAGTCGCTGCACCGCTGGATCAAGCTGGCGCAGGACAAGGTCCACTTCCAGGGCCTGCCCGCCCGTATCTGCTGGCTCGGCTACGGCGAGCGCGACAAGGCCGGCGAGCGCTTCAACGACATGGTCGCCAGCGGTGAGCTGGCCGCGCCGCTCGTCATCGGCCGCGACCACCTGGACTGCGGCTCGGTGGCCTCGCCGTACCGCGAGACCGAGGCCATGCTCGACGGCTCCGACGCCATCGCCGACTGGCCGCTGCTCAACGCCATGGTCAACGTCGCCTCCGGCGCGTCCTGGGTCTCCATCCACCACGGTGGCGGCGTCGGCATGGGCCGCTCCCTGCACGCCGGACAGGTCACGGTCGCGGACGGCACCAAGCTCGCCGGCGAGAAGATCCGCCGGGTGCTGACGAACGACCCGGGCATGGGCGTCATCCGGCACGTGGACGCGGGCTACGACCGCGCCGACGAGATCGCCGACGAGCGCGGTGTGCGGATCCCGATGCGCGAGGGCGACTCCGAGTGAGTTTCCACAGCATGTGGACGGAGCTGCTGCCGATCGGCCGCAGCTCCGTCTCCGGGGGATACCGCCGCTACGCCTGGAGCGGCGCCGACCTGGACTGCCGGGCGTGGTTCCGGGCGCAGGCGGAAGGCCGCGGGCTGACGTACGAGGTCGACCGCAACGGCAACCAGTGGGCCTGGCTGGGCGACCCGGCCGCCGGTGACGCGGTCGTCACCGGCTCGCACCTGGACTCGGTACCGGACGGCGGCGCCTTCGACGGGCCGCTGGGCGTCGTCTCGTCCTTCGCCGCGCTCGACGAACTGCGCGAGCGCGGAGCGGCGTTCGGCAAGCCGCTGGCCATCGTCAACTTCGGTGACGAGGAGGGCGCCCGCTTCGGGCTCGCCTGCGTCGGATCGCGGCTGGCCGCCGGGCAGCTCACCAAGGACAAGGCGTACGCGCTGCGCGACGCGGACGGCGTCAGCCTGCCGCAGGCCATGGAGCAGGCCGGTTACGACCCGGCCGGCATCGGCCCCGACCCGGAGCGGCTCGCCCGCATCGGCGCGTTCGTGGAACTCCACGTCGAGCAGGGCCGGGCACTGGACCTGAGCGGCGACGCCGTCGGCATCGCGTCCGCGATCTGGCCGCACGGCCGCTGGCGGTTCGACTTCCACGGAGAGGCCAACCACGCGGGCACCACCCGCCTGGAGGACCGCCGCGACCCGATGCTCAACTACGCCGACACGGTGCTGGCCGCCCGCCGGGAGGCCCAGGCGGCCGGGGCACTGGCCACCTTCGGCAAGGTGAGCGTCGAGCCCAACGGCGTCAACGCCATCGCCTCGCTGGTACGCGGCTGGCTCGACTCCCGGGCCGCCGACCAGGAGACGCTGGACCGGGTGGTGGCCGGGATCGAGGCCGCCGCCGCCGAGCGGGGGCCCGCGACGGCATCGACGTCCGCGTCACCCGTGAGTCGTTCACCCCGGTCGTCGAGTTCGAGCACGCGCTGCGCGACGAGGTCGCGAAGCTGCTCGGCGGTGTCGTCCCGGTGCTGCCGACCGGCGCGGGACACGACGCCGGGATCCTGTCGGCGAGTGCCCCGACCGCCATGCTGTTCGTACGCAACCCCACCGGCGTCTCGCACTCACCCGCCGAGACCGCCGCCGAGGACGACTGCCTCGCCGGGGTGACCGCGCTCGCCGACGTACTGGAAGGTCTCGCGTGCAGCTGACGTACTGGACGGAACACGCCTGGCTCAACGGAGTCGTCGAGCCGGGCGTGGCGATCGACACGGCCGGCGGCCGGATCACCGCAGTCAGGACCGGTGTCGGCACTCCGCCGCCCGGCGCCGTCGCGCTGCGCGGATTCACCCTGCCGGGACTGGCCAACGCGCACTCGCACGCCTTCCACCGGGCGCTGCGCGGCACCGTCCAGGTCGGGTCCGGCACCTTCTGGACCTGGCGCGAGATCATGTACTCGATCGCGGCGGAGCTCGACCCCGACACCTACTTCGCGCTCGCGCGGGCGGTGTACGCGGAGATGGCGCTGGCCGGCGTCACCTGCGTCGGCGAGTTCCACTATCTGCACCACGGTCCCGGCGGCACGCCGTACGACGACCCCAACGCCATGGGCGAGGCCCTGATCGCCGCCGCGGGGGAGGCGGGCATCCGGATCACGCTGCTGGACACCGCCTACTTCTCGTCCGGATTCGGCGCGCCCCCCGACCGGCACCAAGTGCGCTTCGCCGACGCCGGCCCCGACGCCTGGGCGGAGCGCGCCGACGCCCTCAAGGACCGCGACCACGTCCGGATCGGCGCGGCGGTCCACTCGGTGCGCGCCGTGCCGCCGGCCGGGATCGCCAGGGCGGCGGAGTGGGCGGCGGCGCGGCAGGCCCCGCTGCACGTCCATCTGTCGGAGCAGCCGGCCGAGAACGAGGCCTGTCTGAAGGCCCACGGCCGTACACCGACGCGGCTGCTCGCGGACCACGGGGCGCTGGGCCCCCAGACCTCCGCCGTGCACGCCACCCACCTCACCGGTGCGGACATCCGGCTGCTCGGCGACAGCGGCACCGTCGTCTGCATGTGCCCCACCACCGAACGCGACCTCGCCGACGGCATCGGCCCGGCGCGCGAGGTCCAGCTCGCCGGGAGCCCGCTCTCGCTCGGCAGCGACAGCCACGCCGTCATCGACCTGCTCGAAGAGGCCCGCGCCATGGAACTCAACGAGCGGCTGCGCACCCGCACCCGCGGGCACTGGACCGCGGCCCAGCTGCTGCGGGCCGCCACCGCCGACGGCCATGCCTCGCTCGGCTGGGCGGACGCCGGCCAGCTCGAGACCGGCGCGCTCGCCGACTTCACCACCGTCGCCCTGGACTCGGTCCGCACCGCCGGCACGCTGCCGCGCCTCGCCGCGGAGACGGCCGTGTACGCCGCGACCGCCGCGGACGTACGGCACACCGTGGTGGGCGGGCGGCACATCGTCCGGGACGGTACCCATCAGCTGGTGCCGGACGTCCCGGCCGCGATGGGCGCGGCCGTCGCCCGTCTGCGGCGTTCCTGACCTCTCCCCCAGCTACCGCTGGGAGGTGCCCCCAGACCCACGGAGATCGCGCGATGCCCACCACCGTCATCACCAACATCGGCAGCCTGGTCACCAACGACCCGGACCTCGGCACCGGGCCGCTCGGCCTGGTCGCGGACGCGGCGGTGGTCATGGCCGACGGCCTGATCGCCTGGGTCGGCCCGGCGGACCGGGCGCCCGCCGCCGACGACGTGTACGACGCGGGCGGCCGGGCGGCGCTGCCCGGGTTCGTCGACTCGCACTCGCACCTGGTGTTCGGCGGTGACCGCACCCAGGAGTTCAACGCCCGGATGTCCGGCACGCCGTACACCGCCGGCGGCATCAGGACCACGGTCGCCGCGACCCGTGCCGCCAGTGACGCCGAGCTGGACGCCACCGTGGCCCGCTATGTGGCCGAGGCGCGGCGGCAGGGCACCACGACCATCGAGACGAAGTCCGGCTACGGGCTGACCGCGGAGGACGAGGCGCGCAGTCTGCGGATCGCCGCCGCGCACACCCCGGAGACCACGTACCTGGGCGCGCACATCGTCGCGCCGGAGTACGCGGACGACCCGGCCGGCTACGTCGGCCTGGTCACCGGGCCGATGCTGGAGGCCTGCGCGCCGCACGCCCGCTGGGTGGACGTGTTCTGCGAGAAGGGGGCGTTCGACGGCGACCAGGCGCGGGCGATCCTCACCGCGGGCGCCCGGGCCGGACTGATCCCGCGGGTCCACGCGAACCAGCTGACCTACGGGCCCGGCGTGCAGTTGGCGGTCGAGCTGGGGGCGGCGTCCGCCGACCACTGCACGCATCTGACGGACGCGGACGTCGACGCCCTCTCGTCCAGCGGTGGCGCCACCGTGGCGACGCTGCTGCCCGGCGCCGAGTTCTCCACCCGCGCCACCTACCCCGACGCCCGCCGGCTGATCGACGCGGGCGCGGCGGTGGCGCTGTCGACGGACTGCAACCCGGGGTCGAGCTTCACCAGCTCGATGCCGTTCTGCATCGCCGTCGCCGTACGGGACATGCGGATGACGCCCGACGAGGCGGTCGCGGCCGCGACGCTCGGCGGCGCGCGGGCCCTGCGCAGGGACGACGTGGGAAGGATCACGGCGGGGGCGCGAGCGGATCTGATGCTGCTCGACGCCCCCAGCCATGTACATCTGGCCTACCGGCCGGGTGTGCCGCTGGTCAGCCGGGTGTGGCAGGGCGGGGTCCGCGCCGCCTGACCCGTGGCCGGGCGACGCACACCGTCACTCCTCGGCGAACCGTCACTCCTCGACGAGCAGCCCGCGCCGCAGGCGCGCCAGTGTCCGGGAGAGCAGGCGCGAGACGTGCATCTGTGAGATGCCGAGCTCCTCGCCGATCTCCGACTGGGTGAGGTTGCCGGTGAAGCGCAGCGAGAGGATCTTGCGGTCGCGCGCCGGGAGCTCGGCGATCAGCGGCTTCAGGGACTCGATGTACTCGATGCCTTCGAGGTCGTGGTCCTCGTAGCCGATGCGGTCGGTCAGCGCCCCCTCGGAGTCGTCCTCGTCGGGCTGGGCGTCGAGCGAGCTCGCGGTGTACGCGTTGCTCGCGGCCATGCCCTCGATGACCTCTTCCGCGGTGATCCGCAGCCGGGCGGCCAGCTCGGCCACGTTCGGTGAGCGGTCCAGCTGCTGGGCCAGCTCGTCGCCGGCCTTGGCCAGGTCGAGCCGCAGCTCCTGCAGCCGGCGCGGTACCCGTACCGACCAGCTGGTGTCACGGAAGAAGCGCTTGATCTCGCCGATGATCGTCGGCATCGCGAAGGAGGGGAACTCCACGCCGCGGCTGAGCTCGAAGCGGTCGATCGCCTTGATCAGGCCGATCGTGCCGACCTGGATGATGTCCTCCATCGGCTCGCTGCGGGTGCGGAACCGGGAAGCCGCGAACTTCACCAGGGCGAGATTGAGCTCCACGAGCGTGTTGCGGACGTAGGAGTATTCGTACGTGCCCTCGTCCAGCGTCTCGAGGCGCAGGAACAGTGTCTTGGACAGGGCTCGTGCGTCGACCGGACCCACCGTCTCGAACGGGGGTATCTCGGGGAGGCCCTCCAGCCCCTCCGGCTCTTCCAGGTCTTCCTGCTCAGAGCCAACGGACGGGCTGGTCGTCGTCGCGGTGATCGCGTCAGGCCGGGGTGTCATGCTCTCCTCCCTCGGTTACGGCATCAGGCTGCCGGTGCCATGCCTCTAATACGGTGTGCTGCGCCTCCGAGGCGGCCGGTTTTCGATAGGTGTTGTTCAACCCCTACCCCGTTTCACGCGTGTGGCGCAACTTCCGGCCGACCGTCCCAACGGGCGATTAGCGGGCCGCGGAGGGGGCAGGCGGGAGGCATCCGAGGGGCGTCCACCGGGCAGCTGAGGGGTCGCTTCCCCGTGATTCGGGATGCGCGTAGGGTTCGGGGTGCGCATGACCCAAGATTCCAGAGGAGCGCACATGGACCGCGGGATGGTCGGTACGGCCGGCCGGGACCGGTTGCACGTGGACGTGCGACAGCACGGCACGTACGCCGTCGTCACGCCTGCGGGCGAGCTCGACCACCACACCGCGGAGCTGCTCAGCGAGCCGCTCGAAGCGTGTGTCGCCGCGGGCTGCACCAAGCTCGTGGTGGACTGCTCCCAGCTGGATTTCTGTGATTCCACCGGATTGAACGTCCTGCTGGGCGCCCGGCTGAAGGCCGAGGCGGCCGGTGGGAAGGTCCATCTGGCGGGTATGCTGCCGGTGGTCGCTCGTGTGTTCGAGATCACGGGTGCCGAAGCCGTGTTCACCGTCCACGCAACCCTGGACGAGGCATTGCAGGAGTGACGGAAGCATCGCCGGTGGCGATCTCCCACTCCACCCTGTTTGGTAGAGCTCCCGAGGTGTCCCCGGGAATTCGTCGGGCAGGAGACTCCTGAAACTGTCGGACATCGGTGAGGTGAGGCGCTGATGAGCACCACTCGGCCCCACGCGGCGGACGACCGCGGTTCGGACCCGGGCGACATTGTCGTGCCCGAGGCCGGATCCGCGCGGGTTCTGCGGCTCCTGGGTGAGAGTGCCATCGTCCCGCGCGCCCGCGACTTCACTCGCGAGGCGCTGCAGGCCTGGGGCTGGCTGCCCGCCTCCTCGCCGGAGCGCCGGGCCGCGGCCGAGGACGTGCTGCTCGTCGTCTCGGAACTGGTCACCAACGCGTGCCTGCACGCGGACGGCCCCGATGAGCTGCGGCTGATCCACAGCCCCAAGGTGCTGCGACTCGAGGTCGCCGACAGCGGGGCGGGCGAGCCGGAGCCGCGCGTTCCGCACCGGGCGGGCCGGCCCGGCGGGCACGGCATGTTCATCGTGCAGCGGCTGTGCACGGACTGGGGCGTCGCGCGGCACCCCGAGCAGCCGGGCAAAACGGTCTGGGCCGAACTCGCAGCTCCCGCCTGATTTCCCCCTCTGCACTTCCCTTCCCTCTCCAAGATCACGGGCGTACTGTCGGCCGCCGAATCTGATGTGCCGTCAGTAACTTGTGGCGGAAGGGAGAAGAGCCGATGAAACACGTCATGAACAGCGTCCTCAGCAGAGCGGCCGCCCGCGGTGGAGTACTGGCCCTCGCGACGGCGACCGCGGCGGGTGCGGCGCTGCTGGTCGCCCCGGCCGCACACGCCGAAACGGTGGACGTCGCCTACAGCTGTCAGTCGCCGATCGGGAAGAAGGACGCGGTGTCGCCCATCGACATCACGAGCGTCCCGTCCGGCTCCGGCTACAAACTCACGATGAGCTTCAAGAAGGGTGTCTCCTCCAGCCCGATCGAACTCGGCAAGGGGGCGATGAACCCGAGCGCGACGATCAAGGTCGGCGGTGCGGACTCCGGTTCGGTGTCGGTGGTCGGCACCGCGAACGACGCGGCGATCCCCGCCAACACCCCCATCAAGATCAACGATCTGACCGGCACCTACACGCCCAAGAAGTCGGGCAAGGTCACCTTCACGGCCGGTGTGCTCACCATCAAGGCCCTCGGCACGGTCACGACCTGCAACGCCACCAACAGCCCCAAGCCCTCGCTGGCGCTGGACGTCAAGGCGGCGGGCGGTGGCGGCGACAGTGGTGCCACGGCCCCGCCGGACGCCACGCTGCCGCAGACCGGTCCGGCCGACAGTGCCGTGGCGCTGGGCACCTTCGGCGGCACGGTACTGCTCGCCGGGGTCGCCGGCGTGCTCTGGCTCACCCGCCGGGCCGCCAGAACCCGCTGATCCGGGCCCGTGGCACCGACTCGGGCGTCGGTGCCGCGGCCCGGCATGTCCACGGTCGCAACTGCCCTGACCAGTACGGATGTTGTATCTGACGGTCAGTCAAATCTGGTCGTCCGGCTCCATTGACTTCTTTCGGCCGTCCCGTCTCAATGTCCAGCGTCGGCGCAGAGGAAAAGGGACGCTGCGCCCGGACCGTGATCAAGGGGACAAGATGATCGCTCACGCGCGAAGATCCGTCATGCGCGGACGGAGACTGGCCGCCGTGCTCGGGGCCGCCGCACTCATGGTGGGGGGCGGCGCGGTGCTCGCGGCGCCCGCCCAGGCGGCGACGGCCGTGGACTTCCAGACGCACTGCATTCCGCCCGCCGTGGCCGGGCTGCCGCCCATCGACGGCGTGTCCAACGCGACCGTGTCGGTCGCGCCCGCCAACCCGAAGGTCGGTGACACGGTCACCGTCACCTACACCCTCACCAAGGCGGCCGCGAGCAACCCGACGGACATCGCGCTGCCCGCCGATGTCGTCACGCCCCGCGCCAGCGTCGTGCTCGGCGGTGTCCAGACCGGCGCCGTCGCCGTGACCGGCCCCAAGAGCAACCCGCCGATCCCGGGCAAGGGCTCCTTCCCGCCGCTGGTCATGACCGGCACCTTCGTGGTCACCGCTCCCGGCGCCATCACCCTGTCGCCCGGTGACTACACCATCCACACCAGCTACATCCTGGAGCTGGACACCGTCTGCACCGTCACCGGCGGGCCCGCGCCGGTCTCCGAGACCGTCACCGCGAGCCCGGCGACCACCCCCAACCCGCGGACCCTCGCGCTGGGTTCGGCCCAGGGCGACCCGGGCACCGCGGTCGCCGTCACCGGCGGACACTTCACCGCGGGTGCCACCGTCACGGTCCTGGCCATCGCCGGGTCCAACCCGACCGCGGACATGACCTCCGCGACCGCCGACGCGCAGGGCGGCTTCACCGCCTCGCTCGTCGTCAACGACCTCGCGACCACCGGCATCGTGGCCTTCGAGGGCGCGAGCTACGACCCGGCGACCGCCGCCGGGCCCGCCGCGTACAAGGTCAACGACAACACCCCGATCCCGCCGGGGAGCCAGAAGCTCAACGCCTCGGTCACCGCCGGGACGCTCTCCATGACCCAGGCCGGCGACACCGTGGAGATGACCCCGGTGAACTTCGGTGACGGCGGCGCTTCGACCGGCGCACTGCAGACGGTCACCGTCAAGGACTTCCGTGGCGGCGCCGCGGGCTGGTCCCTGACCGGCGCGGTCACCGACTTCAAGGGCCCGGGAGGCGCCGTCATCGGTGCCGACAAGCTCAGCTGGACCCCGTCCTGCACCGCCAAGGCGGGCAGCCTCAGTGTCTGCGCGGCGGGTTCGCCCGGCGCCGTGGGCACGGGTGGCGCCACGCTGGCCAGTACGTCCAACGGCACCGTGACCGGTGGTGAGTTCACCGCCGACGCGGGCCTGTCGCTGAACGTTCCGGCCTACTCCGGTCCAGGAACCTATTCCGGAGTCTTGACCCTGACCCTGACCTGACGCACAGTCAGTTAACTCGGACCGAGGGAGATGCCAGACATGTCGAGGGCCAAGGCGTGCGCAGTGCTGCTGACGGTCGCCGCGTTGCTCGGCATCGGTCTCGGTCCCGCGGCAGGACCGGCCGGCGCCGCCGACAACGGGCGCTGGTCGGTCTTCCCCGCCCCGGCGGGCGGGGCCAAGGACAAGACGAGTACCAGCCAGGAACGACAGTTCTTCACCCTGGAGGCGGGACCGGGGACCACCGTCAAGGACAAGGTCTCGGTCTCCAACCTCTCCGACGCGCCGATGCAGTTCAAGATCTACGGCGCCGACGCGTACAACACCCCGCGCGACGGCGGGTTCGCCGTGCGCGGCCCCGAGGAGACCAACAAGGACATCGGCACCTGGGTGAAGCTCGCCCAGGGCAGCCTCACCGTCCCGCCCAGGACCCGCGCCGACATCCCGTTCACCCTCACCATCCCCGACACCGCCACCCCCGGCGACCACCCCGGCGCGATCGTCGCCCTCAACACCGAGACCGACAAGACCAAGGGGAGTGTCGCGGTCGGCGTACGGCGGGCCGTCGGAGCCCGGATCTACCTCCGGGTGAGCGGCCCCAGCCTCCCCGCGCTCTCCGTGGAGAACGTCCGTATCGACCACGGCCAGCCCTGGCTGCCCGGCACCGGTGAGAGCACCGCCACCATCCACTACACCCTGGTCAACCGGGGCAACGTCTCCCTGCTGCCGCGCCTGCGGGTCAAGGCCACCGGGCTGTTCGGCAACACCCTGCTGGACCGGCAGGCCAAGGGGCTGCCGCTGGAACTCCTGCCGGGACAGCAGGTCGAGCTGACCGAGAAGTGGGCCGGGTCGCCGCAGTTCGACCGGGTGAGCGTCAAGCTCACCGTCACCACCGACCGGGGCGAGCTCAACGAGACGGCCGGTGCCTCGTTCTTCGCGGTCCCGTGGCTCGCCACCGGGGTGCTGCTCGCCGGACTGGCGCTGCTGACCGCCTGGTTCATCGTCAGGCGCCGCAGGAACCGTCCGCCGCGGCCGGTGGAGGAGGACCCCGATCCCGATACGGGGACGGCAGGGACAGCGGTCGGCGTGACGAGCGTGGGAAGCAGGGGCGGACAGGCGTGAGCACCATGCACAGGGAACCACTCCGGGCGACGGCGGCCGCCGTGCTCGCCGCGGCGCTGCTCGTTCTGTCCGCGCTCACCGCGCAGCCGTCGCACGCGGCGGCGCCGGTGGCGGTCCGCAACCCGGCGGCGGTCCGGGCGCCCGCCGCCGACCAGAAACCCGCGGTGGCGCTGTCGCCGCAGCAGGCCAAGCCCGGTACGGAGATCACCGTCACCGGCCGGGGCTGGAAGCCGACCACCCTGCTCACCCTCCTGGTCTGCGGGCAGAACGCGATCGGCGGCACCAACTCCTGCTCCAACGAGTCCGGCCGCGCGGTCACCACCGACGCCAAGGGCGGCTTCACCCAGAAGCTGCCGGCCGTCGCACCGCCCAAGCCCTGCCCCTGCGTCGTGCACGTCGCGACGGTGATGGGCGACTCCGTCACCGTCGACGCGCCGTTCGTCGTCACCGGGCATCCGGTCGCCGAACTGCCGCAGACGTCCGGTGCCGGGCGGCTCGCGGTGCTCACCGCCAGGCTGCGGGGCGGCGGCGGACTGCTCACCTGGTTCGGCTCCCCGCCGCAGCGCCAACTGGTCTTCACCGTCGGCAATCTCGGCTCGGGACCGGTGAAGAACCCGGTGTTCCAGGTCGGTGTCTCGCACGGCGTCTTCGCCCCGCAGTGGGAGGAGCAGCAGTGGAGCGGCAGCGTGGCGCCGGGGATGAAACAGCAGATCAAGCTGCCCGTCGAGCTGACCTCGGGGGCGCACGGCGACTACCGGGTGCAGCTCAAGTACGGCGACAAGGTGCTCGTCACCGAGCCGTGGGACGTCGGACGGCCCTGGGGCGTCACGCTCTTCTGGATCCTGCTCTGCGTCGTCGTGCCGGCCGCGGTCTTCCGGATCGGGATGGCCGTCGTGGACAGGGCGCGGCCGCGGCTGCCCGGCACGATCTACGCCTCCGGCCGCCGCCGTAAGGCCCCCTGGCGGCCCGCCGCGCTGCTCCACCTGCCGCCGCCCCGCCGTTCGGCGCCGTCCCCGTCGGCCACGTCATCGCCCGACGGCGGGCGCCCGCCGGGCTCCCGGGCCCCGGACGACACGGGCACGCTGCCCTGGTTCAGCCAGGGCACCCTGCCGCCGCCGGCCGCCGGGCCGCAGCCCCCACCGACTTCCGCACCGAGTACCGAACGTCCATCTTCGAAAGGAAGCACGTGACGAATCGACCATCGCGACCGCGGAGGAGCAGGGCCGCCACAGCGGTCGGTGTCGCGCTCATGCTCGGGGGCGGCTCGGCGCTGCTGATCGCGGCACCCGCACAGGCCGCCGAGTCCTCGTTCGCGACCAAGTGCATACCGCCGAAGATCGCGAACCTGCCCGACATCAACGGGACGACCAAGGCGGACATCACCGCACCGGCGACCGCCAAGGTCGGCGACACGATCGACGTGACGTGGAAGACCGTGCAGGCCGCGTCGCAGAACCCGGGCGTCGCGGATCTGCCCGCCAACTCGGTGCTGCCCACCGGCAAGGTCACGATCGGCGGTGCGCAGACCGGATCGCTGGACGTCGCGGGAACCCGGACGAATCCGGCGATCCCGAAGAACAGCCCCATGGTGCTGTCCGACATGAAGGGCAAGCTGAAGCTGACCGCTGCCGGTGACGTCACGCTCTCGCCCGGCGCGTACAACATCAACGCGAACTACATCATGTCGACCGACACCGCCTGTGCGCCGACCGGCACCGTTCCGGTCGCGGTCACGATCAAGGTGACGTCCGGCGGCACGGGCGGCACGACGACGTCCGGCGGTACGACGTCGGGCGGTACGACGTCCGGTGGCACCACGACCTCGGGCACCACCGGTGGCACGACGACCTCGGGCGGCGCCACGTCCGGCGGCACCACCGCAGGCACCACCACCGGTGGTACGACGTCCGGCGGTACGACGGGAGGTGGCGGTGAGCCCAACGGCACCGAGCACAAGGGCACGCCGGTCTCCGTGACCTTCGACTGCGGGTCGTTCGGCAAGCCGACCGGCCAGGTGGCCATCGACGCCACCAAGAGCAGCGCGGGATACAACCTCTCCGTGCGGTTCATCGGCTCGGTCATGAAGACCCCCGCACCCCTCCCCAAGGGCTTCATCACCGCGACCATGGCCGTCAAGGTGGCGGGCGCGGACAGCGGCACGGTCCAGGTCAAGGCGCCGCCCAACACCAAGGCGTTCGCCCAGAACGACCCGGTCACCCTCGATCCCCTCACCGGCGTCTACTCGCCGGGCAGGACCGGATCGGTCACGCTGCACCCGGGCGTCCTCGCCGTCCAGCTCGCGCAGGGCGGCACGCCCGTCGCGACCTGCACGCCGACCAAGGCCGTCGACGCCTCGCTGACCCTCGACATCAAGGAGAAGGGCAGCGACAGCGGCGGTACCAACGGCAGCGCCGCCAACAGCGCGACCACCACCAGCGGCGGTCTCGCCCAGACCGGCGCCGACAACAACGGCTCGCTGCGCGCCCTCGGCCTCATCGCGGGCACCGTCCTCCTCCTCGGCGGCGCCATCTTCACCTTCACCCCGTGGCGCAAGCTGCGCCACTGACCGCACCACACAGCACGACGACACGGCACGGCACGCAAGCACGTACGACGAGGCCCCGGCTACCAGGCGGGGCCTCGTCCCGTCCTCGCGCCCAGGGGGTGCCGCCGCGAGGACGGGCCCCCGGGCATCAGTCGTCGTCGGAGGACCGGAAGCGGGTGAACAGCCCGGAGCCGTGGTCGGCGAGCAGGTGCTTGTACCGGTCGCCCTCGTCGAACTCCTCGTAGTCGGTGATGGCGTCGCCGGCGAGGATCAGGCTTTTCGCGCAACCGAGGCACCAGTCCTTACCGGTCTCCAGGTCCCGCAGGTCGGCGGGGTGCACCGTGCAGAACGAGCAGGGGCGCCGATGCTTGCCGCCGGATGCCGGCCGGTCGGTCACTCCACTCCCAGGACGCTGAGCTGCTGCGCGGTGCGGACGGCCGCGGCCGGGGCGTGCGGGTCCAGCGCTGCGAGCTGGTCAGCCAGCCCCTGACCAGTCTGGGCGATCAGCGCCGCCATGTCGTTGTTCGACAGGTCCGGGGGAAGCGCCGCACGAAGGTACGGATCGGCGGTCACGTGGGCGAGGAGCTGCTGTACGAGCCAGAAGCGGGTGAGGAGCTGCACGCCGAAGGTGATGTGCAGGGAGCGCCGGGTCGTGGTGTGACCGTGGTGGACCCAGCCGCGCGGGATGAACAGCACCTGCCCGGCCGTCAGCTCGACCTCCACGTCCGGATGGTCGGTCACGCGGGCCAGTTGCTCGTCGGTGAAGCCGACCGCCGTCCAGCGGTGGGGTTCCAACGGATCGGTGAAGACCGGTCGGCTCAGCTGCCAGACCTTGCTGCCGGCGGTCTGGGCGAGGAACACACTGTGGGTGCCCCAATGTGGACCGTACCCGCGGCTGCCCGCGGGGGTGCTGTATGCGTTGCCGGTCACGGGGTGCCCGAGCTCCGCGGCGAGCTGCTTACAGAAGGCGACCAGCGGCGGCCACGTGATGTGCAGGCCGTTGAGGACCAGCGTGCTCGTCGGGTGGTCGGCGTCCGGCCGGCGGCCGTCGATGGCGCCTTGGTGCGCCATGCCGATCTCGATCGGCCGCAGCCCGGGGTCGACAGCGATCTGCCGGACAGCGTCCAGGTCGAGGAGCCGCCAGGTCACCGCGGTCCCGTTCGTACACGACGGGGATGTCCGGCCAGGCTCGGCGGAAGGTGTCGGCATCGCCGGGCAGTCTGTCTAAGGCAGCGGCCACGGGGTTCTCCAGGTCCAGGCAGAGGGGTGGCCCGCTGCCCCCGCGGCCACCCGGGATGCGCCATGATCGCGCCAGAGGCAGGCAGGGCGTATGGATGATCAGCCGCCGGTTGTCGTGTTCGGCATCGGCGGATTCCTAGCCGTCTTCCACGGGCCCACCATCGTCGACGTCCTCCTCAACCTCCTCATCTGCGGGCTTCTTGGGACCGCAGCGCGGTGTCTTGGCTACGTGCTTTCCACAAGGACGGACCCCTGCAGAGTCGCATCCCAGACGAGGACCCACCCCACCCCTGGGGCCGCCATCCGCGATAGCCTCCCCCCCCACCCGTCCGGGCTACTGGATGGAAGGGATGCCCTTCGAGTCGTGGCAGCACGCCGACCAGCCGATCCGCCTTGTCCTCACCTGCCGCCGTGGTGACGACGAAGGGATCCTCGCCCGTCGGATCGACAACCCGCCAATGCCGACGCCGGCGGCGCCACCCCAGGCATGACGAGGCCCCGGTGACCGTACGGTCACCGGGGCCTCGTCACGCGTGCGCGGGACGGGACGTCAGCGGACGTCGCCCATCAGCGCGACGACCTTCTTGCGGTACATCCAGATGGCGAAGCCGGCGAGGATGGCGAGGGCCGCTTCGAGGCCCACCATGCCGGTGCCGTTCAGATCCACGCCCGCGATGGACAGCAGGCTGGTGGTGCAGTCGCCCGCGGTGACCGCGAGGAACCAGACACCCATCATCTGGCTGCCGTACTTGGCGGGGGCCATCTTCGTGGTGACCGAGAGGCCGACCGGCGAGAGGCAGAGCTCACCGATGGTCTGGATCATGTAGATCATGACCAGCCACATCGGGCTGACCTTCGTACCGTCCGAGGCCAGGCCCATCGGGACGACGAAGACGACGAACGAGGCGCCGATCAGGAACAGGCCCATGGCGAACTTCACCGTGGTGCTCGGTTCGCGGTTCTTCTTCGACAGCCAGATCCAGCCCCAGGCGATGACCGGGGCCAGCGCCATGACGAAGAGCGGGTTCACGGACTGGAACCACGAGGACGGGAAGTCGATCCCGAACATCGAGCCCTGCGTCTTCGTCTCGCCGAAGATCGACATCGTCGATCCGCCCTGGTCGTAGATCATCCAGAACACGGCGGCGGCGACGAAGAACCAGATGTAGCCGCTCATCTTGGACTGCTCGGCGGCCGAGAGCTCCTTGTCCTTCTTTATCCGGACCAGGACGCCGACCGGGATGACCAGGCCGATCACGGTGATCGGCACCAGCGCCCAGTTGAGCGTGTAGTGCCCGGTGAGCACGACCACACCGTAGAAGACCGCGGCGGCGATCAGCCACAGCAGGCCCTTGCGCAGGGTGGTGTTGCGCTCCTCGACCGACAGCGGCTTCGGGACGACGCTGCTGCGCTCGCTCAGGTGGCGGGTGCCGAGCAGGAACTGGATCAGGCCCAGTGCCATGCCGACGGCGGCGAGGGCGAAGCCCAGGTGCCAGCTGTAGTTCTGGCCGACGGTGCCGATGATCAGCGGGGCGGCGAAGGCACCGATGTTGATGCCCATGTAGAAGACGGTGAAGCCGCCGTCCCGGCGCGGGTCGTTCGGCCCGTCGTAGAGGTGGCCGACCATCGTCGAGATGTTCGCCTTGAGCAGGCCGGAACCGAGCGCGACCAGTGCCAGGCCGACGAAGAACATCGCCTGGCCTGGGACGGCGAGCGTCAGGTGGCCGGCCATGATGATGCCCGCCGCGATGGCGACCGTCTTGCGCGGCCCCCAGACCCGGTCGCCGAACCAGCCGCCGGGCATGGCGAGCAGGTACACCATCGCCATGTAGATGGAGTAGATGGCCACGGCGGTGGCCGCCGTCATCGCGAGGCCGCCGCCCTGGGAGCCCTTCTCGGCGCCGGGGCCGCCGGCGATCAGATAGAGCGGGAGGAGGGCCTTCATGCCGTAGAAGCTGAACCGCTCCCACATCTCGGTCATGAAGAGGGTGGCCAGGCCGCGGGGGTGGCCGAAGAAGGTCTTGCCGCCCGGAGCAGGGGTCCCCTGCGGGGCGGCGTCCTTCGTCAGGCTGGACGCCATGGTCGATCCTTGTTCGCTCGGGACGCGCGACGGAACAGACCGCGCGCCCGGTGGGGGTGGCCGGCACCGGCGCGCTATGGGGGCGCGCCGGGATCCACGCCCGCCGCGCGGTGCGCGCTGCGGACCCGGCCGTCAGGTCAATCACTCACTGCTGGTTTGTGCCAGCCCCGTCACAGAAGAGGCCTTCGGCGCGTGTTGTGCGCGGAAGGACCCTGAGTGCTGCTACGGGCGATTCATTACTTTATGGCAGCCCAACGCGTGGTATAGGGCGTCTTGAGACCTACCTCACAGGGCTGTTGGCACCGCTACCTCGGCGCCTGCCCACGCGGACTACCATCAAGCCCATGACCCGCGTACTTCTTGCCGAGGACGACGCATCCATCTCGGAACCGCTCGCGCGCGCCCTGCGCCGCGAGGGCTACGAGGTCGAGGTGCGTGAGGACGGGCCCACCGCGCTCGAAGCCGCCCTGCTGGGCGCCGTCGATCTGGTGGTGCTCGACCTGGGGCTGCCCGGTATGGACGGCCTCGACGTATGCCGCAGGATCCGTACCGAGGGACACACCTTCCCGGTGCTGGTGCTCACCGCCCGTGCCGACGAGGTCGACACGGTGGTCGGCCTGGACGCGGGTGCCGACGACTACGTCACCAAGCCGTTCCGGCTCGCCGAACTGCTGGCGCGGGTCCGGGCGCTGCTGCGCCGCGGCACCACCGACGCGCCGCAGCCGTCCACCCACGGGGTGCGGATCGACGTCGAGTCGCACCGCGCCTGGATGGGCGACGACGAGCTGCAGCTCACCGCGAAGGAGTTCGACCTCCTGCGGGTCCTGGTGCGCGACGCGGGCCGGGTCGTCACCCGTGAGCAGCTGATGCGCGAGGTGTGGGACACCACATGGTGGTCGTCGACCAAGACGCTCGACATGCACATCTCCTGGCTGCGCAAGAAGCTCGGCGACGACGCGACCGCGCCCCGGTACATCTCCACCGTGCGCGGTGTGGGGTTCCGGTTCGAGAAGAACTAGCCGAAGGCTGACACCCTTCACCCATGCGCCGCCGACTGATCTCCTCCACGCTCGCTGTCGTCCTCGTCGTCATCGCGGTCTTCGGGCTCTCGCTCGTCATCGTCGAGACCCGCACGATCGAGAGCAGCGCGCAGGAGAGCGTCGACTCCGAGGCGGTCCGGCTGGCGGGCAGCGTCGACAGCCGGCGGGCCAGCGGGGAGAAGGTCGACACCGGATCGCTGGCGCAGCAGGTGGCCGCCGACCGGTTCGCGATCGTCCGGATCCCGGGCAGCGCGCCCATCGAGCTCGGGACCCGGCCCTCGGGCCGGGTGATCACCTCGACCCAGAGCGGCGACGACGGCGCGAGCGTGGTCGTCGAGGAGTCCCGCTCCAAGATCAGCCAGGAGATCGGCAGGACCCTGCTGGTCATCCTGGCCGTGGCGCTGCTCGCGGTGCTGGCGGCCGTGATCCTCGCGGTGCGGCAGGCCCGCCGGCTCGGCAGCCCGCTGACCGACCTCGCGGAGACCGCCGAGCGGCTCGGCTCCGGCGACCCGCGGCCGCGGCACCGCCGCTACGGGGTGCCGGAGCTGGACCGGATCGCCGATGTCCTGGACGCGAGCGCGGAGCGGATCGGCCGGATGCTGACCGCCGAGCGGCGGCTCGCCGCCGACGCCTCGCACCAGCTGCGGACGCCCCTGACGGCGCTCTCGATGCGACTGGAGGAGATCGTGGCCACCGCGGACGACGAGGATGCCGTCAAGGAGGAGGCGACGATCGCGCTGAGCCAGGTGGAGCGGCTCACCGATGTGGTGCAGCGGCTGCTGACCAACGCCCGGGACCCGCGCTCCGGCTCGGCGGTCGACTTCGACCTCGACGACGTGATCAAGCAGCAGATGGAGGAGTGGCGCCCGGCCTCGCAGAGCGAGGGGCGCACCATCATCCGCTCCGGCACCCAGGGCCTGCGGGCCGTCGGCACCCCCGGCGCGGTCTCCCAGGTGCTGGCCACCCTGATCGAGAACTCGCTCATGCACGGCGCCGGCACCGTCGGCCTGCACACCCGGGTGACCGGCAACCAGGCGGTCGTGGAGGTCACGGACGACGGGCCGGGCGTACCGCCCGACCTGGGCGCACGGGTCTTCGAGCGGACGGTCAGCGGCCGCAACTCCACCGGACTGGGGCTGGCCGTGGCCCGGGACCTGGCCGAGGCGGACGGCGGGCGGCTGGAGCTGCTCCAGCAGCGGCCGCCGGTCTTCGCGCTCTTCCTGGCCCAGGAGGATCCGACGGGGCGGCCGCGGCGGCCCCGAGGGGACGCCGGCGCGTCTCCCGCGTAGCGCGTGGGACCTACTGCGTGGTGCGGCTGTGCGGCGCGGAATCGGTGTCCGCCTCCGCCGAGGCCAGGATCGACTCCGCCTGCTCCGCCACCTCACGGGCCGGCAGCGCCTTGAAGACCCAGGTCCGGTAGGACCAGAAGCGGAAGAGGGTGGCCACGCCGATGCCGGCGAACTTGAAGATGTTGCTCTGCAGCGAGCTGTCCCAGCCGAACCCGTACGTCGCCACGTAGAGCACCGCGTTCTCGATGACCAGGCCGACGGCGCTGAAGCCCAGGAAGAGGCCCAGCTCCTTCGAGCGGCTGCTCCGGTCGCGGTCACGGTAGGTGAAGTACCGGAAGCCGACGTAGTTGAAGAGAATCGATACGGCGGTGGCGATGATGCTCGCCCGGACCGTCTGCAGGCCGGTGCTGTGCCGCACCAGGTTGAAGATCCCGACGTTGACCAGGACGCCCGCGCCACCGACCACACCGAACTTGGCTACCTCGCGGTACAGGGACCCCAAACGGGACTGCACGGTCTGGCGTCCGCTCATGATGATCCGCTCGGCCCTGTCTGTCGGTGTGACCCGCCCGGGGCCCGTGGTGGCTCTTGGTCTAGTCGTACTGGCTCTTCATGCTAACCGCACGGGCCGAGGCGCTGCCCGTGGGTGGCGTCATTCGGGGGTCCGCCCGCCCGATATCCTGGGGAACGTGACATTCCCGGTAGTCGGCATGGTCGGCGGCGGCCAGCTCGCCCGTATGACCCACGAAGCGGGCATCCCGCTCGGTATCAGGTTCAAACTCCTCAGCGACACCCCGCAGGACTCGGCGGCGCAGGTGGTGAGCGATGTCGTCATCGGCGACTACCGCGATCTGGAGACCCTCCGCGCCTTCGCGCAGGGCTGCGACGTGATCACGTTCGATCACGAACATGTCCCCACCGAGCACCTGCGGGTCCTGGAGGCGGACGGCATCGCCGTCCGCCCAGGACCCGACGCCCTGCAGCACGCCCACGACAAGGGCGTCATGCGGGCGAAGCTCAGCGCGATCGGGGTGCCGTGCCCGCGGCACCGGATCGTCACGGACCCGGCGGACGTCGCACGGTTCGCCGCGGAGGGTGACGGTTTCCCCGTCGTCCTCAAGACCGTGGTCGGCGGGTACGACGGCAAGGGCGTGTGGGTCGTGCGCGACGAGGACGGGGCCGCGGATCCCTTCCTGGCGGGCGTCCCGGTGCTCGCGGAGGAGAAGGTCGACTTCGTGCGGGAACTGGCGGCCAATGTGGTGCGCTCGCCGCACGGCCAGGCCGTCTCCTACCCGGTCGTGGAATCCGTGCAGGTCAACGGGGTGTGCGACACCGTCATCGCCCCCGCGCCCGACCTCAGCGCCGAGCTGTCGGCGCAGGCCCAGCAGCTCGCGCTGACCATCGCCGCCGAGCTGGGCGTCGTCGGGCACCTCGCGGTCGAGCTGTTCGAGACCCGGGACGGCCGGATCCTGGTCAACGAACTGGCGATGCGCCCGCACAACAGCGGCCACTGGACGCAGGACGGCGCGATGACGTCCCAGTTCGCCAACCATGTGCGCGCGGTCCTGGACCTGCCGCTCGGCGACCCGCGCCCGCGCGCGAAGTGGACCGTGATGGCCAACGTCCTCGGCGGCGACTTCCCGGACATGTACTCCGCGTATCTGCACTGCATGGCCCGCGACCCGCAGCTCAAGATCCACATGTACGGCAAGGACGTGAAGCCCGGCCGCAAGGTGGGCCACGTCAACACCTACGGCGACGACCTGGCGGATGTGCGCGAGCGCGCCCGGCACGCGGCCGACTACCTGCGAGGAACGATCACCGAATGACAGCGACTCCTCTCATCGGCATCGTGATGGGCTCCGACTCCGACTGGCCCGTCATGGAAGCCGCCGCCAAGGCCCTGGACGAGTTCGAGATCCCGTACGAGGTCGACGTCCTCTCCGCGCACCGGATGCCGCGCGAGATGATCACGTACGGCGAGCAGGCCGACGGCCGCGGCCTCAAGGCGATCATCGCGGGCGCGGGCGGCGCCGCCCACCTGCCCGGCATGCTCGCCTCCGTCACCCCGCTGCCGGTCATCGGCGTGCCGGTGCCGCTGAAGTACCTCGACGGCATGGACTCGCTGCTGTCCATCGTCCAGATGCCGGCCGGCGTCCCGGTCGCCACGGTGTCCGTCGCGGGCGCGCGCAACGCGGGACTGCTCGCCGTCCGCATCCTCGCCGCGCACGACCCCGAACTCCTCGGCAGGATGCGGCACTTCCAGGAAGAGCTGAACGAACAGGCCACCGACAAGGGCAAGCGGCTGCGCGCCAAGGTCCAGGGTGCGGCAGGCTTCGGGTTCGGCAAGTAACCAAGGAGACCCGATGGACCTGATCGCCCGCGCCACGGAACTGCTCGCCGCCCACCCCGTCGTGGACGGACACAACGACCTCCCGTGGGCACTGCGCGAGCAGGTCCGCTACGACCTCGACCGCCTCGACATCGGCACCGACCAGAGCGCCTCGCTGCACACCGACATCCCGCGGCTGCGCGCCGGCGGCGTCGGCGCGCAGTTCTGGTCGGTCTACGTACGCAGCGACCTGGCCGGCGACGACGCGGTCTCCGCGACCCTCGAACAGATCGACGTGGTGCGCCGGATGACGGAGCGCTACAGCGACGACCTGCGGCTCGCGCTCACCGCCGACGACATGGAGACGGCCCGTGCCGAGGGCCGGATCGCCTCCCTCATGGGCGCCGAGGGCGGCCACAGCATCAACTGCTCCCTCGCCACGCTGCGCGCCCTGCACCAGCTCGGCGTCCGCTACATGACGCTCACCCACAACGACAATCTCCCGTGGGCCGACTCGGCGACCGACGAGCCGCGCGCGGGCGGCCTCACCGCCTTCGGCGAGGAGGTCGTCCGGGAGATGAACCGCTGCGGCATGCTCGTCGACCTGTCACACGTCTCAGCCCCCACGATGCGGGATGCGCTGCGCGTCAGCGAGGCACCGGTCATCTTCTCGCACTCGTCGTCGCGCGCCGTCTGCGACCACGTCCGCAACATCCCGGACGACGTCCTGGCACTGCTGCCCGCCAACGGCGGCGTCGCGATGGCCACCTTCGTCCCGAAGTTCATCCTCACCGACGCGGTCGCCTGGACCCAGGCCGCCGACGAGAACATGCGGGCCAACGGCCTGCACCACCTCGACACCACGCCCGCGGGCATGGCCGTCCAGCGCGCCTTCGAGGCGGCGAACCCGCGCCCGGTCGCCACACCGTCCACGGTCGCGGACCACCTCGACCACATGCGCGAGGTGGCCGGCGTCGACCACCTCGGCCTCGGCGGCGACTTCGACGGCACGGCCTTCACCCCGTCGGGCCTCGACGACGTGGCCGGCTACCCGAACCTGATCGCCGAACTGCTGGGCAGGGGCTGGTCGGACGCGGACCTGGCGAAGCTGACGTGGCGGAACGCGGTGCGGGTTCTGCGGGACGCCGAAGCGGCTGCCGCCTTGGCGCAGGTTAAGAGGGGTCCGTCGCTCGCGACGATCGCTGAACTGGACGGCTAGGTGCGGGTGCGGGTGCGTTGTGGGGTCGGGGGCCGGGCCCTCCGGGGGAGGGGTCCGAAATCGTATATTTAGGGCCTGGCGGCCCACAAATATACGGCAGCATTTCGGACCCCTCCCCCTCCGACCCCGGCCCCCTCACGTCACAGACACCCGTCTGCGGGCGAGCCCTCACCCTCGGGCGCTCCCACGCCACCTGCTCCCTCCGTGAGCAGGTGCTGGGGGTGGTCAGTAGACGCAGAGGCAGAAGGGGTGGCCGGCGATGTCCGCGAAGACGCGCCAGTTGCGCTTGCCGTCGTGGTCGTCCTCAAGGAGCGTGGCGCCGAGGGCGAGTACCGCTTCCTGGGCCGCGTCCAGGTTCTCCACGGCCACGTCGATGTGGAACTGCTGCGGCCGCTGAGGGTCGGGCCACTGCGGCTCCACCAGGTGCGGGGCGCGCTGGAACGAGAGTTTGACGCCGTCGGTGGCGCGCAGCACCACCCAGTCGTCGTCGGCCTCCTCCACATCACCGCCCATCACGGCTGCGTAGAAGGCGGCGAGTGCTTTGGGGTCGGGACAGTCCAGTACCACGGAACCCAGCTTGCCGATCATGGAGCGCACCTCTCTCGATGTCGTTACCGCCATAGGCGTTCAACCGGTAACCGTTACTTCATGATGGCCCAGTGGAGGTAACGTGGCAAGGGTGGAGCAGCCCGGAGAACGCGCCCCCGCTCCTGGACTCCTGCTTCTGGTCCAGGACCTGGCGAACACCGTCGACCTGGAGTCGGCCGAGGACCAACTGCGCGTTCCCGCCGACCTGGACGCCTGGGCGGGGCAACACGATCTGCCCGGCCCGAGCTTCGGCCCGGCCGACCTCGATGACGTGCTCGCGCTCCGCGAAGCGCTGCGGGACGCCTGCCAGGCCCACACGGGAACGCGGCTGCCGGACCCGGCCGCAGCCGAACTGGAACGGCTACTGCGCGCCGCGCCGCTGCTGCTGGCGATCGACGCGGAGGGCGGTGCCGCGGTACGTCCTGCCGACGGGCTGACCGGCGCCCCCGCCCTCACCGCCCACATCGCGGCGGGCATAGCCACCGCCGTCGCCGACGGCACCTGGCCACGCCTCAAGGCGTGCGCGTCCCACAGCTGCCGCTGGGTCTACTACGACCGCAGCCCCGCCGGCCGCAGCCGCTGGTGCACGATGGCCGTCTGCGGCAGCCGAGCCAAAATGCGCGCCTACCGGAGTCGTACGACCACCTAGGGTCTGTCGTCTGGATCTCCGTGGGGGAAGGAGCGGTGTCCGGTGCGTGCAGCTGCAAGGCGGAGGAGGGAGGCAACGCGGAGCGTCGTCGACCGACGACAACGCGGCAGATGTGCGTGCTGGACACCGCGACGCCGCGGAGATCCAGACGACAGGCCCTAGGGCCGCCCATCGTTGATCCTGCGGGGGTCACTTGTCGTCCAGCCGCCCCAGCGGGTGGGCGTCGGCGAGGACGGTCCGGGCCAGCTGCCAGTCGGTGTGGTCGATGCCGGTGATGTGGCGTAGGTAGGCGAGGGTGACCTGCTGGACGAGGGCGACGCGGCTGGGGTCCTCGTCGGTGGTCTCTGCTGCCCGGTAGCCGGAGATGCCGCCGAGGAAGTGCTCGCCGCCGTAGACGGTGAGCAGGCTCTTGTTGCCGCGGCTGAGGGTGTAGGGGTCGCTTGTCCAGGCGGGTCCTCGGGTGGTGAGCGGGAGGTCGTCCTTGTCGCCGGCGACCACCAGCCCGGGGGCGGTGATGTGGGAGAAGTCCTGGTCGCGGAGCCAGGGAAGGTTCTCGTAGGCGAAGGGGCTGAGTTCGTCGCCGCCCTTGCCGGCCGTGGCCAGCTGGATGCTGGCCATGACCCGGGAGTCGGACAGGTCGTCGGCGGTGCCGGTCTGGGGGTCGGTGACGCGCAGACCCACCAGGAGGCCCGCGGTCTGGCCTCCGAAGGAGTGGCCCGCCGCGACGATGCGGCTGTGGTCGACCCGGCCGGAGAGGCCGGGCACGGATGCCTCCAGCGGCTTGAGCTCATCCAGGATGCGCTTCATGTCCTGCACGCGGTAGCGCCACAGGTGGGGCCTGCGGGAGTCGTCCGCGGCGATGGCGACCCGCTTGGAGTCGAGATGCGTGGCTTGGATCACCACGAAGCCATGAGAGGCCCAGTGGTCGACCAGCGGTGCGTAGCCGTCCAGGTCGGAGCCGAATCCGTGTGCGAGGAGCACGATCGGCAGGCGTGTGCCGGTGAGCGGTGCGGAAACGCGTACGTGCAGGTCCTGGCCGCGCTGGGGGGCGGGCAGCACGATCGGCTTGACCGTCACGGTCGGGGTGGGAGCGGGGCCGGTGAGGCCGGTCGTCTGGTGGGTGATCATGTCAGCTACGCTAAAACTTGACGTTGACGTCAAAGGCAAGTCGTTATGGCGCAGATCACCTGGAGCTCGGAATGCGCATTGGGGAACTCGCCCGCCGCACAGGCGTCAGCACCCGGGCCCTGCGGTACTACGAGGAGCAGAACCTGCTCACCGCCGAGCGCAGCAACACCGGCCAGCGCCACTACCCGGAAACCGCGGTCGCCCGGATCGTCCTGGTCCGGGAGCTGTTCACCGCCGGCCTGTCGAGCAAGACCATCGCCGAGCTCACGCCCTGCGTCATCGACGGCAAGGCCACACCCGAACTCCTCGACCGCCTGGCTGTGGAGCGCGGTCGCATCGACCAGCACATCGCCGATCTCACGCACACCCGAGACCGGCTCGACTCGGTCATCGCCAGCGCCTCCGCATCCATGGACACCGGGACCGCCTGCCGGCCCGGCCCGGCATCGACCGCGAATTCACCCTCGCCTACGACGATCAGGCGCGCCCATTCCGCCGGTCCTACGACAGCACCGGCGAAGCACTAGCCGGGGGAACTCACCCGCAACCTGCGATCGGGAGCCGCCCATCCGACCCACCACAAACGGCAACGACTACGCCGACGGCCGGCCCATCGCCCGGAACTTCCACCCCGCCGAACGCCACGCCGCAGGCGACAGCGCGTTGCGGCCGTCGATGATGTGCCGCGTCGCCGCCACCTCGCCCAGCGCCGCCGGGTCGAGTTCACGGAACTCGCGCCATTCGGTGAGGTGCAGAACGACATCCGCACCGCGCACCGCGTCGAGCGCCGTGGCCGCGTACCCGAGGGTGGGGAAGAGCAGCCGGGCGTTGTCCATGCCCTTGGGGTCGTAGACGGTGACCTGGCCGCCCTGGAGGTGGATCTGGCCCGCCACGTTGAGCGCGGGCGAATCCCGTACGTCGTCCGAGTCCGGCTTGAAGGCCGCGCCCAGTACCGCGATCCGCTTCCCGAGGAAGCTGTCGCCGCCGACCGCCTCGCGGGCGAGCTCGACCATGTGGCCGCGCCGCCGCATGTTGATCGAGTCGACCTCGCGGAGGAACGTCAGCGCCTGGTCGGCGCCGAGTTCGCCGGCGCGGGCCATGAACGCGCGGATGTCCTTGGGGAGGCAGCCGCCGCCGAAGCCGATGCCGGCCCGCAGGAACTTGTGGCCGATCCGGTCGTCGTGGCCGATCGCCTCGGCGAGCTTCACGACGTCGCCGTCGCCGGCCTCGCAGACCTCGGCCATGGCGTTGATGAAGGAGATCTTCGTGGCGAGGAACGCGTTGGCGGCCGTCTTGACCAGTTCGGCGGTGGGGTAGTCGGCGACGACGAACGGCGTGCCTTCTGCCACCGGCGTCGCGTAAACCTCCCGCAGCAGCTTCTCGGCGTGCGCGCTCGCGACGCCGACGACGACGCGGTCGGGGTGCAGGGTGTCCTGGACGGCGAAGCCCTCCCGCAGGAACTCGGGGTTCCAGGCCACCTCGGCGTCGGCGCCGGCCGGGGCCAGTTCGGCGAGCCGGGCGGCGAGCCGGGCGGCGCTGCCCACCGGCACGGTGGACTTGCCGACGACGAGGGCGGGCCGCCGCAGATGCGGGGCGAGCAGCTCGAAGGCGCTGTCCACGTAGGACATGTCGCAGGCGTACTCGCCGTGTTTCTGCGGGGTGTTGACACAGACGAAGTGGACATCGCCGAACTCGGCGATCTCCTCCCACGAGGTGGTGAAGCTCAGGCGTCCGGTCGATCCCGCGATACCGGCCACGTGCCGGGCGAGCAGGTCTTCGAGGCCCGGCTCGTACATCGGGACCCTGCCGGCCGACAGCAGCTCGATCTTGCGGGGGTCGATGTCCAGCCCCAGTACCTCGAAGCCGAGCTCGGCCATGGCGGCAGCGTGGGTGGCGCCGAGGTAACCGGTGCCGATGACGGTGAGCTTCAGAGGCATGCGAAGAGCATAGTCGCGTCCTGGTGTGTGAAATCCAGGGTGAGGCCATGGCCAGAGTCCACGCCGGAAGGACAGAATGCGTAGACAGTGCGAGGGGGTGGTGGCCGTGGATCGAGCCGGCCAGGGGGATGCGGTACCGAGACCCGAAACGGGTCTCTCCAAGGCAGCGGGATCCGCACCGGATCAGCGGGACGAGGGGGCGGCCGAGCGGGCCGGCCAGGCGGACGAGGCGGCGGCGCCGGGCGGGGCGGCCGGGGCCGGGAGGGCCGAGCCCGAGGAGGCCGGGGGCCTGATCCCCGGGGTGGCGGAGGACCCGCAGGAGACACAGGTCCGCAGGGCCCGGCGGCGGCGCAGGACCCGTCGGGTGCTGCTCGGCGCCGTGGTGCTGCTGTGCACCGGGGCGCTGCTGATCGTCGGTACGGGCTGGTACGCGTACGAGCACTACACCGGCCGCGTCGACCGGATCCCGAACGTGTTCCCGACGAATGTGCCGGCCGCGGCGATACCCGCGCCCAGCAAGGGAGGACAAACGTTTCTTCTGGTGGGTATAGACGCGCGCTCGGACCTGCCGACCACCGGCAAGGGCGCGAAGGCGCCGGAGTGGCAGCCGGGTGCGCAGCGCAGCGACACGATGATGCTGGTGCACCTGCCGGCCGACGGGAAGCACGCGTATGTGGTCTCGCTGCCCCGTGACTCCTGGGTGGCGGTCCCGGGCCACGGCAGCGCCAAGCTGAACGCGGCCTTCTCCTGGGGCGGCCCGCCGCTGCTGATCGACACGGTGCAGCGGCTCTCCAAGGTGAAGATCGACCATCTCGCGGTCGTCGACTGGAGCGGCTTCAGGAAGCTGACCGACGCGGTCGGCGGGGTGGACATCACCGTCGACAAGACGGTCTCGCGGCGCAACGGCGCGGGGATGTGGGACGCCGGCACCCACCACATGGACGGCGACGAGGCACTGGACTACGTACGCGAGCGGTACGGCCTGCCGCGCGGCGACCTGGACCGCACCCACCGGCAGCAGAACTTCCTTCGGGCGGTGCTGAACAAGGTGCTGTCGGGGGACACCCTCAGCAACCCGCTCAAGGCGAAGCGGATGCTGGACGAGGTGACGAACTCGGTGAGCGTCGACGATTCGCTCTCGAACGGCGCGTTGCGCGATCTGATCTGGGGCATGAAGGACGTCAGGTCCTCGGACATGGCGTTCATGAACGCGCCCGTCGCCGGCTTCGACATGATCAAGGGCCAGTCGGTGGTCCTGCTCGACGGCAACGGCACGTCGGCCCTGTGGGAGGCGATGCGCAACGACACGATGGCCGACTACGTGGCGTCGAACACCCTCGACCGGCTGGGCAACAAGGTGTCGTGAAGCTCACGTGGGCCGGACGGGCCGATCGGCCGGATCCGGCCTACGATCGTAGGGTTACTTAACGGTAGTTAGCACTCGGGGAGTGAGACAGCCTTGGCCGGTTCTTCCGATTTCGACCTCTACCGGACGTCCGAGGAGCACGACATGCTCCGCGACTCGGTCCGTTCGCTCGCCGAGGCGAAGATCGCACCCTTCGCGACCGAGGTCGACGAGGAGGGCCGCTTCCCGCAGGAGGCCCTCGACGCGCTCATCGCGGCGGACCTGCACGCCGTGCACGTCCCGGAGGAGTACGGCGGCGCGGGCGCGGACGCCCTGGCCACCGTGATCGTGATCGAGGAGGTGGCCCGCGTCTGCGGGTCGTCCTCCCTCATCCCGGCCGTGAACAAGCTCGGCTCGCTCCCGGTGATCCTGTCCGGCTCCGAGGAGCTCAAGGCGAAGTACCTCGGCCCGCTGGCCAAGGGCGACGCGATGTTCTCGTACGCCCTGTCCGAGCCCGAGGCGGGCTCCGACGCGGCCGGCATGAAGACCCGCGCGGTGCGCGACGGCGACTTCTACGTCCTCAACGGCGTGAAGCGCTGGATCACCAACGCGGGCGTCAGCGAGTACTACACGGTGATGGCCGTCACCGACCCCGAGAAGCGCTCCAAGGGCATCAGCGCCTTCGTCGTCGAGAAGTCCGACGAGGGCGTCTCCTTCGGCGCCCCGGAGAAGAAGCTCGGCATCAAGGGCTCGCCCACCCGCGAGGTCTACCTCGACAACGTGCGGATCCCCGCCGACCGCATGATCGGCGCCGAGGGCACCGGATTCGCCACCGCGATGAAGACCCTCGACCACACCCGCGTCACCATCGCCGCCCAGGCGATCGGCATCGCGCAGGGCGCCCTGGACTACGCCAAGGGGTACGTCCACGAGCGCAAGCAGTTCGGCAAGGCCATCGCCGAGTTCCAGGGCGTGCAGTTCATGCTCGCCGACATGGCCATGAAGCTGGAGGCCGCCCGCCAGCTGACGTACGCGGCCGCCGCCAAGTCCGAGCGCACCTCCGGTGGCGCCAAGGACGAGGACCTGACGTTCTTCGGTGCCGCCGCCAAGTGCTTCGCCTCGGACGTCGCGATGGAGGTCACCATCGACGCCATCCAGCTGCTCGGCGGCTACGGCTACACGCGCGACTACCCGGTCGAGCGCATGATGCGCGACGCCAAGATCACCCAGATCTACGAGGGCACCAACCAGGTCCAGCGCATCGTGATGGCGCGCAACCTGCCGAAGTAACCCGCGACGACGTACGCGAAAGCCCCGGACGGATCCCGTCCGGGGCTTTCGCGTACTCCGGCCGGTCCGCCGGACGGGTTCTAGCGGTCCGCGCCCGCCAGGACGCCGGCGGTGGTCTCCCGCTCACCCGTCGCCTGCGCGGGGATCGACGGCGTCTGGCGCTTGGACCGCAGGTCCTTCAGCCCCAGGGCCGGGTGCTCCACCAGGTGCCAGGAGAGCATGGCCGCCACCAGGGTGCCGGCACTCGCGAGACCCAGATAGGCGGCGAATCCCCAGCGGGCGCCGCCGAGCGCGGCCAGGGACTGTTCCACCACGAAGCCGTATATGTAGATGCCGTACGAGTAGTCGTGCTTGCGGCCCACCCGCTGGAAGGGCCTGGGCAGCCGGATCGCCAGCCACAGCAGCAGATAGGCGAAGGCCGGCACGCCGAGCGCGTAGAAGGCGCCGTAGTGGAGCGAGACGAGCATCACCAGGGCGGCGAGGGCGGCGAGCGGATCGCTGACCGGCACGTGCTCCTTGTAGAGCTCGAACAGGGCGCCGATCGCGAAGGCGAGGCCGAGGTAGACCAGCCAGTTCATGCTCAGTCCGCCCAGCATCGGGAGGTTGAGGTTCCCGCCGTGGGGCGCGTGCGGGGCACCGTCCCTGATCGGGTGCTTCAGAGCGTCGGCGACGACCAGCCAGCCCAGGACGAGGGCGACGGCCACCACGACCCGGCGCGACCGCAGCACCGAGCCGGTCAGGACGAGTACCGCCACTCCCAGATAGCAGAAGATCTCCAGCTTGAGGGACCACAGCGCTCCGTTGAAGGAGGTGTTGTACGCCAGCCCGTGGGCCTTCGCGGTCTCCATCACGCCGGATATGGGGTACTCCCGCGAGCCCGCGCCCCAGTTCCGGTGGAGGTAGTGCAGCGGTCCGTGCGGATGGTCCCAGAATCCCGTCAGGTTGCTGTGCTGCCGCCAGAACAGGAACGGCGCCACCAGCAGGGCGGTGACGAGCAGACAGGCCCACAGGCCGGGGAGCAGGCGCAGCGCGCGGTGCCAGATGAACCGGCCGATGGTCAGCCGGCTGCCGCTGCGGGTCACCAGGATCCCGGACAGGACGAAGAAGCCGAAGACGGCCACGGTGCCGAGGGTGGTCTGGCCCTGGGAGAACCGCGCGAGGGGTTCCTTGTAGCCGAATCCCAGGATCAGGGAGTGCGAGACGAGGACCGAGACCGACAGCAACAGCCGCAGCAGACCCAGGCTGTTGTTCCGGCCGGAGAAGAGCTCCGCGACCGTGCCACGGGACCAGCGGAACGAACCCCGGCCCACTCGTGCGACTCCCATGACATCCCATCGCGATCGCCGTTGCGTGTATCGAGCGCCGCGTCGGCTGGTCGGAGACCAGCGGGCGCCCCCTGGTCTCCCGGGGGCGCCGCACTGTTCGTTTCGTGAGAGGTCAGTGTGAAGTTACTTTGATATGACTGTCAAAGGGAGCGCATAGATCCGCTGGGGCCGGGGGCTTCCGCGGCCGGCCGCGGAAGCCGCGTCACTTGGAAGTGACGGTGACCGTCTCGTCGTTCTTCAGCTGGGCGAAGAGCTGCTTCGACTTCGTGGAGTCCCACTTCACCGCGACGCCGTCGTTGCGCGTCGGCAGGTTCGCGGTGGAGATCGGAACGGTCATCGACTTGCCGTCGCCGCCGGTCACGCCCTTCATCGCCCAGAACATCGAGGTGATGTTCCACAGGCTCATGTCCTTGTCGACGATGAGGGTGTCGAGGCCGGAGCTGATCACCGGGTAGAGCGTGAACGGGTCCAGCACGGTGGCCGGCGAAGCCGCCTGGTGGGCGAGCGACGACAGGAACTTCTGCTGGTTGCGCATCCGGCCCAGGTCCTGGTCGGCCTCCTGGTGCCGCTGCCGGACGAAGGCGAGACCCTGCTTGCCGTCCAGCGTCTGGCAGCCGGCCGGGAAGTCCGCGCCCGACGCCTTGTCCTTGAGCGGCTTGTCGAGGCACATGTCGACCCCGCCGAGCGCGTCCACCAGGTTCACGAAGCCGGAGAAGCCGATCTCGGCGTAGTGGTCGATGTGCAGACCGGTGTTGTACTCGACGGTCCTGGTGAGCAGCTCGGGGCCGCCGTCCGCGTAGGCCCGGTTCAGCTTGTGGGTGGCCTCGGGGTAGCGCTTGTGGGACTGCTGGCCGGTGAAGGCCGGGATGGTGACGTACGAGTCACGCGGCAGGCTGAGCATCGTGTTCCCGTTGTCACCGACGTGCAGCACCATCATCGAGTCGGTGCGCTTGCCCTCGGCGGCGCCGGTGTGCAGATCCTGCTCCTGCTCCTTGGAGAGCCCCTCACGGCTGTCGGAGCCGACGATGAGGTAGTTCGTGCCCTTGCCGCCGGTCGGCCGGTCCTCGACCTTGCTGAGGTCCACCTCGCGGCGCACCTTGCCGTCGGCCCAGAAGTAGGTGCTCACGGACACCACCAGCAGCGCCACGACCAGACCCAGCAACGTGAACTTCACGATGCGGGCCCGGCTGCCGGGGCGGCGTCCTGAACCCCGGCCGCGACCGCCGCCGGTGCTGGGCGGCCCGTAGCCGTCGCCGCCGGATCCGCCGCCGTACGAAGGCTGCGGGGGAACCCCGCCCGCGGCGCCCGAGCCCGCACGGGCGGCGGCCGCGCCACGGCGCGGCGACAGCTCGGGGGGCAGTGGCGGCTCGGTGCGCCGGCGCTGCTCTGCTTCGTTGGTCCATCCGCTCATAGGCAAAGTGTGCCCGCTGGAGGGCACCCACCGGCAATCGCAGGCGGTTCTGTGGCAGACCCGATGCATTTCCGCACGGATGTCACAGAGCGGTCATCGCGAAGTCCCGGCCAGGGGTCTCCCGGCCCCCGCCGTGCCGCTCGGGACGGCCGTGCAGCCGCTCCCAGAGCGCCGCCAGGGCCCGGTGCACCCGGGGGGAGTCGATGCCCTCGACCGCCCGTCCGGCGTCGGTGGCCAGCCCCCGGGCCCGGTCCGCGGCCCCCTGGTCGAGCGCGGCCACGGCCCGCAGGACGAGGGTGCCGGCCCGGTCACGGGCCCGGCCCTCGGGCAGCGCGGCGAGGGTCCGCCGGAGCCAGTGGTCGGCGGCGGCCGGACGGCCCAGCGCCAGCTCGCAGGCCGCGGCCTCCGCGCAGTAGTCGGCACGGTGGTCGGCGCTGCTCCGGGCGTCCGGGGTGAGGATGGCGCCCGCCGCGGCGAGCAGCCGCTGGCACACGTCGGCCTGCCCCAGTACGGCGTGGGCCCGGGCCTGCCGGGCCATGAGCAGCGCGGCGGAGTGGCGTACGGAGCCGGAGAGCTCTCCGGCGGCCGTGGGCGTGGCTGTGGCGGGGGTCACGGCCGGGGTGGCGGCGCGGCCGTCGCCCGCCGCTTCCCTGGCGAGGCCGGCGCGGGCGGCCCGCGCCACGGCCAGCGCCTCCTGCGGGCGCCCGGCGCTCAGGCACTGCAGGCTCATGGCGGAGAGGACCCGCGCCCCGAGCGGCCGGTCGGCGGCCGCGTGCGCGGCCGAGAGGGCGGCGCTGAAGTACCGCTCGGCCGCGGCCTCGTGCCCGGTGTCGAAGCAGGCGCGGCCCGCGAGGCACGCCAGCTCGCCCGCGACCGCGAACAGCCGTCGTGCCGGGAGCTCCGCGGCGGCCGGTCCCGGCCGGGCGGCGGGCCCCCTGGCCAGCAGATCGGTGACGAGGCGCAGCTCGGCGTCGGCGACCGCGCGGACCGGCCCGCCGCCGAGCGCGGCCTCCATCCGGCGCAGCGCCGGGACCCGCTCCTCCAGAGCGCCGAGCGCGGCGAGCAGCGCGGGCGGAACGGGGTCGGCGGGAGCGTCGGGCACGGCGGACGGACCGGTGCGCTGCGCCGGTACGGAGACCGGGACGGGGACCGGCGGTACGGGGACTGGCAGCGGGGTGGAGGCCGGCAGTGGGGCGGCTCCGGACGCGGGGACGAGCAGCGGCGTGGGCGCGGGCGGCGCGGCCGTCGGCGCCGGCACGGTCGCCGGCAGGGGCCACGACAGGGGGGCGAGCGCGAGCCACCGCTGGGCCGCCGCCGCGGCGCTGCCCGCACCCGCGACCACGAACCCGCGCCGGTCGTGCAGCGCGGTGCCGGCCGTCGCGTCGAGCGCGGCCACGCAGTCCTGCGGCGTCCACGCGACGCGTGCCGCCGTACGGTCGCCCACCGGCAGCCACGCCGGCCACGGGGAGGAGGACAACAGGGCGTGCGGAACGCCCAGTTCGCTGGCCAGGGCCTGCTGGGTCTCCAGATCGGGGACGACACCGCGGTGCTCCCAGCGCCACGCCTTCTCCCGGCGGGCGGACATGTTGCCGACCCGGCGGGCCACGATGTCCACCACGTCCTGGTACGTCCAGCCGCGCTCCGCGCGTATACAGCTCAACGGGTGGCCCAAGGGCTGGTCCCCGTCGGTCACCGCGCGGTTCCCCGGCATGCGGTCCCCCTCCCCGTCCTCGGCTTTCGGATGCCGCACTGTAGCGCCGTCAAATGACCGGCTGTGAAAGTTCGTTGGCGCGGTGAGGCAACAGCGAAGCTACACGGGCGCTCCGGCCGCGCCGCGGGGCCCGGATCCGGGCCCGGACGCCCGGCTTCCGCGGGGCCTGGAGTGCCACCGGTCGATGGCACCAAATGCCGTTCGCTGAACGGTTATTGACAATGGGGTGGCCGGAACGGTCAGCTTCTGCCATCCCCTTGGAGGCAACCATGACCTGCCCCGTCGACCACAGTCGCATCGCCCTCGACCCGCTCGTACGTGATCTTGTCGGGGAGGGCGCCCTGCTACGGCAGGCCGGGCCCGTGGTCGCCATCGAGGTGCCCGGCGGAGTCGAGTGCTGGGCCGTCACGCGCCACGCCGAAGCCCGCCGGCTGCTCACCGACGCGCGCCTGGTGAAGGACATCAACCGCTGGGGCGCCTGGACCCGCGGGGAGATCCCCACGACGTGGCCGCTGATCGGTCTGGTCGCCCCCGGCACGAGCATGGTCACCGCCGACGGCGACGAGCACAAACGGCAGCGGCTGCTCACCGCCCAGGCACTCACCCCGCGCCGGATGGAGCGGCTGCGGCCGCGGATCGAGGAGATCACCCGCACGATCCTCGACGAGTTCGAGGCGGCCGGCGCGGGCGGCGCCGTCGTCGACTTCAAGACCGTGTTCGCGTTCAAACTGCCGATGCGCGTCATCAGCGAGCTGATGGGCGTCGAGGCCACTGAGCACACCCGGCTGCGCGAGCTGTACGACACCTTCTTCAGCAGCGTCACCCCCGCCGACGAGGTGCGGGCGGCGATGGCCGAGCTGTTCGCGTTCTTCGCGAGCGTCGTGGCGGAGAAGAAGCGGCGGCCGGGCGACGACCTCACCAGCGCGCTGCTCGCCGCCACCGAGGGCGGCGACCGGCTGTCCGACGAGGAGCTGGTCGGCACCCTCCTGGTCATGATCGCCGCAGGTCATGAGACCACCATCAATCTGATGGTGAGCGCCGTACGCGGGCTGCTCACCCACCCCGACCAGCTGGCGCTGGTCCGCTCGGGAGCCGTCCCCTGGGCGGCGGTCGTCGAGGAGACGCTGCGCTGGTCGCCGCCGACCACCAACTTCCTGTTCCGCTACGCCACCGAGGACATCCCGGTCGGCGGCGTGGTCATCAAGGAGGGCGACGCGGTGATGATCTCCTACGGCGCGATCGGCCGGGACGAGGTGCAGCACGGGCCGACCGCCGAGGAGTTCGACATCACCCGCGACGCCGCCCGGCACCTCTCCTTCGGCTACGGCCCGCACGTCTGCCCCGGCGCGCCCCTCGGCCGGCTGGAGGCCCTGGTCGCGCTGCCCGCGCTCTTCGACCGGTTCCCCGCTCTCGCCCTGGCCGTGCCCGAGGAGCAGCTGGTGAACAATCCGTCGATCCTGGTGAACAGCCTGCGCGAGCTTCCGGTGCGGCTCTCGGTGTAGCGCGGCGGAGGAACGTGCCCGGGAGGAGCGCGTCCGGAGCCCGGCTTATGGTGGACGCATGACCACCGATCTCGCCGGCAGTACCCCGGAAGCCGGGCTTCCGGGCAAGCCGACCGCGGCAGCCCGCACGACGCTGTCGCACATCATGACGGCGCACGACACCAATCTGCTCGGCACCGTGCACGGCGGCGTGATCATGAAACTCGTCGACGACGCGGCGGGCGCCGTCGCCGGCCGGCACTCGGGCGGCCCGGCGGTCACCGCGTCGATGGACGAGATGGTCTTCCTGGAGCCGGTCCGGGTCGGTGACCTCGTCCATGTGCGCGCCCAGTGCAACTGGACCGGGCGCTCGTCCATGGAGATCGGCGTGCGCGTCATGGCCGAGCGGTGGAACGAGTCCACCCCCGCGACCCAGGTCGGCAGCGCCTACCTCGTGTTCGCCGCGGTCGACGAGTACGGCAGGACCCGGCCGGTCCCGCCGGTGATCCCGGAGACCGAGACGGACAAGCGGCGGTACCAGGAGGCGCAGATCCGCCGGATGCACCGGCTCGCCCGGCGCGAGGCCATCAGGGAGCTCCGCGAGAAGCGCGCCGCCGAAGGATTCGACGACTAGGGCCTGTCCTAGAGCCTGTCGTGGCCCGGCGGCTCAGGCGCACACCACCTGGTCGCCGGTCACCGCGCCCGCCCCGCCACCCGTGGCCGGTGCCGGATCCTGCGCCCGGATCGTCGTCACGCCCTTGTACCCGGCGCCGATGGTCACCTTCATCAGCGGTCCCTGCCCGACGGCCGGCACCAGCTCCGCACCCGGCAGCGCGGCCGCCAGGGACTTCGCCGAGCGGTCCCAGCGGGGGTCGAAGCGGATGACGGTGCGCGGCACGTTGTGCACGTTGGCGTTGCCGGGCGAGCCCGTCGTGGCGAAGCCGGTGGCGCGCAGCGCCTTGTCCGCCCGGTCGCCGAGGCCGGTGACGGCCGTCCCGTTGTCGACCTGGACCCGGACCGCGTGCGGATCGACGTCCACCTGGACCTTCGACTGCCGGCGCTTGGCGTCGGCCGGGGCGCGGACGGCCAGCGGCTGGTCCGCGCGGATCGCCGCCCAGAGCTTGCCTGCCTTGGCGTCGTCCCACTTCACCGTCGAGCCGATGCCCTTGACCTGGTAGCCCATGTTGCCGATCGGCACCGAGGTGAACTCCGACGAGCCGGGGGTGAAGCCGCGCAGGCCCTGGGCCAGCGAGATCAGGTCCTTCGGCTTGAGGTCCTGGTCGGCGCGGACCGATCCGAGCACGGTGGAGGCGACCCGGCTGAGCTTGACCGGGTCGGTGAGCAGACCACCACTGGTGATCTTGTGGATGATCTGGGCGAGGAAGCGCTGCTGGCGCTGCATCCGCCCCAGGTCGGAGGCGCCGTCGAGGTGGCGGGAGCGGACGTACTGCAGGGCCGCGCCACCGTTCAGCTGGGAGGTGCCGACCGGCAGGTTGAGGCCGGTGTACGAGTCCTTCAGCGGGCGGACCGTGCAGACCTGGACGCCGCCGAGGACGTCCACCGTCTTCATGAAGCTGGTGAAGTCGATCTCCAGGTAGTGGTCGATGTGCACCCCGGTCATCTTCTCCACCGTGGCGACGGTGAGCCGGGGGCCGCCGTCCGCGTAGGCCGCGTTGATCTTCGCGGCGTGGCTGACGTGCCGGGCGCCGCTGAACGCGTCGTCGTGCGGCGGCAGCATGACGTAGCTGTCGCGCGGGATGCTGACGACGCTCACCCGGGAACGGTCCTCCGACAGATGCACCAGCATGATCGTGTCGGTGCAGTGGCAGGGCGCTCCGCCGAGGTGGTAGCGCTCCTTGTCGGCCGGTTTCAGCCCGTCCCGCCCGTCGGTGCCGACCAGCAGGAAGTTGATGCCCTTGGTACTGCCGGGGCGGTCCCGCATCCCGCCGAACGCGTCCACCCGGCCGATGCTGTCGCCCACTCCGCTGACCACGGCGTGGCCGACGCCGCTGGTCGTGATGATCGCCAGGGCCAGCCCGCCGGCGATCCGGGTGCTCCAGCGCACCTGCCGTCCGCCGGACCGGGGTCCCCGCCGCGTGCCCGGTCGCGGTCCCGGTCGCCGGGCGGGATTCACCGGTGGGCGGGGCCTGCGGGGCGGGGTGGCGGGCGGGCGAGCGGGTGGAACCGTCATCGGGGCGCACCTCCGCGGGAGACAGGGGACCCGGTCAGGCTAGACAAAACGGACAGTATTCAAAGCCCCCCACACGCTGGGGTCCCCCATTCGCGGTAACGTTTCCCGCGATGAACGCTGCCAACGACCCCGCCACCCCCGCTGTCTCCGTGATCATGCCGGTGCTCAACGAGGAACGTCACCTGCGCGACTCCGTCCGGCACATCCTGGAGCAGGACTACCCAGGTGAGCTCGAGGTCGTCATCGCGCTCGGCCCCTCCGCGGACCGTACGGACGAGATCGCCGCCGAGCTGGTCGCGGAGGACCCGCGGGTCCACACCGTGCCCAACCCGACCGGCCGCACCCCCGCCGCGCTGAACGCCGCGATCAAGGCGTCCCGGCACCCGGTAGTGGTCCGTGTCGACGGGCACGGGATGCTCTCGCCGGACTACATCGCCACCGCCGTGCGGCTGCTGGCCGAGACCGGCGCGGCCAACGTCGGCGGCATCATGCACGCCGAGGGCGAGAACGCCTGGGAGGACGCGGTGGCCGCCGCCATGACGTCCAAGGTCGGCGTCGGCAACGCGGCCTTCCACACCGGCGGTGTCGCGGCCCCGGCCGACACCGTCTACCTCGGCGTCTTCCGCCGTGAGGTGCTGGAGCAGCAGGGCGGCTACAACGAGGAGTTCATCCGCGCCCAGGACTGGGAGCTGAACTACCGGATCCGTGAGGCCGGCCACCTCATCTGGTTCTCGCCCGAGCTGCGCGTCTCCTACCGGCCCCGGCCGAACGTGCGCGAGCTGGCGAAGCAGTACAAGAACTACGGCCGCTGGCGCCATGTCGTCGCCCGCTACCACCGCGGTTCCGTCAACGTCCGCTACCTCGCGCCCCCGGCCGCCGTTCTCGCCATCGCGGCGGGCGTCGTGGTGGGCGCGGCCGTCACCCCGTGGGGCTTCGTGGTCCCGGCCGGCTACCTCGCCGCCATCGGACTCGGCTCGGTCCCGGCGGGCAAGGGCCTGTCGTTCGCCGCCCGGGTGCGGATCCCGGTCGCGCTCGCGACCATGCACATGTGCTGGGGCTGGGGTTTCCTCACCAGCCCGCGGTCCCTGGCCAACAAGGTCATCGCCAGCCGGCGTCCCAGTGTGACGACGGCCGGCGTCTGAACGCACCGCGCCGGCCCGGACCGCTGTCGGTCCGGGCCGGCGCCATGTCCGGGGGTCCGCTACCAGACGTAGTGGGCGCCCGGGTACGTGTTCACCTTCATGCACGCCGAAGTGTCGGCGCCGTTGAGCGCGGACGAGGTGGACGGCGCCTTGTCCGGGGCTCCGGAGCCCGAACCGCCCGCGGTCCTCGGGTACGTGGTGCCCGTACGCCAGTCGGAGCCGATGACCACCGTCACCTTGGTCACGCTCTTGGAGCTCCGTACCGCGCTGTCCGGCAGCCCCAGTGCCTTGGCCACCGCCTGTGCGTCGCCCTTCAGGGTGGCGCTCGGGTAGCTGACCGTGGTGTCGGCCTGCGGCTGCGGGGTGGTGTCGGGGGCGGCCCGGGTGAAGCCGAGGGTGCTGAGCCGGCCGACGATGGTCTTGGCACGGCCGCTGACCGCCGCCTGCGACGCGGTGGCGGTGCCGTTCCGCACCGAGACGTCGATCTCGCCCTTCGGCGCCGCCGGGTCGGCGGGCGAGGCGGTCGCGGTGGCGGCGGCCCCGGGCGTCGGCGCCTTGGCCTTGCCGTCGACCGGGTTGTCCGCGCGCACCAGCGCGAAGAGCTTGTCGGCGTCACCCGGCTTCGGGATGACGTGCGCCTTGTTCTTGGGGTCCCAGTCCCACGGCATCGTGGTCATGGTGATCCGGTCGGCGGGCACCTTCTTCAGCTCGTTGCCCAGGTCGTACAGCTTCTTGACGGTGCCGAGGCCGGTGTCGACGGTGACCGACTTGGTCGCCGCCTCGGCGAGGCCGGTGAGCTGCCCCGGGTCGGTGAGCTTCGCGCCCTTCTTGAGCTCGCGGATCATCGAGTTCATGTACAGGTGCTGCGCGTGCGTACGGCCGAGGTCGGTGCCGTCCTCGAAGCCGTGCCGGGTGCGCAGCCACTGCAGGGCCTGCTCGTCCTTGATGGTCGAGGTGCCGGCCTTGAGCTTCAGCCCGGACTGCTTGTCGTAGATGTTCTTGTCGACGCAGACCGGGACGCCGCCGATGGCGTCGGCCATCTTCACCACTCCGGCGAAGTCGACCATCATGAAGTGGTCGATGGAGATGCCCGTCATCTCCTCCCACGTGGCGACCGTGCAGCCGGGACCGCCGTGCGTGAGGCTGGCGTTGATGATGTCCTCGGACTTCTGGTAGACCGTGCCGTCGTGCGGGTCGGTGCACTTGGGGATGGCCACCCGGGTGTCGCGCGGGATGCTGATGACCGTCATGTTGCTGCGGTCGGCCGACAGGTGCAGCAGCATCTGGACGTCGGCACGGGGCTTCTCGCCCCGGGTGTCCGCGGCGCCGCCGAGCTTGACGTTCTCGTCGGAGTTCCGGCTGTCGGAGCCCATCAGCAGGATGTTGAGCGGCGTCTCGCCCTCGGCGTTGGCCTGCGGCTTGGAGAGCTTCGCGTCGCTGAGGTTGAGCTCGTCCTTCTTGATGTTCGCGTTGAGGTGCTCGTAGTACGCCCAGCCCGCGCCGGCCGTGCCGAGCACCGCCACCGCGGTGCCGATCCCGATCCAGCGCAGGGCCCGGCGCCGGCCGCTCCGCGGCGCCTTGCGGGACCGGGAGCCACCCCGGCGGTGACCGCTGCCCGCTGCCTGCCGAGACGTTTCTGCGGACGGCGAGCCAGGAGTCCGCGACGTGTCGTCCGCGTACGGATCCGCGCCGGCCCCGCCGGCGTCCGACCGGTACAGACTGTCGTCCCAGCCCAGTTCTGAGGGGCTGTTCTGCGCGGGAACGTCGCTCCGCGTCGCCGCGCCTCTGGTTCGCCGGTGCTCCACGTCCTCTACTTCCACTGGTAGGGCTTGTAGACGTCCATGCAGCCCTTGTCGGTGCCGTTCAGCGCGTCCGCGTTGGTCGGGACGGAGCCGGCGCCCGGAGCCGTCTTGCCGTAGTCGGTGCCCGTGGTCCAGTCCGCACCGACGATGACGATGACGCCCGTCACATCGGCGGAGGCCTTCACCGCGGCGGCCGGGATCTTCAGGGCGGCGGCGACGGACAGCGCGTCGGCCCTGCCCTGCTCACCGGCGCTCGTGGGGTAGTTGACGACCGTGCCCTTGCTGGGGTTCGCGGACTGACTGGCCTTCGCCTTCGTGAAGCCGCCCGTGACCAGCGCCTTGGAGACGTTGGACGCGCGGTTCCCGACGGCCGAGCCGTTCTTGTCGCCCGCGGTGCCGTTCACGACGCTGACCGCGATGGTGGCCGGGGCCGCGGCGGCCGGGCCCGACTTGGTCGGAGCCGGCTTCGGGGTGTTCGCGGCGGTGCCGTTGGCGTCCATGGCGACGTCGTTGCGCAGCAGCGTCCAGATCTTCGCCGCGTCCGCCTTGGCCGGGACGTAGTGGGCGTCGGGGTTCAGCGGGTCGGCGAGGTGCGGCATCGTCAGCATCGTCATCCGGTTGGCCGGCACGCTCTTGAGCTCCATGCCGAGGTCGTAGAGCTTCTTCGGCGTGCCGATCTCCTTCGAGACCCGGAACGCCTCCATCGCCTTCGTCGCCAGGTTGTTGAGGCGGGCCGGGTTGGTGAACAGGCTCTGGCTCTGCAGATTGCGCATCATCGAGTTGAGGTACATGTGCTGCGCCTTGGCGCGGCCCGCGTCGTCACCGAAGGCGTGCCGGGTGCGCAGCCACTGCAGCGCCTGCTGGCCCTTGACCGGCCAGGTGCCGGCCTTCATCTTCAGACCGGAGCCGCCCTTCTGGGCCGGGGTCGGATGGTCCCAGATGTTCTGCTTGACGCAGACCTCGACATTGCCGACGGCGTCGGCCATCTTCACCACGCCGGCGAAGTCGACGGTCATCCAGTGGTCGATGTAGACGCCGGTCAGGTTCTGGATCGCCGCGCGCGTGCAGCCCGCGCCGCCGCGGCCCAGCGACTCGTTGATGATGTCGTTCTCGGTCGCCTTGAACACCTTGCCGGTGGTGGTGTCCGTGCACTCCGGGATGGGCATCCGGGTGTCGCGGGGAATGCTGACCACCGACATGTTGCTGCGGTCGGCCGATATGTGGAGCAGCATGATGACGTCGGCCCGGGGCGGTTCGCCCGCCGTGTCGCGGGCGCCGCCCAGATCCTTGTTGGCCTCGGAGTCGCGGGCGTCGGAGCCGAGCACCAGGACGTTCAGCGGGGTGTCGCCGTTCGCGTTCGCCTTGGACGGCGCCACATCGCTCTTGCCGTTGTTCAGGTCACCGGTGCGGATCTTTCCGGCGAGGTACTCGTAGTACGCGTATCCCGCGCCGGCGCCGGCGAGGATGAGCAGCGAGAGCGTGCCCGCCACCCAGCGGAATATCCTGCTCTTCCGGCTGCGCGGCTGCCGCCGGCCACCGGCGCGGCGGTGTCCGCCGCCCCCGCCGGTACCGCCGTTCCGCTGCCCGGGTACCGCGGCCGTGCCGGCGCCGACCAGCGAGGGGTCGGTGACGGCGCCCGTGACGGTGCCCGCGCCGGGGCTCGGATGGGAGCCCGTGCGCGAGGCGGTGCCGTCACCGGATCCGTCCCGGCCCTGGCCCCCGCCCTGGCCCCGCCCTGGTCCCGGTCCTGGTACAAGCTCTCGTCCCAGCCGGGATCTCCCGGCCCTCGGGCGTCTCGCGCCCCACCGCCCCGTACACCGCTGTCCCGCATGGCCCCCCCTGGATACGTCATTTCGCGCAGACGCTCTTGTCGTCCGCCACGACCTTCTGAATTCCCTCCGGCGCCGAAGTCGGCGCGGCTATCGGTGTTCCCGCTCCCTTGAAGTCCTTGCCAAGGGTGAGCGTCATGTTGGCCTTGGCCGCCGCGTCGGCGGTCCCCGGCTGCAGCGCGGACGCCGGCAGCCCCATCATCGCGGCCAGGGCGCGCGCCTGGTCGGCCTGGTTCGGCGCGTAGACGAGCGTGGTCGTCGCCACCGTTCCGGCCGGGGCGTTGCCGCCGTTGGTGGAGCGGTTGACGGCCTTGTTGTTCTGCAGCCAGTTGATGGTGTCCTGCGCGGCCCCGGTTACGCCACTGCCGTTGAACACCTTGACGCGAACCTGTGACGCGGGGGCCTTGGAGCCGGACAGTCTGTCCGGGGCCTTGGAGGCGTCCGGGGTGCCCGGCTTCTTCGCCACCTCGGTCAGCGAGATGTCGCCCTTCACCATGGAGAAGACCTGCTGGGCCTTGGTCGGGTCGAGGATGACCGTCTTGTGCACCTTGCCGTCCGCCGGGTTGTCGATGACCGGGACGGTGGCGAAGGTGATGTTCTTGGTGTCGACCGCGCTGAGGTCCTTCGCCAGGTCGGACAGTTTCGAGATGCTGCCGATGGCACTGTCGACGGTGAGCGCCTTGGTGGCCGCGTTCGCCAGCTTCCACAGCTTGCTGGGGCTGGTGAGGGTGTCACCGGACTTCATCTGGCGGATCATCGAGCCCAGGAACTGCTGCTGGAGCTTGATGCGGTCCAGGTCGCCGCCGAAACCGACCGCGTGCCGGGTCCGTACGAACGCGAGCGCGTCGTCGCCCGAGACCTTGTGGTGGCCCTTGCCGAGGTCGAGGTGCGACTTGGGGTCCTTGATCGGCTTGGCCAGGCAGATGTCGACCCCGCCGACCGCGGTCGACAGGTCCTTGACCGCGGTGAAGTTGGCCATCATGAAGTGGTCCACGCTCACCCCGGTCAGCGCCTTCACCGCGCGCATGGTGCACCCCGGGTCACGGCCCTCCTGGCCGAGGCTGGTGTTGAACCGGACGTTCTTCTCCGCGGCGACGACCTTCGTCGAGCCGTCCTTCTGCTTCGTCGGGCAGTCCGGGATGTCGGTCATCAGGTCGCGCGGAATGCTCAACGCGGTCGCGTTGGTCCGGTCCTTGGAGACATGGAACAGGATCGTGGTGTCGGCATGGCCGACGCTGCCCGCGTCGCCGTACTCCTTGCCGAGCCCCTCACGGCTGTCGGTGCCGATCACGAGGATGTTCACCGGACCGTCGGCGGTGACGTCCTTGTTGCCCGCGTCGCCGACGTCGACGGTGGTGATGTTGTTGTTGAAGTGCTGGTAGACCAGATAGCCGCCGATGGAGCCGGCGACCAGCACGAAGCCGACCGTGGCCGCGGTCCAGACGAGGACCTTCTTCTTGCGGGACTTCCGGGGCTTGGCCTTGCGGCGGCTCGCCCGGTTCGGTGCGTCCGAGGGGTTCGACGGGGCGCTGCGGGTGCCCTGCTGTTCGCGGCGCTCACGCCTGCCGCCCTGTGCGGACACGCTGGGTGACGGAGGCTGTTCGGGATCAATCCGCAGCACGTAGCTGCCCGTCTCCGGATCAAGGACCCACTGGTCTGCCGGGTCGATGTTCCTGTGGCCTTGCGTGTCCACGGTTGCTCGGGTCCTCCGTCGGTGCCACGCGGCGCCTGCCCCCTGGGCGCTCGATCTTCTGGTCTTCCGTGTGAATGCGGGCCGGTTGGCCATCCTCCGGGTCCGGCCGGATCGCTCACACTAGCCCCACACTTCAGCGTCTAGTCACGTGCGTGACAAATTCCACTCCCCTACAACTGGACAAACCATCCAATCCAACCGGCCTGTTGGCCATACCTTTTATTGCGCTTTACCACAGATGTCTTGGTCGGCCGTCGTGCCCGGAAACGTCGGTTCGCCCCCGCTCGGCACCGGAGTCGCCTTCGTACCCCGCGACTTGCCGTCCTCCCCGCTGCCGGTGTCCGTCGGTTCGGCGACCGCCGTGGGGCCGGCGGTCGCGGGTGCGGTGGTCGCCGGCGCGGTGGGCTTCGGCGTTTCGGTCGTCCCCGAGACCCCGACCGGCTGGTCCGCGCGGAGCGTGGCGAAGAGCTGATTCGCCTCGGGCTGCATGAGTTCGTCCCGGTCGTTGTTGTTGATGTACGGCTGGCGCGGCGCGGTCAGGAAGCGCACCGCACTGGTCGGGGTGTTCTCCAGACTGCGGACGAGGTCGTACAGCTCGCCCAGCGAGTCCAGGCCCGGGTCCGCGGTCAGCGACGACGTCGCCGCCGAGAGCAGCGGGTACAGCTTGGTCGGGTTGAGCAGCACACCGTCGCTGCGGATCTTGTTCACCAGCGAGGCCAGGAAGTCCTGCTGGCGGTTCATCCGCTGGGTGTCGCTGCCGTCGCCGATGCTGTACCTGGCGCGCACATAGCCCAGCGCCTGCTCGCCGTAGAGCGTCTGCTTCCCGGCCGGGAGGTTCAGATGCGCCTCCGGGTCGCGGATCGCCTTCGGCACGCACACCTCCACTCCGTCCACCGCGTCGACCATCTTCTTGAAGCCGCTGAAGTCCACGATCAGATGGTGGTCGATGCGGATACCCGTCATCCGCTCGACGGTACGGATCGTGCAGGCCGCCCCGCCGAACTGGAACGCCCAGTTGAACTGGACGTACTTCTCCTGGGTCATGGTTCCGTTCGCCTGTGTGCAACTGGGCACATGGGCCATCAGGTCGCGCGGGATGCTGACCGCGGTGGCGCTGCTGCGGTCGGCGGACAGGTGCAGCAGGATCGTGGTGTCGGAGCGCTGGGTGCCGCTGTCCTTGCCGTACTCGGTGTTGCCGTTGCCGCGGTTGTCCGACCCGATGAGCAGGATGTTCTCGGCCGAGGTCGGACCGGGGGTGGGCCGTTCCGCCTGGATGCGCTCCAGCTCGTTGGCGGTCCTGAAGTCGGTCTTGATGTTGCCGTCGAGCTGCTTGTACAGGTACCAGGCGGTCCCGGTGCCCACGAGCAGCAGGAGGACGGTGGAGCCGCCGAGCACCCGCAGCCAGCGACGCCCCTTGCGCGCCGCGGGTGCGGCGGGCGGGGTGTCAGCGCCCTCGGCGCCGTCCCCGGCAGGCGACACGTCCTCCGGTTCCGGCGGCGGGGCGGGCGTGCCTCCTTGCGTGGTCACGTCTGCGCCCATCCCTCGGTGAGTCACTCGGTGCCGGACTCCTCAGGCGGTGAAGCCCGACCGGCACCCGTTCAGACAGCCGATTCCCGTTCATGGTTGCGTGACTTCGCTCTTCCCTTGGTCGGTGATCAACCCAGCATCCCCCAGGACGGCGCGGAGGGCCCGGGGGAGGGGGTCGTCACTGGGCCGTGTGGGTGACGCGCTCGCTCTTCTCCCGTTGTGCCAGCTGGTCTGTGGGAAGCCGGTCGAGGTGCCGGCACAGGACGACCGAGCCGTCCGTGGCCAGCGGTGCCAGCAGGCCGGCGGCCAGCCCGTCCCAGTCGTCGAAGGACCGGCCGGAGAGCAGCCGGGATCCCGGGCCGAGGCCCAGCCCCGCGGCGCTCTCGCGGGCCCGGCCGACCACCTCGGCGGCGGTCAGCAGCGAGCCGTCCGGGAGCTGGAGCGCGGGTGCGTCCGGGCCGACCGGGGCGTACGGCGCGAAGCGGTCGCCCTGGCTGGGCACCTCGACCGCGTAGTCGGCGAAGCCGGCCGGCGGCTGCGGGAAGCGGCCGCCGAGCGGGCGCAGCGCGAGCGCGACCCGCTCGCCGTCGCAGGCCAGGGCGGCATCGAGCGTCTCCGGTCCGCTGACCACCAGGTCCGCGGCGGCCGGATCGCCGCCGGGGACGACGACCACTCCGGTGGAGAAACAGGCGAGCAGCCAGACCGCGGTCTGCCAGTGCGCGGGCAGCAGCAGCGCGAGCCGGTCACCGGGCTGCGCGCCGAGGTCGTCCTGGATCAGGTTGGCGGTCTTCGCCACCCAATTGCCGAACGTGGCCACGGAGAGTTCGACGCGTTCGCCGGTGGCGTCGTCGTAGAAGGTCACCAGCGGGCGGGCGGGCTCCGTCCGGAGGGCGTAATCCAGCAGGCCGGCGGGGGTGTTGGCGGTAGCGGTCACCCGGCTCAGGCTACCCGCCGCCGGGCCGGCGGCCCTCGCCCGGACGGGCGAGGGCGGAGGGTCGTTCCGGCGGACTGCCCGTCAGATCTCGACTGGACATACATGAGGCTTATGTAACGATCTGTCCTATGCGTGCATTCCTAGCCACCACCATCGGCGTCGCGTGCACGGCCGCGCTGGCGCTTCCGTTCGCCGTTCCCACGGGCGCCGCCGCACAGAGCGGGCGTTCCGCGCGGCCGGCCCACACGACGGCCTCCCACCTCCCGGGCAGCACCCGCAACCTTCCGCTGGTGCCGCTCACCGCCCCCACCGTCACCCATGGAACCGACCGTGCGCCCGGCGCCCCCGCCGAGCAGGGTCTGTCCGCCCGTCAGGTCGCCCCGTTCTCCCTGCTCGGCGTCACCTGGGACAACCCGGCGGCCGATCTCGACGCCGCCGTCCAGGTCCGCACCCGGGCGGCCGGCACCGGCACCTGGTCGGGCTGGCGGGACGTACAGGCGCACAACGACGACGCCCCCGATCCGGACGGCCGGACCGGCCGCGGCGCCACCGCCCCGCTGTGGGTCGGGGCCTCGGACGGTGTCCAGGTCCGCGTCCAGCCGGCCGCCGGCGGTGACCGCGGCGCCGGCTCCGCCGCCAAGGCGGTGCCACTGCCCGGCGGGCTGCGGCTGGAGATGGTCGACCCGGGCGACGACGGCCCGGTCACCCCGGCCACCGCGCCGGGTGCCCCCGTCACCGATCCGAGCGCACCGGACACCACTCCGGTCACCACCCCGGGCACCACCCCGGCCACCACTCCCGCCACCACCCCGGTCCTGGACGACCGCGGTGTGGAGTCGGCCCCGGGCGCAGCTCCGGTCACCGAACTCCCCGCGCTCACCAAGGCCGAGACCGAGGCCGCGGCGGGCGGCGCGTCCTACGTCGGCGCACGTCCCCGGATCGTCACCCGGGCCGGCTGGGGCGCCGACGAGGGGCTGCGTGAGGCGGGCTTCGTCTACACCAACACGGTGAAGGTGGTCTTCGTCCACCACACCGCCACCGGCAACGACTACACCTGCTCGGGGGCGCCCGCCCTCATCCGCAGCATCTACCGCTACCACGTGGAGAGCAGCGGCTGGCGGGACATCGGCTACAACTTCCTCGTCGACAAGTGCGGAAACATCTACGAAGGCCGCGCCGGCGGCGTCGCCAAGCCGGTCATGGGCGCTCACACCATGGGCTTCAACACCGACAGCGCGGGCGTCGCGGTGCTCGGCACGTTCACCTCCAGCTCGGCTCCCGCCGCGGCCGTGAAGGCGGTGTCGCAGCTGGCCGCCTGGAAGCTCGGGCTGCACGGCGGCAACCCGACCGGCACCACGCACCTCACGTCCGGTGGCGCCAACCTGTACACGAAGGGCACCAGCGTCAAGCTCAACGTCATCTCCGGGCACCGCGACGGCTTCGCCACCGAGTGCCCCGGCACCAAGCTCTACGGCCAACTCGGCACCGCCCGTAAGACGGCAGCCGATCTGCAGGGCCGCTGATCCTCCGTCCACCCCTCCCTTCCGCGGCCCCGGCGACCACTGCGTCCCGGGGTCGCGGAACTCGTGCGTGCCGGGGTCGCGGAGCGCCGGGTTCCGCGTGTCCGGCGGTGCGAGTGGTCAGCTCATCCGTTCATCTGCCTAAGATTGCCGCCCACCGGCCCGCCCACCAGGAAGCAGAGAAGAACCCAGGTGACTGAAGCGATCCTCTTGGTCGGCGGCAAGGGCACGAGACTGCGCCCGCTGACGGTGCACACGCCCAAGCCCATGGTCCCGGCGGCCGGTGTGCCGTTCCTGACCCACCAGCTCGCCCGCGCCCGCGCGGCCGGCGTCGAGCACATCGTGCTCGCCACGTCCTACCTCGCCGAGGTCTTCGAACCGCACTTCGGCGACGGCTCCGAGCTCGGCCTGCACCTGGAGTACGTCACCGAGGACGAGCCGCTCGGCACCGGCGGCGCCATCCGCAACGTCGCGTCCCGGCTCCGGTCCGCCCCCGGCGAGCCGGTCCTCATCTTCAACGGCGACATCCTCACCGGCCTCGACATCCGCGCCCTCGTCGACAACCACCGCACCACCGGCGCCGACGTCTCCCTGCACCTCACCAAGGTCGCGGACCCGCGCGCGTTCGGCCTCGTCCCCACCGACCCCTCCGGGCGCGTCACGGCCTTCCTCGAGAAGCCGCAGACCCCCGAGGAGATCGTCACGGACCAGATCAACGCGGGCGCGTACGTGTTCAACCGCTCGGTGATCGACAGCATCCCGGCCGGCCGGCCGGTCTCGGTCGAACGGGAGACGTTCCCCGGCCTGCTGGCGGCCGGCGCGCATCTGCAGGGCATGGTCGACTCCACGTACTGGCTCGACCTCGGCACCCCGCAGGCCTTCGTCCGCGGCTCCGCCGACCTCGTCCTCGGCCGCGCTCCGTCGCCGGCCGTCCCCGGCCGCCGGGGCGAGCGGCTCGTCCTGGAGGGCGCGGTCATCGGTGAGGGCACCAAGCTCACCGGCGGCACCTCCATCGGCGCCGGAGCCCGGATCGGCGCCGACGCCAGCATCGACGGCAGCCTCGTGCTGGACGGCGCGGTCGTCGAGGACGGCGCGGTCATCCGCGACTCCCTCATCGGCACCGGCGCCACCATCGGCGCCCGCACCGTGCTGGACGGCGCGGTCATCGGCGACGGCGCCACCGTCGGCGCGGACAACGAGCTGCTGCACGGCGCCCGCGTCTGGTGCTCCGCCCGGATCCCGGCGGCCTCGATCCGCTTCTCGTCCGACCAGTAGCGGCGTCCGACCAGTAACGGTCGTCCGACCAGTAGCGGCAGGCGGGCGGTCCTGTCCGAGGGGGCGGCTACGCTCGGTCGCGTGCGCACGAGCATCCGCAGCTGGACCCCCGAGGGCCGGCCCGACCTCCGCCTGACGCTGGGCCCGCTGGGCCGCGGCCCGGGCGATCCGGCGTTCCGGATGACGCCCGACGGCGCGATCTGGCGGACGGCCCGCACCCCGCAGGGCCCCGGCACCCTGCGGATCACCGCGGCCGACGGCGCCGTACAGGCGCAGGCCTGGGGCGATGGGCGGGACTGGCTCCTGGAGGCGCTGCCCGGGCTGCTGGGCGCCGGCGACGACCCGACGCCGTTCACCCCGCGCCACCGCGTCGTGCACGAGGCGCACCGGCGGAATCCGGGCCTGCGGCTGACCAGGACCGGCCTCGTCCTCGAATCGCTGATCCCCGCGATCCTGGAACAGAAGGTCACCTCCGACGAGGCGTACCGCGCATGGCGGCTGCTCCTGCGCCGGCACGGCGAACCGGCCCCCGGCCCGGCCACCGGCGGCCCGGACGGCGGGATGTACGTCATGCCCGCCCCGCGCCAGTGGTCCCTCATCCCGTCCTGGGAGTGGCACCGTGCCGGCGTCGACAACAAGCGGTCCTCGACGATCCTGCGCGCGGTCCGGGTGGCCGCGCGGATGGAGGAGGCCGCCACGATGGACCTGGCGTCGGCCACCGCCCGGCTGACGGTGATCCCGGGCATCGGCCCCTGGACCGCCGCCGAGACGCTGCAGCGCAGCAACGGGGACCCGGACGCCCTGACCGTCGGCGACCTGCACCTGCCGAACATCATCGGCTTCGCCCTCACGGGAGCGTTGCGCACTGACGACGCCGCTATGTGCGCCCTGCTGGCCCCGTACGAGGGCCAGCGGCACCGGGCGGCGCGGCTGATCCTGCTCAGCGGCCGGGTACCGCCTCGGCGTGCGCCGCGCTTTTCGCCACGTGACATCAGTCGGATCTGAGCGGGCCGCGGGGTCGGTGGGTCGGGGGCCGGGCCCTCCGGGGTGGGGCTTCGAAATCGACTATTTACGAGCCTGGCGGCTCACAAATAGCTCGGCAGCATTTCGAAACCCCACCCCTGCGGCCCCGGCCCCCTCCTGTCCGATCCCGCCTGCGGGTCAGCGGACCGTGATGAACCCCTCCGCGGTCCGCTCCGGGCGAGCCGGAGGCGCAGCCGACGCGTGGCCGACGGCGACCGCGCCCATCGGGTCCCAGTCGGCCGGCAGTCCGAGGACGTCCCGGACGACGTCGCGGCAGAACATCGTCGAGGACACCCACGCGGAGCCGAGCTGCTCGCCCGCCAGGGCGACCAGCAGGTTCTGGACGGCGGCGCCGACCGCGACGACGAACATCTCGCGTTCCGCGCCCGCCCGCCGCGCGTCCGGATACGCGTGCGCGCCGTCGGCGACCAGGCAGGGAACGATCAGATAGGGCGCGCGCCGCAGCACGTCGCCGCGCCGCAGCCGGCGGGTGATGTTCTCCTCGGGGAAGCCGTCGGCCCGCAGGTCCGCCTCCCAGGCGTCCCGCATGGCGTCGAGCAGCCGGGTCCTGGAGTCCGCGGATTCCAGGAGGACGAACCGCCAGGGCGTCGTGTGGTGCGGGGCGGGTGCGGTGACGGCCAGGGCGACGGCGCGGCGGACCGCGGACCCGTCCACCGGCTCCGTCGTGAAGTCCCGGACCGTGCGGCGGGCCGCGACCGCCTCGCGGACGGCCTCCGACGTGCCGAGCCGGAACATGTCCGTGCCCGCGTCCCGGACGAGGGCGCGGGCGCCCGGTCCGTCGTCCGCCGTCACCAGGTGGCCGAGGCCGCGGACGACGGCGACCGGCAGTCCGGCCGACTTGCCCTTGACGAGGTCCCCGGCGGCGGCGAGTTCGTCCCCGGTGGCGGTCACCGTCATGCTCAGGGCGTTGCCGTGCGAGTCGGTGCCGCCGCGCAGGTCCTCCAGGACCCGCAGCCCGGCGGCGCCGATGGCGACGTCGGTGAGCCCCTCGCGCCACGGCCGTCCGAAGGTGTCGGTGACCACGACCGCGACCTCGACGCCGAGCGCCGCGCGCAGCCCCTCCCGGATCCCGCGGGCGGACGCGTCCGGGTCCTCGGGCAGCAGCAGTACGGTGCCGGGCGCGGTGTTGGAGGCGTCGACGCCGGCCGCGGCCATGACGAAGCCGTGCCGGGTCTCGACGATCCGGGTGGGTCCGCGCCGCGCGACCAGCCGCACCATCTCGGCGTCGATCGCGGCCTCGCGGTCGTCGGCGCGGATGATCCGGCCCTCGGCCTTGCTGACGATCTTCGACGTCACCAGCAGCACGTCGCCGTCGGCGAGCGCGGGATCCGCGGCGGCGATCAGCTTGGCGAGGTCGTCACCGGGCTGCACCTCGGGAATCCCGGAGACGGCCAGCACCTGGAAGGACGGGGCGGCCGCGTCCGCCGGGAAGGACGGAGCCGTCACGTGCGGACCTCCTCCGCCAGCGCCAGCGCTTCGCGCGCCATGGTGGTGGTGGCTTCGAGGTCGGTCATCATCAGCGGCACGGCCCGGCAGCGGATGCCCGCGGACTCGATCCCCTCGACCGCCGCGGCGTCCACGGTGTCGACGAGCCAGCCGTCGAGCAGCCCGGAGCCGTAGTGGGCGGCGACCGCGGCGGCGGTGGTCTCGACCCCGACGGCCTCCAGGACCTTGTCCGCCATTCCGCGCACCGGCGCGTCACCGACGATGGGCGACAACCCGACGACCGGGACGCCCGCCTCGGCGATGGCCTCGCGGATGCCCGGCACGGCCAGGATGGTGCCCACGCTGACGACGGGGTTGGACGGCGGGAAGACGATGACGTCCGCTTCCGCGATGGCCTCCAGGACACCGGGGGCCGGCTTCGCCTGTTCCGCGCCGACCGGCACCACGGCGTGCGCCTCGACGGAGGCGTGCAGCCGCACCCAGTACTCCTGGAAGTGCACGGCCTTGCGCTCGCCGTCGACATCCACGAGGACATGCGTCTCGACGCGGTCGTCCGACATGGGGATGAGCCGGACACCCGGCTGCCAGCGCTCGCACAGCGCCTCGGTGACGGCGCTGAGCGGGTAGCCCGCGCCGATCATCTGGGTCCGCACGATGTGGGTCGCGAAGTCGCGGTCGCCGAGCCCGAACCACTCCGGCCCGACGCCGTACGCCGCGAGTTCGGCCTTGACGGTGAAGGTCTCGTCGGACCGGCCCCAGCCCTGTTCCTCGTGGATGCCGCCGCCGAGGGTGTACATCACGGTGTCGAGGTCGGGACAGACCTTGAGTCCGAACAGGTGGATGTCGTCACCGGTGTTGCCGATGACGGTGATCTCCGCATCCGGTGCCGCTGCTTTGAGGCCGCGCAGGAAACGGGCCCCCCCGATGCCTCCGGCCAATACCACGATTCGCATGGGGACAGTCTGTCAGCCCGGTCCGTCAGCCCCGCACTGACTCCTGCGCCGGCTCCTGCGCGGAGGGCGCGGTGCAGGCGGCGTAGGGGGTCATCGCGGTGAGACCGGGGAAGTAGACGTGCAGGCTGACGGCCGGTTCCAGGGAGTCGTTGACGACCTCGTGGAGGTAGCCGGGCGCGAAGGCGCGCTGGCCGCCCGGCACCAGGGTGCGCCGGACCTCGGCCGAGCCGGCGGACAGCGCGCGCTCGGTCAGTTCGCCCTGGAGGACGGTGAGCACACCGGAGGAGCGGCCGTGGTCGTGCAGCCCGCTGCTCTGCCCGGGTACCCAGCTGAGCAGCCACACCTCGTAGCCGGGGCCGGTCTGCAGCCGGGCGTACCAGCGCGTGGTGGCGTCGTAGCGGACCAGTGGTGCCCAGCGGGCGCGGTCGGCCGCGATGGAACGGGCCAGGCCGGCGAACTCGGCGACGGTGCCGGGGTGCTGGGGCACCGGGGGCAGCAGGTGGGGGAGGGCGAGCGGGTCGCCGGCGATCGAGACATCGCTGTACATGTGCGGAGGTTCCTTGCCGGAAGCTGCGGAGGGCGGCGGACGCGACACCGGGCGATCAGGAGAGAGCGCTCAGTGGTCCAGGAATCAGGACTCAGCGGCAACAACAGGAACGACGACAGCGGACCGGCACAGCGCGGTGGGACTCGCGACGGCGAGTCCGAACGGGCGCATGGGTCACTGCTGGCATGGGTATAGGAGACCGGTCTCCTTGACGGCTTGTCAACCTCTTGTCCGTTATGTCCGAAATCTTTCACCTGAACCGGTCGAGCGAGGTGGTGAAAGGTTTGTGCGGAGAGATGTGCGGATAGGTGGCGCAGCAACCGCACATGGGAGCGTCGTCCTTCTCGGCGCCGCCGCGACCCCGTGGCCGGATTGTGATCCACAACGCTTCATTCCGCGAGGCGGAACGTGGCCCGGCGCTGCGACGTCTGACGAGGTGTGGGCAGTGGATCACGGTGGATCAACTGGAGCAGGGTTGACAGATGCTGGCGTTTGGGATGATTTCCACACTTTCTGCCAACCCTTGGTTCAGCGGAGTGAATAACGGACCCAATAGCAGATCTCGGCTTGACTGGCCCGTATCGGCACACTTGTAATTTCACTCGTGTCGTTCAGCCGCTACTGGTAACGGCAACATCACGGGGAAGCAAAGACAGACGAGGGGCGCGCATGACCGAGCAGTTCCAGCTTCTGCTGGCCGAGGAGGCTGACGAGGAACTCGGGTGGCAGGAGCGCGCGCTCTGTGCGCAGACCGATCCCGAATCGTTCTTCCCCGAAAAGGGCGGATCCACTCGCGAGGCGAAAAAGGTCTGTCTCGCCTGTGAAGTCCGCTCCGACTGCCTCGACTACGCACTCGCCAACGACGAACGCTTCGGAATCTGGGGCGGACTGTCGGAACGCGAACGACGACGTCTCAAGAAGGGCGTGGTCTGAGACCCGTCCACCGCACAAGGTTCGCACGGCCCGCCTCCCGGCCTCATCCGCCGGGAGGCGGGCCGTTGTTGTGTCCGGTGCCGGTGTCCCGCACCGGTGCGGCGGCGGTTATCCACAGGCGCCGGGAAGGGCCGGGGGCGTGAGCCGTTAGTGTGGGGGCCCGTCCGAGGCGCGCCGTCCACCCCAGTGGTCACAGCGTCCACCGCAGTCCAGCGAACCGGGGCCCGAACCGGATGTCCGTGAACAGCCAAGCGTCGGCCTTTTTCCCGGCCGCCCCAGAGTTGCCGCGCCATGTCGTCACCGCCGTGCTCGTCGCGCACGACGGCGCCCGCTGGCTGCCCAACGCGCTCTCGGGCCTCCTTGCCCAGGACCGTCCGGTCCAGGACGTCATCGCCGCCGACACCGGCAGCGCCGACGACTCCGCCCAGCTCCTCGCCGGCTCCCTCGGTGCCCAGCGGGTGCTCCACCTCGCCCGCCGCACCAGCTTCGGTGCCGCCGTGGACGAGGCGGCCCGCGCCGCCGGCCGGCTCACCGCCGAGCAGCTGCCCTATCTCCAGCGCGCCAGCGGATGGGACCCCGTCAGCCGCAGCTGGAACGACGACGCGTACGACGAGCCCGACCACCCGCACGGCGAGCCGGTCGAATGGCTCTGGCTGCTGCACGACGACTGCGAGCCGGAACCCGGCGCCCTCGCCGCCCTGCTGCGCACCGCCGACTCCTCGCCCTCCGCGGCGGTCATCGGCCCCAAGCTGCTCAGCTGGTACGACGCCCGGCAGCTGCTGGAGGTCGGGGTCAGCATCGCCCGCAGCGGCCGCCGCTGGACCGGGCTGGAACGCCGCGAGCAGGACCAGGGACAGCACGACCAGATCCGTCAGGTCCTCTCCGTGTCCAGTGCCGGCATGCTGGTCCGCCGCGACGTGTGGGACGAGCTGGGCGGCTTCGACCGCCATGTGCCGCTCATGCGGGACGACGTCGACTTCTGCTGGCGCGCCCAGGCCGCCGGCCACACCGTCCTGGTCGCCCCGGACGCCGTGATGCGGCATGCCGAGGCCGCCTCCCGTGAGCGCCGCCCGGTGGACTGCGCCGGCCGCTCCGCCGTCAACCCGCACCGCGTCGACAAGGCCGGTGCCGTCTACACACTGCTGGCCAACACCCGCGGTCCGCTGCTGCCCTACGTGATCCTGCGGATCGTCCTCGGCACCCTGCTGCGCACGCTCGCCTACCTCGTCGGCAAGGTGCCGGTACAGGCCGTCGACGAGATCGTCGGGCTGCTGCGCGTGCTGGTGCGCCCCGGCCGGGTGCTCGGCGCGCGCCGCCGCCGCGGCCAGGGCGCCGTCCCGCCGTCCGAACTGCGGCCGCTCTTCCCGCCGCCGGGCGCGACCGTGCGGGCCACCGTCGACCAGGTCGTCAGCAACTTCTCCGGACGCTCGGAGGCCGCCGCCGCGGCCGCCGGCCGGCACGGCGGCGGCATCGAGTCCGGGCCCGGCGACGAGGACGGCGAGTACATCGAGGTCGAGCAGTTCGCCCGGCTCAAGCGCATCGCCCGCAAACCGGGACCGATGCTCTTCGCCGTCCTGCTGGTCGTCTCGCTGGCCGCCTGCCGCTCGCTGCTCGGCTCCGGATCGCTGCTCGGCGGCGCGCTGCTGCCCGCCGCCCCCGGCGCCTCCGACCTCTGGGCCTCGTACAGCGGCGCCTGGCACGCCCTGGGGACCGGCGGCACCCAGCCCGCCCCGCCCTACCTCGCGGTCCTGGCGCTCTTCTCGACCGTCCTGTTCGGCAGCACCGGGCTCACCCTGACCGTGCTGCTGGTCGCCTCCGTCCCACTGGCCGGCGTCACCGCGTACTTCGCGTCCCGGCCGCTGGTCGAGTCCCGCCTGCTCCGCGCCTGGGCCAGCGTCGCCTACGCGTTCCTGCCCGCCGCCACCGGTGCGCTGGCCGGCGGCCGGCTCGGCACCGCGGTCCTCGCGATCCTGCTGCCGCTCATGGCCCGCACCGCGATCGCCACCGCCGGACTGCAGCTGACCGACGGCGCCATCGAGCGCGGCGCCCGGCCCAGCTGGCGCGCCACCTGGGCGCTCGCCCTGATGCTCACCTTCACGACCGCGTTCACCCCGCTGGTCTGGCCGGTCGCCCTGGTGCTGTGCGCGGGTGTGCTCGCGCTGCGCGTGGTGAGCGGCCGGCAGCGGCTGCTCGTTCCGCACCTGCTGCGCTGCGCCGCGCTGATCGTCACCCCGGTCGTGCTCCTCGCGCCCTGGTCGCTGTCGCTGCTCACGCATCCCGGACGTTTCCTGCACGAGGCGGGCCTGCCCTACGGCATCAAGGCCGCCTCGGCCGTCGACCTGCTGATGATCAGCCCCGGCGGGCCGAACGGCTCCGGCGGACTGCTGCTCATCGGCCTCGTCCTCGCTGCGCTCGCCGCCCTGATGCGTGCAGAACGCCGGCTGGCGGTCCTCACCGCCTGGGCGGTCGCGCTGACCGGACTGCTCTTCGCCATCCTGGAGAACGGCAAGGCGTGGGCCGGCCCCGCCACCCTCGTCTACGGCCTCGCGCTGCTGTCGGCCGCCGCGATCGGCGCCGAGGGCGCCAAGGACCGCATCGCCGCCAAGGGCTTCGGCTGGCGGCAGCCCGTCGCCGCGCTGATCGCCCTGGCCGCCGCCGCGGCCCCGCTGCTGGCCGCCTTCACCTGGGTCTCGGACGGCGCCAACGGTCCGCTCAAGCGGCACGACCCGGTACAGGTCCCCGCGTTCGTCGCGGAGGAGAGCAGCAGCAGCGACCAGGCCCGCACCCTGGTGCTCGACGGCAAGCCGACCGGCGTCTCGTACGTCCTGGTCCGTGGCGCCGGCGCGCGGCTGGGCGACGCGGAACTCGCCGCCGAGGCGGGCCGCGACAGCCGCCTGGACGACACGGTCGCCAACCTCGTGGCAGGCTCCGGCGCCGACCAGGCGACCCGCCTCACCGGCTACGCCGTCCGCTACGTCCTCGTACAGCCCGGCGCCCCGCGCGAGATGGGCCGGGTGCTCGACAGCACCCCGGGCCTGACGCGCGTCAGCCAGGCCGACGGCAGCGCCCTGTGGCGCGTCGACACCGCCGTCTCCCGGATGGCCATCGTCAGCAAGGACGCACCGCCGGTGCCCGTCCCGGCCTGGCGGGTCGAGGCGCACGCCAAGATCCCGGCCGGCGGCGCGGGACGCGTCCTGCGCCTCGCCGACGCGGCCTCCGCCGGCTGGCAGGCGACCCTCGACGGCCGGCCGCTCAAGGCCACCAAGGTCGACGAGTGGGCGCAGGGCTTCGAACTGCCCGCGGACGGCGGCCGGCTCGACGTCACGTACCAGGACCCGGCCGCCCACACCGGCTGGCTGTGGGCGCAGGGCTTCCTCCTGCTCGTGGTGGTCGTCCTGGCGCTGCCCGGCCGCCGCCGGCAGATCGACGACGACCTGCCGGAGCAGGAAGCGGTCGCCGCGGACATGTCCGCCTCCGGGATCCCGGCGCAGGCGTCCGGCGAGGGCCGCCGCGCCCGCCGCCTCCAGGCCGCCGCGGACGCCGAGGCCGCCGCCGAGACGGGCCCCGACGACGACGGGAGCGACCCGGACGGGACGGCCCCGGCCGAGTCCCCGGCCGCGGCGATCCCGGACCAGTACGACCCGTACGCGGCACCCGAACCGGTCGACCCGGGCGGCGACCCGTACGCCGCCGTCCCGCAACAGGATCCGTACGGTCAGCAGTGGGACGGCTACCAGTACGCCGCCCCCGCGGACCCCGCCGGCTACGACCAGAACAGCGGCTACGACCAGCAGAACAACGGCTACGGCCAGCAGCAGAACCAGAACGGCGGCTACGACCAGGACAACGGCGGCTACGCCGACCCGTATCCGTACGGCCAGCAGCCGCCGCCGGCCTACGACCCGTACCGGCAGGACGAGGACGGCAACGGGTACTACACCGACGGCGACCAGCACCGCGACGGGGGCAGCCGGCAGCCCTGAGCACCGCGACCCGGCGGCACCGCAGAACCCGTCCGCCGGGTCCCCCACACCAGGTACGTCACGCACGTCACGCCGGCCGTGACCAGGCCGACCGGCCGGCCCCGGGCAACACCGCGAGGTGAAAGTCAGTGAACCGCAGCATCATCTCCCTGGCGGGAGCGACCGCAGCACTCGCCGCCCTCACCGGCGCGGCCGTGCTCACCGGAGCCGGCGACCCGGCCGCCGCGCCCGTGGGCTCCGCCGCCCGGCAGCCGGTGCAGCGGTCGGCGCTCGTCTGCCCGGCGCCGTCGGGCTCCGAGCTGGCGTCCACCACGTACACCTCGTTCACGCCCAAGGGCGCCCAGACGGGCAAGCAGGGCACCGCCCAGCTGCTGCCCGCCATCGGGGACGCGAGCGCCAAGGCCAAGCCGCTCGCCCCGCTCACCCAGCCGGGTGCGCCCGTCACCGCCAAGGTGGAGAAGGCCGACAGCCCGGCGCTGATCGGCACCGCCGAGGGCGGCCTGGCGCCCGGCTGGAGCGTTCAGCAGACCACCGTGGTCAGTGTGGGTCCCGGCCGCGCCGTGCTCGGCACGTCCTGCGTCGCCCCGGACAGCGAGTTCTGGTTCCCGGCCGCGAGCACCGCCGCCGACCGCCAGGACTTCCTGCACCTGGTGAACCCCGACGAGTTGGACGCCGTCGTCGACGTCGAACTGTTCGGCAAGGACGGCGCGCTGAAGGCCACGACCGGCGACGGCGTCTCCGTCCCGTCGCAGGGCAGCACGTCGATCCTGCTCTCCACCCTCGTCACGGAGAAGGTCCAGGACCTGACCGTGCACGTCACCGTCCGCAGCGGCCGGGTCGGCGCGGCCGTCCAGGCCGTGGACGGCAAGGCCGGCGCGGACTGGCTGCCCGCCGCCGCGGACCCGGCCGCCGGCCTGGTCTTCCCCGGCATCCCCGCCGACGCCACGTCCGTGCGGCTCGTCGCGTACGCCACCGGCCAGGACGACGCGGACCTGAAGGTGCGGCTCGCCGCCCCGACCGGCTCGATCACCCCGGCCGGACACGAGACGCTGCACGTCAAGAGCGGTATGACGACCACGATCGAGCTCGGGGACGTCACCAAGGGCGAGGCCGGATCCCTGCTGCTGACCCCGACCGACGCGCATGGGGCCGCGCCGATCGTCGCCGCCCTGCGCATCACCCGCGGCACCGGCGCCAAGCAGGAGACGGCCTTCCTGCCGGCCACCCCGAAGATCGACGAACGGGCCACCGTCGCCGACAACCGGATCAAGGCGTCGACGCTGTCCCTGGTCGCACCGGACAAGGAGGCGGTCGTGAAGGTCACCACCTCGGCGGCCACCGACGGCGGAGCACCGGTCAGCAAGAACGTCACCGTCAAGGCCGGCACCAGCCTGGCGTTCGAGCCGCCCGAGCCCTCGTCGGGCAAGGGCGCCTTCGCGGTGACCGTCGAGCCGGTCTCCGGCGGGCCGGTCTACGCCTCGCGCATGCTGTCGCTGCCGCTCAACGGCATCCCGATGTTCACCATCCAGCCGATGCCGGACGACCGGGGCACGGTCGTGGTCCCGAAGGTCCAGCCGGACCTGACGATCCTCGACGACTGACGATCCCCGACCGCAGACGATTCCGGACCGCTGACGCTTCCCGGCCGCCGATGCTTCCCGGCAACCGGCGCTTCCCGGCCACCGGCGATCAGGGGCCGTCCGGCCGGGTGCGTGTCCGGCCGGGCTTATTCCTGCCCGTACTTGGGGTCCACGTTCTCCGGGGAGAGCCCCAGCAGCTCGGCCACCTGCTCGACGACGACCTCGTGCACGAGCATCGCCCGCTCGTCGTGGCTCTTGGCCCGGATCTCCACCGGGCGGCGGTACACCACGATGCGGTTGGGGGCGTCCTTGCGGCCGCTGATCAGCCGGCCGAGCGGCACGCTGCCGTCGGCGGAGTCGTCCGGCGTCGCCGGTTTCCCCGCGTCGGAGACGAGCGGCACCTCCTGCACGGCGAACTCGACGTCGGCCAGCTGCGGCCAGCGCCTCTCCAGCCGGTCGGCGGCGTCCCGTACGAGATCGTCGAAGGCGTCGGCGCGCGTGAGCGCGAGCGGCACCTGCGGGGGCGCGATGGGTCCGCGCATGCCGCGGCCATGGCGGTCGCGACGACGCGGACGGGGGTCTGAAGAGGGAGGTACGGGGCTGTCCATCGCCTTTGAGCCTAGTCCTCCCGGGGCCCCGGTACACCGCGGACGCCGGGTGGCGCGCCATCCGCCGCGGCTGCCGCGGGACGCCCCTTGACACGCCGTCCGGGAGTGTCCACCGTGGCGAGCCGGGGCCGGGCCAGGGGTGAGGCGGAGCCGCGTCCGGGCTGTGCCTGGGCCGCGCCAGGGCCCGGATCGCCGCGGGGAAACCGCCCCGCAGGCGCCTCCCCGCAGGTCAGCCCGTGATCACGGTTATCAGGCGTTCCCGGCGAACCGGGACGACACGACAGGGTGAGGTCATGGAGAGTCGTCGCGGCCCGCTCAAGAGTGCGGTAGCGTCCAACGTCGTGAGCCCTGTACGTCGCTGTTCGCGGACCGCTTGCGGCCGACCCGCCGTCGCGACGCTGACGTACGTCTACGCGGACTCGACCGCCGTACTCGGCCCGCTCGCGACCTACGCCGAGCCGCACTGCTACGACCTCTGCCACGAGCACTCCGAGCGCCTCACCGCCCCGCGCGGCTGGGAGGTCGTCCGGCTCGCCGTGGACAGCGGCCCGGTGCTCCCCAGCGGTGACGACCTCGAAGCGCTCGCCAACGCGGTGCGCGAGGCGGCCCGCCCGCCGGAACGCCCCGCGAACGCCTCCCGGGGCCGCGAGGCGGACCCCATGGAGGTCGCCCGCAGGGGTCATCTGAGGGTGCTGCGCTCCCCGGAGCCCTGACCGGACCGATCACCCCGCCGGGGTAGGTTGAGCGGGAGTTTTCCGCGCGCCGCCGTCCGGCGCTGTTCAACAGGGGTGTGCTGTGTCCGACTTGTCGCAGATCGTCAAGGCCTACGACATTCGCGGCGTGGTCCCGGACCAGTGGGACGAGCCGCTCGCCGAGCTCTTCGGCGCCGCCTTCGTCACCGTCACCGCGGCCGACGCGATCGTCGTCGGCCATGACATGCGCCCCTCCTCGCCCGGACTGTCCCGCGCCTTCGCGCGCGGCGCGGCCGCCCTCGGCGCGGCCGTCACCGAGATCGGCCTGTGCTCGACGGACGAGCTGTACTTCGCCAGCGGCCAACTCGACCTGCCCGGCGCGATGTTCACCGCCAGCCACAACCCCGCGCAGTACAACGGCATCAAGATGTGCCACAAGGGCGCCGCCCCCGTGGGCCAGGACACCGGCCTGGCCGACATCCGCGCGCTGGCCGAGCGGTGGAGCGAGCAGGGCGCGCCGGAGCCCGCCGCCACCGCCGGGGTGATCACCCAGCGGGACGTGCTGGCCGACTACGCCGGCTATCTGCGGGGCCTGGTCGACCTCGGCGCGATCCGCCGGCTGAAGGTCGTGGTCGACGCGGGCAACGGGATGGGCGGCCACACCGTTCCCACCGTCTTCGCCGGGCTGCCGCTGGAACTGGTGCCGCTCTACTTCGAGCTGGACGGCACGTTCCCCAACCACGAGGCCAACCCGCTCGACCCGAAGAACCTGGTCGACCTGCAGGCGAAGGTCCTGGAGACCGGTGCCGACCTGGGGCTGGCCTTCGACGGTGACGCCGACCGCTGCTTCGCGGTCGACGAGCGCGGCGAGCCGGTGCCGCCCTCGGCGATCACCGCCCTGGTCGCGGCCCGCGAGCTGGCCAAGCACCCCGGCGGCACGATCATCCACAACCTGATCACGTCCTGGTCCGTGCCCGAGGTCGTCGCGGAGCACGGTGGCAAGGCGGTGCGCACCCGCGTCGGCCACTCCTTCATCAAGCAGGAGATGGCCCGCACCGGCGCGATCTTCGGCGGCGAGCACTCCGCGCACTACTACTTCCGCGAGTTCTGGAACGCCGACACCGGCATGCTCGCCGCCCTGCACGTGCTGGCCGCGCTCGGCGCCCAGGACGGGACGCTCTCCGAGCTGGTCGCCGAGTACGACCGCTACGCCGCCTCCGGCGAGATCAACAGCACCGTCGCCGACCAGGCGGGCCGGGTGGCCGCGATCCGCGCCGCGTACGGGAGCCGCCCGGGCGTCACCTTCGACGAACTCGACGGCCTCACGGTCACCACGGCCGACTGGTGGTTCAACGTCCGCGCCTCCAACACCGAGCCGCTGCTCCGCCTCAACGTCGAGGCGCGCGACGCGGCCACCGTCGCCCGCGTCCGCGACGAAGCCCTCGCCGTCATCCGGGCCTGACGCGGCCCCTCGCCGTCATCCGGGCCTGACGCGGCCCCTCGCCGTCATCCGCGCCTGACGCGGCCCCACACGGCACCGCCCCGGCGTTAGGCTGATCACGCGGTATGCCGCTGCCGCGGCACCGGAACGCAGCTGTCGAAGACCACCGTCCGAACCACGCCGTCCGAAAGGACTCGCCACCATGTCGCTCGTCGAAGCCAGCCTCCTGGAGATCCTCGCCTGCCCGGCGTGCCACGCCCCGCTCCGGGAGGACATCGAAGCGAACGAGCTCGTGTGCACCGCGGACAGCTGCGGCCTCGCCTACCCGGTACGCGACGAGATTCCCGTCCTGCTCATCGACGAGGCCCGCCGCCCCGCCTGAAAGGCCTGACGGCCGACACGGCCGGACCGGGCCCCCGGGACGGGGACCCGTGACCTCCCGGGGCAGGACGTGCCCGGGGTGACGGACCAGGACCCGGAGGTCCCGATGCTCGACGAGTCGCTGCTTGACGACCCCGACGCCCTCGCCCGCGCCGACACCCGCGGACTGCTGCTCGGCGCCGCGGCGGCCGGCGCCCGCGTGCGGACCGCCGCGCGGCTCACGCAGGAGGCGGGCGTCCAGGACCTGCGCCCCGACGGGCGGCCGCGCACCGTGCTCGTCGCCGGCTCCGGCCCGGAAGCCGCGGCCGTGGCCGATGTGCTCGGCGCGCTCGGAGCCGGCAGCTGCCCCGTCATACCGCTGCGGTCGGCCGGACCGACCCCGTACGAACCGCGGTGGACGCTCCCCGGCTGGACCGGCCCGCTCGACCTGGTGCTGCTCACCACCGCGAGCGGCAGGGAGGCCGGCCTCGTCGGGCTCGTCGAGCAGGCCTACCGGCGCGGCTGCACCGTCGCCGCTGTGGCACCCGCCAGATCGCCCCTCGCCGAGGCACTGGAGCAGGCGCGCGGCATGACGATCCCGTTCGCCGGGCCCGCGTCGCCGCTTCCCACCGGACCGGCCGGCACCCCTGCGGAGGACCCCGGCGCGCTGTGGGCACTGCTCACCCCGCTGTTCACGCTCGCCGACCGCATCGGGCTGTTCACCGCCCCGCCGACCGCGGTGCAGGCCGTGGCCGACCGGCTCGACGAGGTCGCCGCCCGCTGCGGGCCGGCCATCGCGACGTACAACAACCCCGCCAAGACGCTGGCCACCGAACTGGCCGACGCCCTGCCGCTGCTGTGGAGCACCGGACCGAACGCCGCCCCGGCCGCCCGCCGCTTCGCCGCCGTCCTCGCCACCAGGACCGGCCGCCCCGCGCTCGCCGCCGAACTGCCCGAGGCGCTCGCGGCCCACGGCGCGCTGCTCGCCGGAACCCTCTCGCCGGGAGCCGACCCCGACGACTTCTTCCGCGACCGCGTCGAGGACCACCAGGCCATGCGGCTGCGCGTCGTCCTGCTGCGGGAGGCCGCCGGACAGCAGGCCGTGTCCGCGCCCGCCGCCCGTGAGCTGGCCTACGCGCACGACACCCCGCTGAGCGAGATCGCCGCGGCCGACGGCGGCGTCCTGGAGACCACCGCCGAACTGCTCGCCCTGACGGATTTCGCCTCGGTTTACCTCGCCGTCGCCTCCGCCGAGAGATCATGACGCCATGGACCGTCTGACCAACACCGTGCGTCCCTACGCCTGGGGCTCCACCACCGCCATCCCCGAACTGCTCGGCACCGCCCCCACCGGCGAGCCGCAGGCCGAACTGTGGATGGGCGCGCACCCGGGAGCACCCTCCCTGATCGACCGGGGCGCGGGACCGGTCCCGCTGAACGAGGCGATCGACGCCGATCCGCTCGCGGAACTCGGCGAGCCGGCCGTGCTGCGCTTCGGCCCCCGGCTGCCGTTCCTGTTCAAGATCCTCGCGGCCGGCGCGCCCCTGTCGCTCCAGGTCCACCCCGACCTCGCCCAGGCGCGGGCGGGCTTCGCGGACGAGGAGGCGCGCGGCATCCCCGTCGACGCCCCGCACCGCAACTACAAGGACGCGAACCACAAGCCCGAGGCCATCGTCGCGCTCACCCCCTTCGACGGGCTGTGCGGCTTCCGGCACCCCGCCGAGGCCGCGGAGCTCCTCGAAGCCCTCGGCGTGGACTCGCTCAAGCCGTACGCGGACATCCTGCGCGCCCGGCCCGAGACCGACGCGCTGCGCGAGGTCCTCGCCGCCGTACTGACCGCCGACCGCGACGCGATGGCGGAAACGGTCGACGAGGCCGCCCAGGCCGCCGCCCGGCTCGCCGAACAGGACGGGCGGGACGGTCGGAACACCGCCGACTTCGCCGCCTACGCCGCCACGGCCCACAGCTTCCCCGGCGACCCCGGCGTCATCGCGGCCATGCTCCTCAACCACGTGACGCTGCAGCCCGGCGAAGCCCTCTACCTCGGCGCCGGCGTCCCGCACGCCTACCTCGACGGCCTCGGCGTCGAGATCATGGCCAACTCCGACAACGTGCTGCGCTGCGGCCTGACCCCCAAGCACGTGGACGTGCCGGAACTGCTCCGCATCGTCCGCTTCGAGGCCACCGACCCGGGCGTCCTGCGCCCCGAGGTCTCCTCGAACGGCGAAGAGGTCTACGCGACGCCCATCGACGAGTTCCGGCTCTCGCGCTACGTACTCGCCCCCGGCGGCGAGGCCCGCACCCCCGACGCCCGCACCCCGCAGATCCTGCTCTGCACCGACGGCGCCGCGCGGCTGCGCTCCCCGCACGGGGAGCTGACCCTGGAGCGCGGCGAGTCCGCCTTCGTCCCGGCGGGCGAACAGGTGGAACTGACGTGCCCGGCCGGCATCGCCGGCAGCATCGGGAACACCGCTGGAGGCGGCACCGGAAGCACCGCCGGAAGCATCACCGGAGGGACCGTCTTCCGCGCCACAGTGGTGGCCTGACGCGCCGTCCGCGGGGCAGCCTGCAAGAATGACCGGCCAGTGGCCGGGGGCCGGACCGAAGGACCGAAGGGACGAACCAACACCTATGAGCGCGTCAGGCGGAACCAAGGCGATCGTCGCCGCATTGAGCGCCAACCTCGCCATCGCCGTGGCGAAGTTCGTGGCATTCGCGTTCAGCGGATCGTCGTCCATGCTCGCCGAAGGCGTGCACTCCCTCGCCGACTCGGGCAACCAGGCGCTGCTCCTCGTCGGGGGAAAGAAGGCCAAGCGCGCGGCGAGCGAGGAGCACCCGTTCGGCTACGGCCGCGAGCGCTACATCTACGCCTTCCTGGTGTCGATCGTGCTGTTCAGCGTCGGTGGCATGTTCGCGCTCTACGAGGGCTACGAGAAGATCAAGCACCCGCACCCGATCGAGCACTGGTACTGGCCGATCGGCGTCCTGGTCTTCGCGATCATCGCGGAGAGCTTCTCCTTCCGCACCGCCATCGTCGAGTCCAACCAGACCCGCGGCAAGCTCTCCTGGACCGAGTTCATCCGCCGGTCCAAGGCCCCGGAACTGCCCGTCGTCCTGCTGGAGGACTTCGGCGCGCTCGTCGGCCTCGTCCTCGCCCTCTGCGGTGTCGGCATCGCGCTGGCCACCGGTGACGGCGTCTGGGACGGCATCGGCACCCTCTGCATCGGCATCCTGCTCATCGTGATCGCCCTCGTGCTCGCCGCCGAGACCAAGTCGCTGCTCCTCGGCGAGGGTGCGGGTGCCGAATCGGTGGCCATGATCCGCGAGGCCATCGTCGACGGGGACACCGTCACCGGCGTCATCCACATGCGCACCCTCCACCTGGGTCCCGAGGAACTGCTGGTCGCGGCGAAGATCGCCGTCCGGCACGACGACACCGCCGCCGAGGTCGCCCGCGCGATCGACGCCGCCGAGGCCCGGATCCGCGAGGCCGTGCCGATCGCCCGCGTCATCTACCTCGAACCCGACATCTACAGCGAGGCCGCCGCGGCGGCCGGTCCCGACCCGGCCCAGACACCGGGCGGCGACCCGCACCCCCACTGAGGACGCGAAGCACGGAGGAAGGGCCCCGCACCGATCGGTGCGGGGCCCTTCCCTTGTGCTGATCCCATGTGCTGATGGTGCTGGCGGCCGACGGTGCTGACGGTGCCGCCGTCAGGACTACTCGATCTCGGCCAGCACCCGGAGGATGCCGTCCCGGCCCTCGGCCTTCTGCAGCCGCTCCCGGAAGCCGGTGTCCATCAGCTTGCGCGACAGCTGCGCCAGGATCCGCAGATGCTCGTCACCGGCCGCCGCCTCCGGCACGGAGATCATGAAGACCAGCTTGGCCTTCGTCCCGTCCAGCGAACCCCAGTCGATGCCGTCGGCCGACCGCGCGAAGCCCACCAGCGGAGACGTCACCGCGTCCGTCTTGGCGTGCGGGATGGCGATCTCCTCGCCGAGGCCGGTCGTACCCTGCGCCTCCCGCGCCAGCGCCACGGCCACCAGGGCGTCGACATCCGCGACCTTCCCGGTGGTCGCCAGCATCTCCGCCATCTCGCGGATCGCGGACTCCTTGTCGGAGGCGTCGAGCTGTTCCTTGACGGTCTGCCCGGTGAGATAGCCGGAGAGGACCTCGGTGGCGTCGGCGACCTCGGGAGTGGCGGAGGGTGCCGTACGGGCGGGTGCTGCCGAGACGACTGCCGGGGCACCGACGGCGCCGACGCCGGCCAGCACCGGTTCGAGCGCCGGCTGGGGCACCAGGGCCTTCGCCGCGCCGCCGGCCCGCCGCTCCTTGATGTCGATCAGCGCGTTGGTCGTGAACGCCGTGACCACGGTGCCGATCGCGATGGCCAGGAAGAACACCGGCACTCCGCCGACCGCTCCGAGGACCGCCACGATGGGACCGCCGTGCGGCACCGAGTCCTTCACCGAAGCCATGCCCGCGATGGCACCGGCCACCGCGCCACCGAGCATGTTGGCGGGGATGACCTGCGCGGGCCGCGCCGCGGCGAACGGGATCGCACCCTCCGAGATGCCGAAGCAGCCCATGAACAGGGCCGCCATCCCGGTCTCGCGCTCCTGCTCGGAGTAGAGCTTGCGGCGCAGCACGGTCGCCAGTCCCTGGCCCAGCGGCATGACGGGGATCGCGGCCGCGCACATGCCCATGACGGTCAGGTTGCCCGAACCGATCAGGCCGGCGCCGAAGAGGAACGCGGTCTTGTTGACCGGGCCGCCCATGTCGAACGCGATCATCAGGCCGAGGATCGCGCCGAGCAGGATGGCGCTCGATCCGGTCATCCCGCTCAGGAAGTCGGTGAGGTGCTCGAAGACCCACGAGATCGGCTTCCCGATGACGTAGATGAAGAACAGCCCGAGCGAGGTCGTCGCGACGATGGGGATCACGATGATCGGCATGATCGGCTGGACGAACTTCGGGACCTGGACCTTCTTGATCCACAGCACCAGATAGCCGGCCAGGAAGCCGGTCACGATGGCACCGATGAAGCCCGCACCGGCCTTGGAGTCGTACAGCGATCCGGTGTTGGCGATCCAGCCGCCGATCATGCCCGGGACGAGCGCGGGCCGGTCACCGATCGCGTAGGCGATGTACCCGGACAGGATCGGGACCATCAGCGTGAAGCCGATGACACCGATGTCGTTGACGTGCTTCCAGAAGGTCCCGTCCGGGATGACCAGGCCGCCCTCGGGGTTGGTGTGCCCGCCCAGCGCCAGCGAGATGGCGATCAGCAGCCCGCCGACCACCACGAACGGAATCATGTACGAGACGCCGTTCATCAGCGCCTTGTAGCCGACGCTGCGCTGCTTGCCCGCGCCGCCGCTGTTCCCGCTGCCGCTGCCGCCGCCGAGCGAGTCGGCGCCGCCGCGGCCGCCCCCGCCGTGCACCGGGGCGCTGCGTACCTGCTCGATCAGCCGCTCCGGGTGGCTGATGCCCTCGGAGACCCCGACGGACAGCACCCTCTTGCCGGCGAAGCGGCTGAGATCGACGTCCTTGTCGGCCGCGATGATGATCCCGTCGGCAGCTCTGACATCGTTGTCAGACAAGACGTTCTCAGCGCCGATGGACCCTTGCGTCTCCACTTTCATGTCGATGCCGAGCGCCTCGGCGGCCTGGGCGAGCTTCTCCGCGGCCATGTACGTGTGAGCGATGCCGGTGGGGCATGCGGTCACCGCGAGCAGCTTCAGCCGCTGTGTCGTGGTCCCCGCTGCATCGCGGGGGTCGGCCGGACTGGTCACGTGATCGTCTCCTTCAGCCATTCGGGCGCAAACGGGCGCGAGTCCGCAAGAGTGTTGCTGCCCTGATCGAATCGTGCAACATTCCGGAACCGCGACGGACGTGACATTGGTCCCTTATGTACCCTCCGGTCGGCCTGTCCTTCCTGCTCCCTTCTTGCCTCCGCCCACTGGCCGAAACCGGTACGAGGTGGGGAGCGCGGGGCCGTCCGGTGTAGGTTCGTCTGTAGCCAGACGTCGCTGCTGATGGCGGTCGGGCGGCACCGCGGAAGTGGTTGCCGGCCGAGGGAGAGAGGGCCTCCGACGGAATGCGCTGCTGCAAGGGGACGGGTGTGTCCGCTCAAGGGCGCTGTCTCGTCAGCCTGCGGCTGCGTCAATTCCCCGTCCACCTCGACGCATTCAGCGAGGAGCAGCCCGTATGACCACCACCGCAACTGACTTCAAGGTCGCCGACATCTCCCAGGCCGCTTACGGCCGCAAGGAGATCACGCTGGCCGAGCACGAGATGCCCGGCCTGATGTCGATCCGTGCCGAGTACGCCGAGGCGCAGCCGCTGGCCGGCGCCCGCATCACCGGCTCGCTGCACATGACGATCCAGACCGCCGTCCTCATCGAGACGCTGGTCGCGCTCGGCGCGGACGTCCGCTGGGCGTCCTGCAACATCTTCTCCACCCAGGACCACGCCGCCGCCGCCATCGCGGTCGGCCCGAACGGCACCCCCGAGAACCCGCAGGGTGTGCCGGTCTTCGCCTGGAAGGGCGAGTCCCTCGAAGAGTACTGGTGGTGCACGGAGCAGGCGCTGACCTGGCCGAACACCCCCACCGGCGGCCCGAACATGATCCTGGACGACGGCGGCGACGCCACGCTCCTCGTACACAAGGGCGTTGAGTTCGAGAAGGCCGGCGCGGCTCCGGACCCGTCCACCGCGGACAGCGAGGAGTACGGCTACATCCTCCGCGTGCTGAACCGCACCCTCTCCGAGAGCCCCCAGAAGTGGACCCAGCTGTCGTCGGAGATCCGCGGCGTCACCGAGGAGACCACCACCGGTGTCCACCGCCTCTACGAGATGATGCAGGAAGGCTCGCTGCTCTTCCCGGCCATCAACGTCAATGACGCGGTCACCAAGTCGAAGTTCGACAACAAGTACGGCTGCCGCCACTCCCTGATCGACGGCATCAACCGCGCCACCGACGTCCTCATCGGCGGCAAGGTCGCCGTCGTCCTGGGTTACGGCGACGTCGGCAAGGGCTGCGCGGAGTCGCTGCGCGGCCAGGGCGCCCGGGTCGTCATCACCGAGATCGACCCGATCTGCGCACTGCAGGCGGCGATGGACGGCTACCAGGTCGCCACCCTCGACGACGTCGTCGAGAGCGCCGACATCTTCATCACCACGACCGGCAACAAGGACATCATCATGGCCGCCGACATGGCCAAGATGAAGCACCAGGCCATCGTGGGCAACATCGGCCACTTCGACAACGAGATCGACATGGCCGGCCTGGCCAAGATCCCGGGCATCGTCAAGGACGAGGTCAAGCCCCAGGTCCACACCTGGAAGTTCACCGACGGCAAGGTCCTGATCGTCCTCTCCGAGGGCCGTCTGCTGAACCTCGGCAACGCGACCGGTCACCCCTCGTTCGTCATGTCCAACTCCTTCGCGGACCAGACCCTGGCCCAGATCGAGCTGTTCACCAAGCAGAGCGAGTACCCCACCGGCGTCTACGTGCTCCCGAAGCACCTGGACGAGAAGGTCGCCCGTCTGCACCTGGACGCCCTCGGCGTCCGGCTGACGACGCTGCGCCCGGAGCAGGCCGCCTACATCGGCGTCCCGGTCGAGGGCCCGTACAAGGCGGACCACTACCGCTACTGATCCACCCGGTCCGGGATCGCCGCGGCTGACCGCGGCGATCCACAGCGGTTGATCCAGCGTTTGATCCACAGCGGTCGAGATCCGCAGCGGTCGATCCACTGCGGTTGAGATCGACTGCGGTCGATCCACTGAGCGTCACGAGCGTCGCCCCCGCCGTTTTCCGCGGCGGGGGCTTCGCCGTTTAAGGTCCCCACCATGCCCCGAGGCCGTTACTCGTTCTACGACACGCATGACCACACCCCCCTGGGTGCCGAGCACTTCCACTGCGCCACCGGCCCCTCCGGCTGGCGCTACGTCTCCCAGCTCACCGCCCCATCGGGTGACCACTCCGGCTCCGTCGACCTCACCATCGACGACCTCGGCCGCCCCATCCGCCTCGAACTGAACGCGTCCAGCTGGCAGGTCCGCGGCGCGGCCATCGACGGCGTCACGTGGGTCCGTACCGACCCCGCCGGGGAGCAGGCGCAGGAGGGCAACGTCCCCGCCCATGCCTTCACCGGGGCCTCGCCCGCGTTTCTGATCGCCACCGCACGCCTGCTGCGCCTCGAACCGGGCACCCCCGCCACCCGCGTACGCCTCGTCGCCTTCGCACCCCCCGTGCTCGCGCCCCGCACCCTGGACCAGTCCTGGGCTCTGCTGAACAGGACAACACACGACACCGACAGCGGCCCGCTGCCTGTGGACGAGTACCAGGTGACCGAGCTCGACACCGGCGAGCAGCGGCAGATCCACATCGCGGGCGACGTCGTGCTCTCCGCCCCGGGCATCGAACTCGAAGAGCTCGAATCACCCCCGTCGGCGTTCGCCTGACACCGTCCGTCCCCAGGGATGCGGGGCCCGGCGCGGCCCGGCCCGGTCCCGTTCGGCCCGGTCCCGTTCGGTCCGGTTCGGCTCGGCTCGGTCCGGCTTATGCCGGGGGAGCGAACCCGGTGCGCGGCGGCTCCGGCGCGGCGGGTTTCGACAGCATCGCCGGCGCAGGCTGGACGGGTTGAACAGCCTGAACCGGCTGGGGAGGTGGCATGACCGGCGCCGTCATCACGGGTGGCTGTGCGCCCCCGAAAGGACCGGCCGGAGGCCCGCCCGCGCCGAACATCCGCCGGGCGTCCCGCGACTGCCGTTCCGCCACCACCGCGGCGAGGAACGCCGCCGGCGGGGTCCCCTGCGGCACCCGCGCCCCCGTGCACGCGGCGACATCCGCCGCCAGCCGCTCCGCCATCGACCAGCTGACCTGCGGATCCAGCTGCCACATCCGTGAGAGGTACTGCCGTACGGCGAGCCACAGCCCTTCCGGCACACCCGAGAGGTCCACCCCGGCGAGCTGCGCCGCCAGCCACGGCGGGGCGGGCGGCATCAGCTGCGAGTGCTGCACCGGGACGCGTTCGCGGACGACCAGGGTCCCGCCGAAGACGTCCCCCAGCCGGCGCCCGCGCACCGACACCAGGGACGCGATGCACGCGATGACGCCCAGCGACAGCTGGATCTCGACGACACCGACGGCCCCGCGCACCAGCGCGTGCCGGAAGCGGATCGGACCGCCGTCGTCCCGCACCACCCGCAGCCCGCAGGCCAGCTTGCCCAGCGACCGCCCACGGGTGAGGGTCTCGACGGCTATGGGTATGCCGACCAGGATGAGCAGCAGCGCGCCGATCGACACCGCCGCGACCGCCGCGTCGTCGAGCGACGAGGTCGCCGCGGCGAGCAGGAACATCAGCCCGATGAAGCCCGTCCAGTAGACGACGAGGTCGATCGTCGTCGCGAGCGCGCGGCTCGGCAGCTTGGCCGGGTCCATCCCCAGCGCCACCGCCTCGCCCGTCACCAGTCCACTCACGCGCGAACCCCTCCCACCGCCGTCCGAACCCTTGCCCGAACAGTCTGCCCGGTCTGCCAAGCTGGGGCCTCCCACTGTCCGGCCCCCTTCCGCCAGGAGCACAGGAGCAGCAGTCCATGGACCTCGACGTCTTCGCCGCCGCCCACCGGCACGAGTGGGACCGGCTCGAAGAGCTGCTGGGACGCCGTCGCCGGCTCACCGGTGACGAGGCCGACGAACTCGTCGGCCTCTACCAGCGCACGGCGACCCATCTGTCCCTCGTCCAGTCCAGCGCCCCGGACCCGGCGCTGATCGGCCGGCTGACCACCCTGGTGGCCCGTGCGCGCAGCGCGGTCGCGGGCGCCCGTACGGCGAGCTGGCGCGATGTCGCCCGCTTCTTCACCAGCGCCTTCCCGGCAGCCGTCTACCGTTCACGGCACTGGTGGGTGCCGACGGCGTTGCTGTCGACAGCGGTCGCGGCGGCCGTCGGCTGGTGGATCGCCTCCCATCCGGAGGTGCAGTCGGCCATCGGCGCCCCGGAAGCCCTGCGCTCGATGACCCGGCCCGGCGGTCAGTACGAGACGTACTACTCCAGCCATCCCGCGGCGTCCTTCGCCGCCCAGGTCTGGACGAACAACGCCCAGGCCGCGGCGATGTGCCTGGTCTTCGGGGTGTTCCTCGGGCTGCCGGTCCTCTGGGTGCTGTGGCAGAACGTGCTCAACCTCGGCATCGGCATCGGCCTCATGGGTTCGGCGGGCCGCCTCGACACCTTCCTGGGCCTGATCCTCCCGCACGGCCTCCTGGAGCTCACCGCCGTGTTCATCGCCGCCGGCACCGGACTGCGGCTGGGGTGGACGGTGATCGACCCGGGTCCGCGCTCCCGCAGAACGGCGCTGGCCGAAGAGGGACGTGCTGCCATCGGCATGGCCATCGGTCTGGCCGTCGTCCTCTTCGTCTCCGGCGCCATCGAAGGCTTCGTCACCCCGTCCGGCCTTCCGACCTGGGCCCGCATCACCATCGGCATCGTCGCTGAACTGCTGTTCCTGGCCTACATCTACGGCGTCGGCCGGCGCGCGGCCCTCGGCGGCGAGACCGGCGACCTGGAGGCCGCGGACCGCAGCGCCACCCTCCCGACGGCCGCCTGAGCACCCCGGTCACCCGGATGTGCACTCGGCGTCCCTGACCTGTTAGTCTCCTCTTCGCCCCAGAAACCCGTTGACACGGGTGAACAGGGTAGGTAGATTCGAACGGTTGTCACGAACTAGACATGTTCGAGGCGGCTCGATAGAGTCTCCTTGCTTCTTCGTTCCTCGCGACGAAGACATCGCAAATCCAATCCGAGTGAATTCTCCGACTGGATCCGCATGTCCTCGAAACGGGAGCGGAAAATCCGGCGGAAAGCTTCTGCTAAAGTCGGGTGCAGCGGGAAAGCCGAAAGGCAGAAACGCTAAAGCAAGACAGCAACACGGCAATACAATGCAGGATCTGTAGTACTCCCGCTGACTGGGAATCGGACGCGAAAGCGTCTGATAGAGTCGGAAACACGAAGGGAAGCCCGGAGGGCGCCGGTGAAACGGCACCAAAGGAAGCGACCGTTCCTTGAGAACTCAACAGCGTGCCAAAAGTCAACGCCAGACTTAAAACACCCCGGGCGGAACCCATTCGGGTTTCGTTTGGTGGTTCCTTTGAAAAAGTCCTTCCGCCCTCCGGTCCTTCGGGACGGGAACTGGTGGGAGGCAATTACACAGCGAGGACGCTGTGCACCACGGGCCTTATTCCGGCCGGTGGTGCCGCTCTTGCGTGGAGACATTCACGGAGAGTTTGATCCTGGCTCAGGACGAACGCTGGCGGCGTGCTTAACACATGCAAGTCGAACGATGAAGCCTTCGGGTGGATTAGTGGCGAACGGGTGAGTAACACGTGGGCAATCTGCCCTTCACTCTGGGACAAGCCCTGGAAACGGGGTCTAATACCGGATAACACTCTCCTCCTCCTGGGGGTGGGTTAAAAGCTCCGGCGGTGAAGGATGAGCCCGCGGCCTATCAGCTTGTTGGTGGGGTAATGGCCTACCAAGGCGACGACGGGTAGCCGGCCTGAGAGGGCGACCGGCCACACTGGGACTGAGACACGGCCCAGACTCCTACGGGAGGCAGCAGTGGGGAATATTGCACAATGGGCGAAAGCCTGATGCAGCGACGCCGCGTGAGGGATGACGGCCTTCGGGTTGTAAACCTCTTTCAGCAGGGAAGAAGCGCAAGTGACGGTACCTGCAGAAGAAGCACCGGCTAACTACGTGCCAGCAGCCGCGGTAATACGTAGGGTGCGAGCGTTGTCCGGAATTATTGGGCGTAAAGAGCTCGTAGGCGGTCTGTCACGTCGGATGTGAAAGCCCGGGGCTTAACCCCGGGTCTGCATTCGATACGGGCAGACTAGAGTGTGGTAGGGGAGATCGGAATTCCTGGTGTAGCGGTGAAATGCGCAGATATCAGGAGGAACACCGGTGGCGAAGGCGGATCTCTGGGCCATTACTGACGCTGAGGAGCGAAAGCGTGGGGAGCGAACAGGATTAGATACCCTGGTAGTCCACGCCGTAAACGTTGGGAACTAGGTGTTGGCGACATTCCACGTCGTCGGTGCCGCAGCTAACGCATTAAGTTCCCCGCCTGGGGAGTACGGCCGCAAGGCTAAAACTCAAAGGAATTGACGGGGGCCCGCACAAGCAGCGGAGCATGTGGCTTAATTCGACGCAACGCGAAGAACCTTACCAAGGCTTGACATACACCGGAAAGCCGTAGAGATACGGCCCCCTTGTGGTCGGTGTACAGGTGGTGCATGGCTGTCGTCAGCTCGTGTCGTGAGATGTTGGGTTAAGTCCCGCAACGAGCGCAACCCCTGTTCTGTGTTGCCAGCATGCCCTTCGGGGTGATGGGGACTCACAGGAGACCGCCGGGGTCAACTCGGAGGAAGGTGGGGACGACGTCAAGTCATCATGCCCCTTATGTCTTGGGCTGCACACGTGCTACAATGGTCGGTACAATGAGCTGCGATACCGCAAGGTGGAGCGAATCTCAAAAAGCCGGCCTCAGTTCGGATTGGGGTCTGCAACTCGACCCCATGAAGTCGGAGTTGCTAGTAATCGCAGATCAGCATTGCTGCGGTGAATACGTTCCCGGGCCTTGTACACACCGCCCGTCACGTCACGAAAGTCGGTAACACCCGAAGCCGATGGCCCAACCCGCAAGGGAGGGAGTCGTCGAAGGTGGGACTGGCGATTGGGACGAAGTCGTAACAAGGTAGCCGTACCGGAAGGTGCGGCTGGATCACCTCCTTTCTAAGGAGCATTCTGGCTGCGAAAGTAGTCCAGGGCCATTACGCCGACATCTGTTCGGCGGTGGTTGCTCATGGGTGGAACGTTGACTATTCGGCACGGTCTGGTTGCTCAGGTAAGTACTGCTTCGGCGTGGAAAGCATGAGTGATGGGACTGTACCGGGCACGCTGTTGGGTCCTGAGGGAACGAAAGTTCCTTCTCGACGCCGGCCTCACCGATCTTCGCTTCAGGGCGTGGGGGTGTGGGGGAGGGTTCGTTGCTTGAGAACTACATAGTGGACGCGAGCATCTGTAAGGCAAGTTTTTAAGGGCGCACGGTGGATGCCTTGGCACCAGGAACCGATGAAGGACGCGAGAGGCCGCGATAGGCCCCGGGGAGCTGTCAACTGAGCTGTGATCCGGGGGTGTCCGAATGGGGAAACCCGGCAGTCGTCATGGGCTGTCACCCATACCTGAACACATAGGGTATGTGGAGGGAACGCGGGGAAGTGAAACATCTCAGTACCCGCAGGAAGAGAAAACAACCGTGATTCCGGGAGTAGTGGCGAGCGAAACCGGATGAGGCCAAACCGTATGCGTGTGATACCCGGCAGGGGTTGCGTATGCGGGGTTGTGGGATCGTACTTCAGCAGTCTGCCGACTGTTGGGCGAGTCAGAAACCGTATGGATAGGCGAAGGACATGCGAAAGGTCCGGCGTAGAGGGTAAGACCCCCGTAGCTGAAATCTGTACGGCTTGCTTGTACGACACCCAAGTAGCACGGGGCCCGAGAAATCCCGTGTGAATCTGGCGGGACCACCCGCTAAGCCTAAATATTCCCTGGTGACCGATAGCGGATAGTACCGTGAGGGAATGGTGAAAAGTACCGCGGGAGCGGAGTGAAATAGTACCTGAAACCGTGTGCCTACAAGCCGTGGGAGCGTCGGATACCAGCTTGCTGGTATCTCGTGACTGCGTGCCTTTTGAAGAATGAGCCTGCGAGTTTGCGGTGTGTGGCGAGGTTAACCCGTGTGGGGTAGCCGTAGCGAAAGCGAGTCCGAATAGGGCGAATGAGTCGCGCGCCCAAGACCCGAAGCGGAGTGATCTAGCCATGGGCAGGTTGAAGCGGAGGTAAGACTTCGTGGAGGACCGAACCCACCAGGGTTGAAAACCTGGGGGATGACCTGTGGTTAGGGGTGAAAGGCCAATCAAACTCCGTGATAGCTGGTTCTCCCCGAAATGCATTTAGGTGCAGCGTCGCGTGTTTCTTGCCGGAGGTAGAGCACTGGATAGGCGATGGGCCCTACCGGGTTACTGACCTTAGCCAAACTCCGAATGCCGGTAAGTGAGAGCGCGGCAGTGAGACTGTGGGGGATAAGCTCCATGGTCGAGAGGGAAACAGCCCAGAGCATCGACTAAGGCCCCTAAGCGTACGCTAAGTGGGAAAGGATGTGGAGTCGCAGAGACAACCAGGAGGTTGGCTTAGAAGCAGCCATCCTTGAAAGAGTGCGTAATAGCTCACTGGTCAAGTGATTCCGCGCCGACAATGTAGCGGGGCTCAAGCGTACCGCCGAAGTCGTGTCATTCCCGTGCGAAGCCCTAACGGGTGCGGGGATGGGTAGGGGAGCGTCGTGTGCCGGGTGAAGCGGCGGCGGAAGCCAGTCGTGGACGGTACACGAGTGAGAATGCAGGCATGAGTAGCGATACACACGTGGGAAACGTGTGCGCCGATTGACTAAGGGTTCCTGGGTCAAGCTGATCTGCCCAGGGTAAGTCGGGACCTAAGGCGAGGCCGACAGGCGTAGTCGATGGACAACCGGTTGATATTCCGGTACCCGCTTTGAAACGCCCAGTATCGAACCAGAGGATGCTAAGCCCGTGAAGCCGCCCTGATCTCTTCGGAGTTGAGGGGAGTGGTGGAGCCGGCGACCCGATTCTGTAGTAGGTAAGCGATGGGGTGACGCAGGAAGGTAGTCCAGCCCGGGCGGTGGTAGTCCCGGGGTAAGGGTGTAGGACGTGTGATAGGCAAATCCGTCACACATTGAGTCTGAGACCTGATGCCGAGCCGATTGTGGTGAAGTGGATGATCCTATGCTGTCGAGAAAAGCCTCTAGCGAGTTTCATGGCGGCCCGTACCCTAAACCGACTCAGGTGGTCAGGTAGAGAATACCGAGGCGTTCGGGTGAACTATGGTTAAGGAACTCGGCAAAATGCCCCCGTAACTTCGGGAGAAGGGGGGCCACAACTGGTGAGGGAACTTGCTTCCTGAGCTGGGGGTGGCCGCAGAGACCAGCGAGAAGCGACTGTTTACTAAAAACACAGGTCCGTGCGAAGCCGTAAGGCGATGTATACGGACTGACGCCTGCCCGGTGCTGGAACGTTAAGGGGACCGGTTAGTCACATTTCGGTGTGGCGAAGCTGAGAACTTAAGCGCCAGTAAACGGCGGTGGTAACTATAACCATCCTAAGGTAGCGAAATTCCTTGTCGGGTAAGTTCCGACCTGCACGAATGGCGTAACGACTTCTCGACTGTCTCAACCATAGGCCCGGTGAAATTGCACTACGAGTAAAGATGCTCGTTTCGCGCAGCAGGACGGAAAGACCCCGGGACCTTTACTATAGCTTGATATTGGTGTTCGGTTCGGCTTGTGTAGGATAGGTGGGAGACTGTGAAGTCATGGCGCCAGCCATGGTGGAGTCGTCGTTGAAATACCACTCTGGTCGTGCTGGATGTCTAACCTCGGTCCGTGATCCGGATCAGGGACAGTGTCTGGTGGGTAGTTTAACTGGGGCGGTTGCCTCCTAAAGAGTAACGGAGGCGCCCAAAGGTTCCCTCAGCCTGGTTGGCAATCAGGTGTTGAGTGTAAGTGCACAAGGGAGCTTGACTGTGAGACTGACGGGTCGAGCAGGGACGAAAGTCGGGACTAGTGATCCGGCGGTGGCTTGTGGAAGCGCCGTCGCTCAACGGATAAAAGGTACCCCGGGGATAACAGGCTGATCTTCCCCAAGAGTCCATATCGACGGGATGGTTTGGCACCTCGATGTCGGCTCGTCGCATCCTGGGGCTGGAGTCGGTCCCAAGGGTTGGGCTGTTCGCCCATTAAAGCGGTACGCGAGCTGGGTTTAGAACGTCGTGAGACAGTTCGGTCCCTATCCGCTGCGCGCGCAGGAATATTGAGAAGGGCTGTCCCTAGTACGAGAGGACCGGGACGGACGAACCTCTGGTGTGCCAGTTGTCCTGCCAAGGGCACGGCTGGTTGGCTACGTTCGGAAAGGATAACCGCTGAAAGCATCTAAGCGGGAAGCCTGCTTCGAGATGAGTATTCCCACCCCCTTTGAGGGGTTAAGGCTCCCAGTAGACGACTGGGTTGATAGGCCAGATGTGGAAGCCCGGTAACGGGTGGAGCTGACTGGTACTAATAGGCCGAGGGCTTGTCTAACTATTTTTGCTTCGCGTCCACTGTGTAGTTCTGAAGTAACGAACCGTGATAACACCCGGTTGGTTAACTTCATAGTGTTTCGGTGGTCATAGCGTTAGGGAAACGCCCGGTTACATTCCGAACCCGGAAGCTAAGCCTTTCAGCGCCGATGGTACTGCAGGGGGACCCTGTGGGAGAGTAGGACGCCGCCGAACAATTTTTGAGAAGAAGCCCCCAGGCTATTGCCTGGGGGCTTCTTTGCGTTGTCGGTGCCGGTCCAGCGGTGCTGCCGGCAGGCGTATCGATCTCGTGCCGTTTGCAGCGGTTCAAAGTACGGGCCACCGGCGTGGGCGCTGAACCCGTCGACGTCGGCGTAGGCCTCGTTCAGGTGGAAGAGATCCGGGTTCTCCGCGTCTGCGAGGACCTCGAACCGCTGGGATCCGGGCTCGTACTCCCCGGTGAACCCAAGCGGTCACATCGCTAGAGGCGGCCGGCGGCCTTCAGGGACAGGTACGCGTCCGCCAGGGCGGGGGCGATGTCCGTGGGTGGGGCGTCGACGACGGTGATGCCGTGGCGGGAGAGGCGCTGGCTGGTGCGGCGGCGTTCGGCGCGCGCCTGTTCCGCGGCCGCTGCCGCGTAGACGGCGTCCAGCGTGCCGCGGCCCCGGACCATTTCCTCGATGCGGGGGTCCGCCACGGACGCGATGAGGACCTCGTGCCGATGGGTGAGCTGGGGGAGAACGGGGAGCAGGCCCTCTTCCATGGGGGCCGCGTCGAGGCCCGTGAGCAGGACCACGAGGGAACGGCGTGGGGCGCGCTGCATGATCGCGGCGGCCAGGCCCCTGGCGTCGGACTCGACCAGTTCGGGTTCGATCGGCGCCATCGCGTTGACGAGGGCCGGAAGCATGTCGGTGGTGCTGCTGCCCTGGACGGAGGCGCGGATGCGGCGGTCGTAGGCGAGGAGGTCCACACGGTCGCCGGCCCGTCCGGCGAGGACGGCGAGCAGCAGCGCGGCATCCATGGCGGCGTCGAGGCGGGGAGCGTCGCCGACCCGGCCCGCCGAAGTGCGGCTGGTGTCGAGCACGATGAGGATGTGCCGGTCGCGTTCCGGTCGCCAGGTGCGTACGGCGACGGTCGTGCGGCGGGCGCTCGCGCGCCAGTCGATGGAGCGGGTGTCGTCGCCGGGGATGTATTCGCGCAGCGAGTCGAACTCGGTGCCCTGACCGCGGATCAGAAGTGAGGTGCGGCCGTCGAGTTCGCGGAGCCGTGCCAGCCGGGACGGCAGGTGCTTGCGGCTGGTGAAGGGCGGCAGGACGCGGACGGTCCACGGGATGCTGTGCGAGCCCTGGCGGGCGGCGAGGCCGAGTGGACCGTGCGAGCGCACGATGACGCGTTCGGCCTGGCGGTCGCCGCGGCGGGTCGGGTGCAGCACCGTCGTGACGCGGCGGCGTTCGCCCGGCGGTACCACCAACCGGTGCCGGGACGCGGCCACTTCGGTGCCCGGGTGCCAGCTGCTGGGCGGCCAGGAGTCGCGCAGCAGGGCGCGCAGCGGCCGGCGGCCGGGGTTGGTGACGGTCAGCGTGACGTTCGCGGTCTCACCGAGTCGAACGGATGTGTCACCGATTCGAGTGAAATGGAGCTTTCGCACTGGCGCGGCGAGCGCGAGATCGCACAGAATTCCGAGCAGAAGGACGCCTTCGACAGCGAGGATGCCGCTCCAGCCGGGGAGCAGCACGCCGACGGCGAGGGCGCCGAGTGCGGCGAGAAGGGCGGTGCGTCCGGTGAGTGCCATGGGCTGTTCCTGCCGGCCTAGCGGGGCACGGGGACGTGGGCGAGGATCGCGGTGATGACCGAGTCGGCCGTCACCCCCTCCATCTCGGCCTCGGGCCGGAGTTGCACCCGGTGGCGGAGGGTGGGCAGGGCGAGGGCCTTGACGTCGTCGGGAGTGACGTAGTCCCGGCCGGTGAGCCAGGCCCAGGCGCGGGAGGTCGCCAGCAGGGCGGTCGCACCGCGCGGTGACACTCCGAGGCTGAAGGAGGGGGATTCTCGGGTGGCTCTGCAGAGGTCGACGATGTAGCCGGTGATCTCGGGGGAGACGGACGTCTTGGCGACGGCGGAGCGGGCGGCTTCGAGGTCGTCGGGGCCCGCCACCGGCCGCAGGCCGGCGCCCGCGAGGTCCCGGGGGTTGAAGCCTTCCGCGTGCCGGGTGAGGACGTCTATCTCGGTGGCTCGGGAGGGGAGCGGAAGGATCAGCTTCAGCAGGAATCGGTCGAGTTGGGCTTCGGGGAGGGGATAGGTGCCCTCGTACTCGACCGGGTTCTGGGTGGCCGCGACCAGGAACGGGTCGGGGAGGGGGCGCGGAGTGCCGTCGACCGATACCTGGCGTTCCTCCATCGCTTCGAGGAGGGAGGCCTGGGTCTTGGGCGGGGTGCGGTTGATCTCGTCGGCGATCAGGAGGTTGGTGAACACCGGGCCCGGCTGGAAGGAGAACTCGGCGGTGCGGGCGTCGTAGACGAGGGAGCCGGTGACGTCGCCGGGCATGAGGTCGGGCGTGAACTGGACGCGCTTGGTCTCCAGTTGGAGCGAAGCTGCCAGGGCGCGGACCAGGAGGGTCTTGGCGACTCCGGGGACGCCTTCCAGGAGGACATGGCCACGGCACAGCAGCGCCACCACCAGGCCGGTGACTGCTGCGTCCTGGCCGACGACGGCCTTGGCGATTTCGGTGCGCAGGGCCTCGAGTGAGGTGCGGGCACTGTCGGCTGTCGGGGCGCTCACGGAGTTGCGTACCTCTCTGTGGAAGTGATGCGGCGCTCAAGGGCGTCGAGGTCGTCGGCCAGACGCAGCAGGGCCGCGTCGTCGGATGGGGGCGGGCCGTAGAGGAGCGTGCCCGGGTCGGGATCCGGGCCGCCGGCGCCGGGGCCGCCGAGGAGGGCGGCGACGGCGGCGATGAGGGCCTCGGGGGCGGGTGCCGGGGAGATGCCGACGATCGGTGCGAGCCGGTCGCGGGTTGCCTGGCGCAGTGCTTCGGCGGCCCTGGCGCGGGCGTTGGCCCGGCGGTAGAGGCGGGCGCGGCCTTCGGTGGCTTCGGAGGCGTGCACGGCTACGGGGAGCCGTTCGGCGATGACGGGGCCGAGTCGGCGGGCTCTCCAGAGGGCGGTGACGACGGCGGCGATCAGCAGTTGGAGGAGGCCCCAGCTCCAGCCGTCGGGGATGAGGTCGAAGAAGCTCTTGCGCTCGCCGTCGAGCGCGGAGGTGTCGCTGAGGGAGGGGAGGTACCAGACCAGTTCGGGGTGGGCGCCGAGGAGTTGGAGGGCGAGGGAGGCGTTGCCCTGCTCGTCGAGGCGGTCGTTGGTGAGGAGTCCGGCGGAGCCGAGGACGACGGTGTCGCCGGTGCCGGTGCCAGGCAGTCGGATCAGGGTGGGGTTGCCGCCGCTGGGGTAGCAGCTGTTGGCGCCGGGGACGGAGGTCGTGTACTCGGCGCCGCCGAGCTCGACGTCGCCGGCGCGGGTGGCACTGGGCAGCGAGCACTGGGGGGCGAGGGTCCGGGTGCCGGTGGGCGCGAGTGCCTGGACGCCGGGAGCGAGCGCTTCGGCCGCGGAGGGGCCGGGGGAGACGAGAACCGTACGGCCGCCGGAGTGTTCGGCGGCGCTGTGGAGGAGGGACTGCTGATGTGGGGTGAGCAGGTCGGGGACGGCCACGAGCAGGGTGGTGTCCGTGCCGAGCGCGGCGATGGCTTCGTCGGTGGTGGTCACGACGGTGGTGGTGACGCCCTGGGCCGCGAGGAGTTGGGCGACGGCTCTGCTGCCCGCGGGGTCGGCGGACCGGGGGTCCAGTGCTCCGTGGCTTTCGCCGGAGCGCAGCGCGGCATAGCCGATGCCGAAGATGAGGACGGCGAGCGCGGCTGCCAGCAGGGCGCGCGAGCGGGTCCACAGCTGGCGGGCCGTGGGAGAGACCGAGGTGCCAGCGGTGTTGCCGGCCGGATCGGCGGCGGAGGTGGCCGGCGGGGCGGGTGCCGGGGAGAGGGGAGTGGTCATGGGCGGGCGTCCCCGGCGTCGGCGAACTGGGGTTTGGCGCGCTGCAGCCGGCTGTCGAGGTCGCGCAGGAGCGCGTACGTCTGCTCGGTGCCGGTGCGGCCGCCGTAGGTGAGGTCGTCGAAGAGCCGGGCGGCGTCGCCCAGTTCGGTGGCCTGGTCGGGCAGGGCGCGTCCGGCGTCCGCGGCGGCTTCGTCGGCGGTACGGCCGGGACGCGGGTCCAGGACGGTCCGTTCCTCCAGGGCGCGGACGAGGGCGCGCATCCGTTCCTGGGACGCCTCGGTCCATCTGCGGGCGGCGGCGTGCTGTTCGGCGGCTGTTCGGTGTTCTGCGGCGGTGCGGGTGCGGTCGCCGAACAGGCCGGGTCCGCTGGTGGAGTGCTGGCGTACTTTGCCGAGCCGCCAGCGCAGGGCGACCAGCAGCAGGACGACGGTGAGGACGATGGCCAGCAGCCCCACCCCGCCGCCCGGGGTGGCGCCGGAGGCCACGGTCAGCAGGTCGCCGACCTTCTCCCAGAACCAGTCCAGGGCGCGCTGGAACAGGCTCGGGTCGTGCTGGTGGTAGATCCCCTTGGACAGCTCGTGCTCGGCCGCTTCGCGGGCGGCGTCGCGCGGGGTGGTGACCGGTGCGTCCCCCGACACCTGGGGTCAGCTCTCGGAAGTGGTGCGGTCCGGGGTCCGGGTGTCGCCGTAGCCGGGGAGGCCTGCGGCGCGGGCCAGTTCGATGTCGAGGGCCTCGCGGCGGATGCGCTGGTCCATGTAGAGCAGGGCGGTGACGCCCGCGCTGATGGGGAGGGTGATGGCAGTGCCGATGACGCCGCCGATGGCGGTGACGATGAGGAAGGTCCAGCCGAGGTTCGCGTCCTGGGACATGAAGGAGGTCATGCCGTCTCCGCTGACGGCCCCGGCGATCAGGGTGAACGGAGTCTGGATGATCCCGGAGACGATGGTGACCAGGACCCAGGCGAGCAACTGGACGCCGAGGATCCGCCACCAGGCGCCGCGGACCAGTTTCATGGAGCGCTTCATGGACGTGATGACGCCCTGCTTCTCCAGCATGAGGGTGGGAGAGGCGAGGCTCCAGCGGACCCACAGCCAGATCGCGACGACGGAGGCGGCGAGGCCGCCGATCACGGCGAGGGCGATACCGCCGCCGGTGCCGCCCAGGGCGATGATCACGATGCCCGGCACGGTGCCCGCCGCGATGATCAGCAGGGCGATCAGGGGGAGCAGCAGGGTCAGTCCGAGCAGGCGCAGCAGCTGGGGACGGGAGTCCCGCCAGGCTTCGCCGGTGGTGACCGGTCGTCCGAGTACGGCGCGGCTGATGACCATGGTGAGCATCGCGGTCGCGAAGATCATGGCGAGCAGGCTGATCAGGGCCGCGATGCCGGAACCGGCGAGCGCGCCGCCGGCCGAGCGCAGGATCTCGCCGGATGTCGCGTTCGGGTCCTTCTGTACCTGGTTGAAGTCCGAGTTCTCGTTCAGGAACAGGCCCTGGAGGACGACGAGTACGGCCTGGGTGACCAGGGCGACGGCCAGGGAGATGCCCAGCACGACCCGCCAGTGGGCGCGCATGGTGGAGACCGCGCCGTCGAGGATCTCACCGACGCCCAGCGGGCGGAGCGGGATCACACCGGGCTTGGCCGCCGGGGGCCTGCCCCAGGCCGCCGACTGCCAGCCGCCCGGGGCACCGCCCCAGCCGGGGCCGGGCTGCGGGGGCGGCGGAGGCGGGCTGCCCCAGCCGCCGCCGGCCGGCGCGGACCACTGGTTGGGCGGGGGCTGCTGCTTGGACCAGTTCGGAGCCGCGTCCTGCGGAGCCGGGGGTGGGGGTGGTGCCTGGGGAGTGTCGCCGCGCTCCGGCTCGTTGGAGTCGGAGGATCCGGGCGATGCCCAGCCCGGAGTGTCGTTCATCGCTGCTGCCCCTTCGCCTGCGTTCAGTGTGCTGGCCATCGTGCCATGGGCTGCCATCGGTGGGGCCCGGCAGGGCAGACTGGGCGGATGGGTGATCAGTTCTCGATACCGGCGGCCGTTGCCATTCCCGCGCTCCGATGGGAGGAGCCGCCGGAAGGACCGGTGCTGGTGCTCCTCGACCAGACCCGGCTGCCGGCCGAGGAGGTGGAGCTGGTCTGCACCGATGTGCAGGCGCTGGTGCGGGCGATCCGCGATCTCGCGGTGCGGGGCGCACCGCTTCTGGGGATCGCCGGGGCCTATGGAGTGGCCCTCGCCGCGGCGCGCGGCTATGACGTGGACGAGGCGGCGGACCTGCTCGCGGCTGCCCGGCCGACCGCCGTCAACCTGGCGTACGGGGTGCGCCGGGCTGTGGACGTGTACCGGGCGGCGCTGCCCGACGGCCTGGAGGCGGCGGCGACCGCGGTGCTCGCCGAGGCCCGTGCGGTGCATGCCGAGGACGCGGCGGCGAGTGCGTCCATGGCCCGCCGCGGTGCCGAGGTGCTGGCGGAGCTGGCGCCGGGCGGTGGCTATCGGATCCTGACGCACTGCAACACCGGGGCTCTGGTCTCCGGCGGCGAGGGCACGGCGCTCGCCGTCGTGCTGGCGGTGCACCGGGCCGGTGAGCTGCGCCGGCTGTGGGTCGACGAGACCCGTCCGCTGCTCCAGGGCGCCCGGCTGACCGCGTACGAGGCGGCTCGCGCCGGTATGCCGTACACCGTGCTCACCGACAACGCGGCCGGTTCGCTCTTCGCCGCGGGCGAGGTGGACGCGGTGCTGATCGGCGCGGACCGCATCGCCGCCGACGGCTCGACGGCGAACAAGATCGGCAGCTATCCGCTGGCCGTGCTCGCCCGCTATCACAACGTGCCGTTCATCGTGGTGGCACCGTGCACGACCGTGGACCTGGCGACTCCGGACGGGGCCGCGATCGAGGTGGAGCAGCGTCCGGGCCATGAGGTGACGGATCTGGGGTCCCCGCTGGGCGCTCAGGCGTACAACCCCGCGTTCGATGTCACGCCGCCGGAGTTGATCACGGCCATCGTCACAGAGCGGGGCGTGGTTTCTCCCGTCACGGCGGACGCACTCAGGGTGATGTGCGCTCCCCGGGCGGAGTGACGGCCGGGTCGGTGGGCCGCTTGCGCTGCGTAACCTGTCCCCTGGCTCTGGCGCACGGTTGCACGGTCAGTGGCGAGATCATGCACTGGCGTCTGTGCGCAGTACCGGAGTGACGTATACGCCATTTTTCAACGGGGCGTGATACCGCAGGCCGACCGCTGACCTGCGCAGACACGCCCGTGGATGGGGTGACTATTAACACGCTGGTCGATCAAACGGTTACGACAATGGGATGATGATGCAATGAAGGGTCGAGTCCTGGTCGTCGATGACGACACCGCACTGTCCGAGATGCTCGGCATCGTGCTGCGTGGTGAAGGTTTTGAGCCGTCGTTCGTAGCAGACGGTGACAAGGCCCTTGCCGCTTTCCGGGAGACCAAGCCTGATCTGGTTCTCCTCGACCTCATGCTCCCGGGTCGGGACGGCATCGATGTATGCCGGCTGATCCGCGCGGAGTCCGGGGTACCTATCGTCATGCTCACCGCGAAGAGCGACACCGTCGACATCGTGGTGGGCCTGGAGTCCGGCGCCGACGACTACGTCGTCAAGCCGTTCAAGCCGAAGGAGCTGGTCGCACGCGTCCGGGCCCGGTTGCGGCGGGCGGAGGAGCCGACGCCCGAGCAGCTCGCGATCGGTGACCTCGTCATCGACGTGGCCGGGCACTCCGTCAAGCGGGAGGGCCAGCCGATCGCGCTGACCCCGCTGGAGTTCGACCTGCTGGTCGCGCTCGCCCGCAAGCCCTGGCAGGTGTTCACCCGCGAGGTGCTGCTGGAGCAGGTGTGGGGATACCGGCACGCGGCCGACACCCGGCTGGTCAACGTGCACGTCCAGCGGCTGCGCTCCAAGGTCGAGCAGGACCCCGAGCGTCCCGAGATCGTGGTGACCGTCCGCGGCGTCGGCTACAAGGCCGGTCCGGGCTGACATGTCGGCGTCGTACGAGCGTGAGCGCTTGGAGAGCCGGCATGCGGACCCGCTGAGCGGTCTGCTGCCGGTGCTGCGCTCGTGCGTGCGCTGGGCACGCCGTCCGCTGCTGCCCGCTGTCCGGCTGTGGCGGCGCAACATCCAGCTGCGGGTGGTGGCGGTGACGCTGCTGATGTCGCTGGGCGTCGTGCTGCTGCTGGGCGTGGTCGTCATCGGACAGGTGAAGAACGGCCTGCTCGACGCGAAGGAACAGGCGTCGCGCGGCCAGGCGAGCGGTGGGTTCTCCGTGGCGCAGGCGCAGGCCGACAAGGAGAAGGAGCGGGACGCCGTTCCGGTCGCGGGTGGTGGGACCACCCGCGGAATGATCGACTCCGGCACTTGGCTGAACAATCTGGTCGGCCAGCTCGCCAGTGGTGGCAAGGGCGTCTACTCGGTTGTCGCGCTCAGCCCCGGGACCGGCGACGGAGCCGATGCCCGCGGCCCGCGCACCTCGGGCCTGGTGCTGCCCGACGACAGCATTCCGCAGGATCTGCGCGACAGCGTGGAGACCCGTTCCGGGTCGCAGGAGACCTACGCGACGATCAAGCGGGAGAACGATCCGCGGCCGGAGAACGCGCTGGTCATCGGCAAGCGGATGAGCGATGTGAACGGCAAGCCGTACCAGCTCTACTACCTCTTCCCGTTCGATCAGGAGGAGACGACCCTCGGCCTGGTCAAGCGCACCCTGGCGACCGCGGGGATCTTCGTCGTGGTGCTGCTCGGGGCCATCGCCTGGCTGGTCACCCGCCAGGTCGTGACCCCCGTCCGGATGGCCGCCGGGATCTCCGAGCGGCTCGCCGCCGGCCGGCTCCAGGAGCGGATGAAGGTCTCGGGCGAGGACGACATCGCACGGCTCGGCGAGTCCTTCAACAAGATGGCGCAGACCCTGCAGATCAAGATCCAGCAGCTGGAGGAGTTGTCCCGGCTGCAGCGCCGCTTCGTCTCGGACGTCTCGCACGAGCTGCGCACACCGCTCACCACCGTCCGGATGGCCGCGGATGTCATCCATGACGCCCGCGAGGACTTCGATCCGGTGACCGCGCGCTCCGCGGAACTGCTCGGCAGCCAGCTCGACCGGTTCGAGGGGCTGCTGTCCGACCTGCTGGAGATCAGCCGGTTCGACGCGGGCGCCGCGGACCTGTCCGCCGAACCGATCGACCTGCGGGACGTGGTGCGGCGTGTGGTGGACGCCGCCGAGCCGCTGTCCGAACGCAAGGGCAGCCGGGTGATCGTCAGGGGCGACGAGCAGCCGGTGATAGCGGAGGCCGACCCGCGCCGGGTCGAGCGCGTCCTGCGCAACCTCGTGGTCAACGCCGTGGAGCACGGTGAGGGCCGCGATGTGGTGATCCGGCTGGCGACGGCCGACGGGGCGGTCGCGGTCGCGGTGCGGGACTACGGCGTGGGCCTCAAACCCGGTGAGGCGACCCGGGTGTTCAACCGATTCTGGCGCGCCGATCCGGCGCGGGCCCGTACCACCGGCGGAACGGGCCTCGGCCTGTCGATCGCGGTGGAGGACGCCCGGCTGCACGGCGGGTGGCTGCAGGCATGGGGCGAGCCCGGCGGCGGCTCGCAGTTCCGCATGACGCTGCCGCGTACCGCGGGCGAGAGCCTGCGCGGCTCACCGATCGCGCTGGAGCCCGAGGACTCCCGGCGCAATCGCGGCCTGAACGCTTCCGGTGCGCCGCCGCGGCCGGACGCCCCGCCGATGCCCCGCACCTCCCCGCTGTCGCCCGCGCTGCCGCCCATGCCGTCGGCACCGGCGCGGCCGCCGTCCGCGAACCCCGCGGCGCTGCCCGGGAACGGGTCGCGGGTGGTGGGGCACGAGTCGGGTGCCCCAGGAGACTCTGCACGGGAGGACGAACGCTGATGCGGGCGATGGGGGAGCGGCGGACCCGCTGGGGCGGCCGGCAGGCCCGGGTGTGGGTGCCGGTGGTCTGCGCGGTGCTGCTCGCGGGATGCGCGTCGATGCCGGGCAGCGGCGAGGTGCACAGGGTCGCCGGGGAGCAGAGCGCCGACTCGGACCAGCAGGTGCAGGTGCTCGGGATCAAGCCGCAGCCCGGCGAGTACCCCGACCAGATCGTGCGCGGCTTCCTGGAGGCGACCACCAGTGACGAGGCCGAGTACGCGACGGCCAAGGAGTACCTGACGACGTCGATGGCCCAGCGCTGGGACCCGTTCGCGAAGATCACGGTCCTGTCGGGCGGCCCGTCGCCGGTCGAGGAGCAGGCCGGGACGGCGCGCAAGGAGGGTTTCCACACGTTCGGGCTGAGCGGTACGCAGGTCGCGGCGGTGGACGAGAAGCACGCCTACACCTCGGGTGACGGAACGACGTTCCACACCTCCTTCCAGCTGGTGAAGGAGAAGAACGAGTGGCGGATCGACTCGGTCGACAACGGGCTGGTGCTCACCGACTCCGACTTCCAGCGGATCTACCACTCCGTCAACATGTACTACTTCGCCAACCTCGGGAACCCCGGTGCGGGCTCGCCGACGCTGGTGGCCGACCCGGTGTATCTGCGGCGGCGGATAAATTCGCTGGAGTCGGCGGTCTCGGCGATGCTCGGCGGCCCGACCGACTGGCTCGGTCCCGTGGTGCGCTCCGCGGCGCCCAAGGGCGTGGCGCTCTACAACAAGGACACGGACCACGGCGTCTCCCTCGACGACTCGCAGCATCTGCGGGTGCGGCTGAACGCGATGGCGGACCGGATGGACGCGGCGCAGTGCCAGCGGCTGGCCGCGCAGCTGCTGCCCACGGCGCAGAGCCAGTCGGCGACGAAGATCACCTCGGTGGAGGTGCAGCGCGCGAACGGCGATTCGGCGTGCACCCTTTCGGACGAACGGGCCAAGCCGTATCTGCCGGAGACGCTGAGCGGGGTGTCGCCCCGGCAGTTCTTCATCGACGACCACCAGCAGCTCGTCGCGCTGCCCGACGACAACAGTTCGTCGGCGGATACCGTGCCGGGCGTGCTCGGCGGGTCCACCGCGAAACTGGTGTCGGCCGCGGTGAAGCGGGACGAGCAGTACGCGGCCGGGGTCAGGACCGGCGGGCGCGAGCTGATCGTCGCGAACATCTCCAAGAGCTCCGTCGACCCCGGCCGGGTGGTGCTGACCAGCGCCGCGCACGCCGTGAACGACGGTCTGAGCGCACCCAGCTGGGACGGGTACGGCAACCTGTGGGTGGCCGACCGCGACGGACCGCGGTCCCGGCTGATGATGCTGCGCGACGGCACGGGCGATCCCTACGAGGTGCCGGTGCCGGATCTCGGCGACGGGCGGATCCAGTCGCTGCGCGTGGCGCCGGACGGGACGCGGATCGCGATGCTGGTGAAGAAGGACGGCCGGACGGCGCTGAAGCTCGGCCGGATCGAGCGCGGGGGGACGGCGCAGACGCCCGTGATCACGGTGACGGCGCTGAAGGGCGTGACTCCGCAGCTGGAGGACGTCACCGCCGCGTCCTGGGCGGGCGGCAGCCGGCTGCTGGTGGTCGGTACCGAATCGGGTGGCCTGCAGCAGATCCAGTACATGAACACGGACGGCTCACTGCCGTCCACGCCCGCCCTGCCGGGCATCAGTGACGCGGCCTCGGTGGCGGCGTCGGAGGACCAGACGAAGCCGCTGCTGGCGGCGTACAAGGGCGGTATCTACCGGCTGTTGACGCTGGACGCGAGCTGGAAGCAGATCGCGGCGAAGGGCATCGGGCCGGTCTACCCGGGCTGACGTCCGGCGCGCCGCGGCACCTTCGCCGAGGGCCTGGTGCGACGCCCGGTGAGGGCTCCAGGCCCTGCCGGGCATCCCGTGCGGGCTCCGCCGCGGTCCGCCCGCGCGGGGTTTTCCACAGGCTGGGCGGGGGTCTGGTGGAGGGATCCCGCAGCGGGCACAGTGGTGGCCATGCGGGCGTGGTGGCGGGAGTTCACCGGACTGGTCCTGCCGGTCGACTGCGCGGGATGCGGTCTCCCGCGCACGGCACTGTGCGGTGCGTGCGGAGAGCTGCTGGGCTCGCCGGACGGGGCGGCCGTGCGGCGGGTGCTGCCGGATCCGGCGCCGGGCGGGCTGCCGGAGGTCCACGCCGCGGCGACGTATGCGGACGAGGTGCGGGCGGTGGTGCTCGCGCACAAGGAACGCGGCGCTCTGGGGCTGGCACGACCCCTGGGCGCGGCATTGGCCGGTGCGGTGCTCAAGGTGGACACCGTGGGGCCGTTGCTGCTGGTGCCGGTGCCCTCCGCGCGGCGGACGGTCGCGGCCCGGGGGCATGACGCGACCCGGCGGATCGCGCGGTGCGCGGCCGGCGAGCTGCGCCGGTCGGGGCGGCGGGCGCGGGTGGCCGCGGTGCTGCGCCAGCGGCGGGCGGTCGCCGACCAGGCGCGGCTGGGCGGCCGCGAGCGGCTGGAGAACCTGTCGGGTGCCGTGGTGGTCACCGGCAGTGGTCACAGGCTGCTGGAGGTGGCCCCTGTGGTGCTGGTGGACGACCTGATGACGACCGGGGCGTCGCTGGCCGCGGCGGCGCGGGCGGTGGAGGCGGCGGGCGGCCGCATCGCCGGTGCGGCGGTCGTCGCGGGGCCGGTGGAAACGGAACTTTGGCCTGAAACACATCGTTGCAGCTAGTACAGCCGGGCGTTCACCCGAACGGAGGTATACCGATGCTGGGGATGCCGACCTCCGCTCTCCAGGACTATGTTCGGTTGTGAGGCAAGGTGAACATCATGGGGTGTTGATCTTGCTGGTGGGGGAGAAGGAGGTGAAAGCGGCCGCTTCGGTGGCTCCGGGGAATTCCGGGGCAGGAGAAGCAGCAGCTGACGCAGCGCCGGACGGGACAGGTGCCCGCTCGGCCTAAGCGAATGGGATGCGCTCCGCGTGTTCGGAGCGATCCGGAACGGAGTTCTGAGTGGACATCGTCATCAAGGGCCGCAAGACCGACGTGCCTGATCGGTTCCGTAAGCACGTGACCGAGAAGCTGGACAAGATCCAGAAGCTCGATGGCAAGGTGATCAGCCTTGACGTCGAGGTGTCCAAAGAGCTCAACCCCCGCCAGTCGGACCGTTCCGACCGGGTGGAGATCACACTGAACACCCGCGGCCCCGTGGTGCGAGCCGAGGCCTCTGCGGCCGATCCGTATGCCGCGCTCGACCTCGCGGTGGCCAAGTTGGAGGCGCGGCTGCGCAAGGCGGCCGACAAGCGCCGGGTGCATCACGGCGGAGGGCGTACACCCCTCAGCGTCGCCCAGGCCACAGCCTCGCTGACCGGCGAGCTGAACGGCTCGGCGCCCGAACCGGCCGCGGAGAACACCGTACCGACGACCCGGATCGGGTCGCTCGAGGTACAGGGGGACGGCCCGCTGGTGGTGCGCGAGAAGACGCACGCCGCGGCGCCGATGGCGCTCGATCAGGCTCTCTACGAGATGGAGCTGGTCGGGCACGACTTCTATCTGTTCATCGACTCCGACACGGGCTCACCGAGTGTCGTCTACCGGCGGCACGGCTACGACTACGGAGTCCTTCACCTGAAGGCGGACCCGTCCGCCGAGGAGGCGCCCGCAGGCGCGGGCGGCGCGCTACGCCGCTGATTTCCAGCTGAAACGCATCATGGATGGCGTCGCCCCCGGGGGCTTTCCCGGGGGCGACGCCGCGCCCCGGACAGGCCCCAATCATGAAAGCATGGGTCAAGCTGCCAACTCTGGCCTGAGGGGGAGGATCTGATGCCGGACAGCTTCGAGCCCGCAGACATCAGCGACGAGGGGCACGCCCCTGCGCGAGACCACCTGGAGGCGCTCCGCAAGGAGCCCATCCGGGTACTGGTCGTCGACGACCACGCCCTGTTCCGGCGGGGGCTGGAGATCGTCCTCGCGCAGGAGGAGGACATCCAGGTCATCGGCGAGGCGGGGGACGGCGCCGAGGCGGTGGAGAAGGCCGCCGACCTGCTGCCGGACATCGTGCTGATGGACGTCCGGATGCCCAGGCGCGGCGGTATCGAGGCCTGCACCTCGATCAAGGAGGTCGCCCCCAGCGCCAAGATCATCATGTTGACGATAAGCGATGAAGAGGCCGACCTCTACGAAGCGATCAAGGCCGGCGCGACGGGATATCTGCTCAAGGAGATCTCCACGGACGAGGTCGCCACCGCCATCCGCGCGGTCGCCGACGGCCAGTCGCAGATCAGTCCTTCGATGGCGTCCAAGCTCCTCACCGAGTTCAAGTCGATGATCCAGCGGACCGACGAGCGGCGGCTGGTGCCCGCGCCGCGGCTCACCGACCGGGAGCTGGAAGTGCTCAAGCTCGTGGCGACCGGTCTGAACAACCGTGACATCGCCAAGCAGTTGTTCATCAGCGAGAACACCGTGAAGAACCACGTGCGCAACATCCTGGAGAAGCTGCAGCTGCACTCCAGGATGGAGGCCGTGGTCTACGCGATGCGCGAGAAGATCCTCGAAATCCGGTAGTCGAAGTCCGGTAGCGGAAGCCGGTAGCCGGTAGCAGGCAGGAGACGGCGCCGGCGCCGGGCCGGGGGTGACGGGCGGCCGGGTCAGCGGCGGTCGTGGGTCCGGTTCAGGGCGTCCGCCAGGGGCTTCCGCAGCGTTTCCGGCAGCACCCGTTCCACCCGCGCCTCCACGCAGCCGACCCAGCCCGCCGCCTCGGCGATCGCCTCGGCCGCCGGCTGCACCGCCTTCGGGCCGTCGAGCGTCACCTGCCGGGCCACGAGGGTGCTGCCCTCGCGCGCCGGGTCCACCCGGCCCACCAGATTCCCGCCCGCCAGCAGCGGCATCGCGAAATAGCCGTGGACGCGCTTCGGCTTGGGGACGTACGCCTCCAGCCGGTGGGTGAAACCGAAGATCCGCTCGGTGCGCGGCCGGTCCCAGATCAGGGAGTCGAACGGGGACAGCAGGGTCGTACGGTGCCGGCCGCGCTTCGCGGCGGACTCGGCGTCCAGCACCAGCGGGTCGGCCCAGGCCGGCTTGCCCCAGCCCTCGACCTCCACCGGCACCAGCCCGGAGCCCTCGATCACCGCCATCACCTGCTCGCCCTTGAGCCGGTGGTAGTCCGCGAGGTCGGCGCGGGTGGCCACGCCCATCGCCGCCCCGGCCTGCGCCACGAGCCGCCGCATGCACTCCGCGTCATCGATGTCGTCGTGCAGCAGGGCGTCCGGGATGGCGCGCTCCGCCAGGTCGTAGACGCGCTTCCAGCCGCGCCGCTCGGTGCAGACCACCTGGCCGGTGTCGAGCAGCCACTCCACCGCGATCTTCGTCTCCGACCAGTCCCACCAGGGGCCGCCGTTCTTGGCGCCGCCCAGTTCCGTGGACGTGAGCGGCCCGTCGGCCTTGAGCCGGTCCAGCACGGCGCCGCACGAGCGGTCCGCGTCCTCCAGCACGTGCCAGCGGTGGCCGCGGTCCCGCCGGGCACGGCGCCGGAAGGCGAAGTGCGGCCATTCCTCGATGGGCAGGATGCAGGCGGCGTGCGACCAGTACTCGAAGGCGTGCGACTCGGTCCAGTACGCCTTCTCGATGGCGTCCCGGCCCACGGCGCCCAGCCGTGCGTACGGAATGAGCTCGTGCGACCGTGCCAGGACGGAGATCGTGTCGAGCTGGACCGCTCCCAGCCGGCGCAGCACACCGCGGACCCCGGCGCGCCGGTCCGGGACGCCCAGCAGGCCCTGCGCGCGCAGGGTGATCCGGCGGGCATCGTCCGCGGACAGGGTGGCTACGGGGCGGGGCAGCGGTGTCATGCCGGAGAGCCTAGAACGCGCCACTGACAATGCCCCGGGGCCACCGGCGACCCGCCCGCCCCCGGCCCGTGCGCCACCCGCCCGAGCTCTCGCACCGCCCGCGACCCGTGCGCCACCCGCCCCCGGCCCGCGCGCCACCCGCCCGCCGCCGAGGTCCCCTACGCGCCCGGGAAGGGCAGGTAAGGCGTCGCCAGCGGAAGCCCCAGGTCCGAGGGGAGCAGCGAACCGGTCCAGCAGTCCCGCCGGGTGCCGTTGTGGACGATCTTGGCCCGCATGGTGCCCTCCATGACGAAGCCGATCCTGCGGGCGACCGCGCGCGACGCCTCGTTGCCCGCGTCCGCGAACCACTCCATCCGCTGCACGCCGAGGTCGGCGAACGCCCACCGGCACACCGCGAGGCCGGCCTCCGCGGTGTACCCGCGGCCGCGCTGCTCCTTGACCGCCCAGTAGCCGAGCTCGGCCTGGTGGTCGGGCGCGCCCAGCTTGCCGAGCCGCACCAGTCCGATGGAGCCGACCAGCGTCCCGCCGTCCCTGGTGAAGGCACCGAAGTTGTAGAGGATGTCGTCGGCCCACCCCTGGGCGCTCACCGGACCGGTGAAATCCGCCGCGTCCTGACGCGTGTACGGCGACGGGACGCTGGTCCAGCGCGGGATCTCGGGGTCCTGGCAGGCCTGGTACACCGCGTCGGCGTCGGCCGGCTCCAGCGTGCGCAGGACCAGGCGTTCGGTGGTGAGGGTGATCGGCTCCATGAGCGGAGTATCGCCGACCGCCGGGCCGGTTGAAAAAGCGATTTGTATCACTACGCGGGGTGACGGTGGACCGGTGTGCTGACGGACCTCCCGGCCCGCAGGTGTCCTCGCTTACGATGGCCGTTGCGGCGGAGTGCATCCCGCTGTGCCCAGCGCGAGATTACGTGCCAGGCCCGACCGGCAAGGAGCCAGCCTACGTGTCCGTCTTCAACAAGCTCATGCGTGCAGGCGAAGGCAAGATCCTGCGCAAGCTGCACCGCATCGCGGACCAGGTCAATTCCATTGAAGAGGACTTCGTCAATCTGACGGACGCCGAGCTTCGGGCCCTGACCGACGAGTACAAGGAGCGGTTCGAGGGCGGCGAGACCCTCGACGACCTGCTTCCCGAGGCGTTCGCCACGGTCCGCGAGGCCGCCAAGCGCGTGCTCGGCCAGCGTCACTACGACGTCCAGATGATGGGCGGCGCCGCTCTCCACCTCGGCTTTGTCGCAGAGATGCGCACCGGTGAGGGCAAGACCCTGGTCGGCACCCTGCCCGCGTACCTGAACGCGATCTCCGGCAAGGGCGTCCACCTGATCACCGTCAACGACTACCTCGCCGAGCGTGACTCGGAGTGGATGGGCCGGGTGCACAAATTCCTCGGCCTCGAGGTCGGCTGCATCCTGGCGAACATGTCGCCGGCGCAGCGCCGCGAGATGTACAACTGCGACATCACGTACGGCACCAACAACGAGTTCGGCTTCGACTACCTGCGCGACAACATGGCGTGGTCGAAGGACGAGCTGGTGCAGCGCGGCCACAACTTCGCGATCGTCGACGAGGTCGACTCGATCCTCGTGGACGAGGCCCGTACCCCGCTGATCATCTCCGGCCCCGCCGACCAGGCGACCAAGTGGTACGCCGACTTCGCGCGCCTGGTGAAGCGGCTGAACAAGGGCGAGGCCGGCAGCATCGGCGTCGAGGAGACCGGCGACTACGAGGTCGACGAGAAGAAGCGCACGGTCGCCATCCACGAGAGCGGCGTCGCCAAGGTCGAGGACTGGCTCGGCATCGACAACCTCTACGAGTCGGTGAACACCCCGCTCGTCGGTTACCTGAACAACGCGATCAAGGCCAAGGAGCTCTACAAGAACGACAAGGACTACGTCGTCATGGACGGCGAAGTCATGATCGTCGACGAGCACACCGGCCGTATCCTCGCGGGCCGCCGCTACAACGAGGGCATGCACCAGGCGATCGAGGCGAAGGAAGAGGTGGACATCAAGGACGAGAACCAGACCCTCGCCACGATCACCCTGCAGAACTTCTTCCGCCTCTACGACAAGCTCTCCGGCATGACCGGTACGGCCATGACCGAGGCCGCCGAGTTCCACCAGATCTACAAGCTCGGCGTCGTCCCGATCCCGACCAACCGCGACCTCGCGCGGCTGGACCGGGCGGACCTGATCTACCGCACGGAAGAGGCGAAGTTCGCGGCGGTCGTCGAGGACATCGCCGAGAAGCACGAGAAGGGCCAGCCGGTCCTGGTCGGCACCGTCTCGGTCGCGAAGTCCGAGTACCTGTCGGCGCAGCTGTCCAAGCGCGGTGTCCCGCACGAGGTGCTGAACGCCAAGCAGCACGACCGGGAGGCGTCCATCGTCGCCCAGGCCGGCCGCAAGGGCGCGGTCACCGTCGCCACGAACATGGCCGGCCGTGGCACCGACATCAAGCTCGGCGGCAACCCCGAGGACCTCGCCGAGGCCGAGCTGCGCCAGCGCGGCCTGGACCCGGTCGAGCACGTCGAGGAGTGGGCCGCGGACCTGCCTGCGGCGCTGGAGCGCGCCGAGGCGGCCGTGAAGGCCGAGTTCGAAGAGGTCAAGGAGCTCGGCGGCCTGTACGTGCTGGGCACCGAGCGCCACGAGTCCCGCCGGATCGACAACCAGCTGCGCGGCCGCTCCGGCCGTCAGGGCGACCCGGGCGAGTCCCGCTTCTACCTCTCCCTCGGTGACGACCTGATGCGCCTGTTCAAGGCGCAGATGGTCGAGCGCGTGATGTCGATGGCCAATGTGCCGGACGACGTCCCGATCGAGAACAAGATGGTGACGCGCGCGATCGCGTCCGCCCAGTCGCAGGTCGAGCAGCAGAACTTCGAGATCCGCAAGAACGTCCTGAAGTACGACGAGGTGCTCAACCGGCAGCGCGAGGTCATCTACGGCGAGCGCCGCCGCGTCCTGGAGGGCGAGGACCTGCACGAGCAGGTGCGGCACTTCATGGACGACACGATCGAGGCGTACATCGAGGCCGAGACGAAGGACGGCTTCGCCGAGGACTGGGACCTGGACCGGCTGTGGAACGCCTTCGGGCAGCTCTACCCGATCAAGATCACCGTCGAGGACCTGGAGGACGCGGCCGGCGACCGGGCCGGCATCACCGCCGAGTTCATCGCCGAGACCGTCAAGGACGACATCACCGAGCAGTACGAGGAGCGCGAGGAGCAGCTCTCCGGTGACGTCATGCGCGAGCTGGAGCGGCGCGTGGTCCTGTCGGTGCTGGACCGCAAGTGGCGCGAGCACCTCTACGAGATGGACTACCTCCAGGAGGGCATCGGGCTGCGCGCCATGGCGCAGCGCGACCCGCTGGTCGAGTACCAGCGCGAGGGCTTCGACATGTTCACCGCCATGATGGAGGGCATCAAGGAGGAGTCCGTCGGCTACCTGTTCAACCTGGACGTCCAGGTCGAGCAGCAGGTCGAGGAGGTCCCGGTCGAGGACGCGGCGCCGTCGCTCGTCAAGGACGCCCGTCCGGAGATCCGTGCCAAGGGCCTGGAGGCCCCGAAGCGGGCGGACCGGCTGCACTTCTCCGCTCCTTCGGTGGACGGCGAGGGCGGTGTCGTCGAGGGCGACTTCGAGAGCGAGGGTGCCGGTTCCGACGGGGACGGCCAGACGCGCGCGGAGCGCCGCAAGGCCGCCAAGGGCGGGAAGCGCCGCAAGAAGTAGCGCGGGCGCGCCGCACGAAGCAGCAACCGAAGCACCGGCCGGGGCCGGACTCCCATCGCGGGGGTCCGGCCCCGGCCGCGTTCCCACGGGGCCGCCGGGGCGGCGGGTCAGCGGGCCTCGACCGCGGTGCAGCGCCAGACACCCCCGCCCGCCCCGTCGGCCGCCCCGCCCGCCGGGCCGCGCTCCAGCCGGAAGGCGATGGCGCGGAAGGCGTCGTGGGCCAGCGAGACGACGGCCGTCACCTCCAGGGCGCCGTCGTGCTGCCGTGCGACCTGGCAGCTGTGGACGTAGGGTGCCTCCCCGCGGGCCCGGCGCTGCCAGTCGGCGCGGGAGGTCACCAGCTCCCAGAGCCGGTCGTAGGCGGGGCCGCGGACCCGGCCGGCGAGGCAGCTGATGGGCTGCCGCCCGGTGAGGACGGTGAGCAGCCGGCCGGCGAACCACAGGTGCGGCGGAACGGCGGCCGGCCGCCCCGCCCGGACCGGCGGCCGCCGGTGGTCGTGCCGGTTGGGCGGTCCGGAGCGGCGGGCGCGGGCCGGTCCCGGACGGGCGGACGCGGGTGAGGTGACGGCCATGCTGATACCCCCGTGGTGCGGTGCCGGCGGGATCCGCCGGATTCGGCCGGAATGTGGCCGGGCGTACCCGGACCACCGGTTTCTACCGTTCGGTAACCCGGTTGTACGCGGCACCCGTGGGCGGGGACAACGCGGTCCGCCGGCGTGGGGCGCGGGCGGCCGTTTCACCTATCCGCGTGGTCGGGCCGTTACGCACGTATGCTGACGGCCATGCGCGTCTACATCCCCACGACCCTGTCCGGCCTGGCCGAGGCCCACAAGGCGGGTGAACTGGGCCCCGCACCGCTGGACGCCTACGCGGTCACCCCCAGCCTTCGCGAGTGGTACGTCTCGGACGACATCGAGGAGCTGGAGTACGCGGCGCTGACCCGGGCCGCCCAGGCGTCGCTCCGGCAGCTCGCCGTGAACCCCGGCGCCCCGCGCCGCCGCATCGTGCTCGCGGTGGACGTGCCGGATGCGGCCGTCGCCTTCGACCCGGACCGCGGGCTGGACGCCGCCGCCCTCGGCGAGGTCCGGCTGGCCGCGGTGGTGTCGATGAACGACGCCGCCGCCGTGCACCTGGACGCCACCGACGCGGAGCCGGACGTGACCGCGGCGGCGCTGGCGCTGGGCGCCGCGGACGCGGGCGACGACGACGCCCAGTTCACCGTCGACGGCGCGGAGGACCACGAGCTGCTCTGGTTCGCGACGCAGGAGATCCCCAACCTGATCGGCTGAGGCCGCCGGGCTGTCGTACCCGCCGGGTAACGTCGGGGGCGTGAACGCTCATCTGGTGTGGGACTGGAACGGGACCCTTTTCCACGACATCGACGCGGTGCTGGAGGCCACGAACGCCTCCTTCGCCGAGCTCGGCCTGTCCCCGATCACCCTGGACCGCTACCGCGAGCTGTACTGCGTACCGGTGCCGAAGTTCTACGAGCGGCTGATCGGCCGGCTGCCCACGGACGCGGAGTGGGTGGTGATGGACGAGGCGTTCCACCGGCACTACTGGGAGCGGGCGGGGAACTGCGGTCTCGCCGAGGGCGCGGCCGAGCTGCTGGCCGCCCAGCAGCACGCGGGGCTGACGCAGTCGCTCTGTTCGCTCGCCCCGCACGACCTGCTGATACCGATCGTGCGCACCCACGGCATCGAGCGGCACTTCGTCCGGATGGACGGCGCGACCGGGCCGTCCGGCGGCGGCAAGGCCGAGCAGATGGTCCGCCACCTCGCCGCCCTGGAGGGCGTCGCGCCCGACCGGGTCGTCGTCATCGGCGATGCGGTGGACGACGCGCTGGCGGCGGCTCACGCGGGCGCCCACGCCGTTCTGTACACCGGGGGATCGCACAGCCGGGCCAGCCTGGCGGCTGCCGGGGTGCCGGTGGTGGATTCGCTCGCGGAGGCGGTCGAGGCCGCCCGGCGGCTCACCGCGGGGTGACCGGGCCTCGACGACGAGGCCTGATCGGCCGGGCCCGGGATGCCGGGAGCTGACCGGATCGGACACCCGGCTGTTTGCGTGCTGTCCATTTGGTCCAAGAATCCGGCCAGGTTTTGTACAGAGGCGTCCCCTGACAGCCCCCCGGGCCGGAGCGATAGCCTTACTGCGTGATCAGCGTTGATCCATGCAGGCGGGTCCGATCCGTGAACAACGGCACGGCGACCCTGTATCCCGGCATAGCGTCGTCCCGTAGCGGTCAACCCGCGCCCCGGGACGCCGCGCCATCACCCGACGTCACGCAACGGCGCGCGACAGGAGTCAGAGGACATGCAGACCAAGCTGGACGAAGCCAAGGCCGAGCTGCTCGCAAGGGCGGCCCGGGTAGCTGAGAACAGCCCGGCAGGGGGACACCCCGGCCAGGGCCTCGACGCAGAGGCGCTGACCGCGTTCCTCCAGCGCTACTACCTGCACAGTGCACCGGAGGACCTGCTCGACCGCGATCCGGTCGACGTGTTCGGCGCGGCACTGTCCCACTACCGGCTCGCAGAGGTACGCCCGCAGGGCACCGCGAATGTCCGGGTCCACACCCCGACGGTCGAAGAGAACGGCTGGGCCTGCAGCCACACCGTCGTCGAGGTCGTCACCGACGACATGCCCTTCCTCGTCGACTCGGTCACCAACGCCCTGTCGCAGGCCGACCGGGCGATCCACGTGGTGGTCCACCCGCAGATCGTGGTGCGCCGCGACGTGACGGGCAAGCTGCTGGAGATCATCGGCAACGGCTGCTCGCTGCACGACAACGGCGGCGACCCCGACAACCTCCCGCACGACGCGCTCACCGAGTCCTGGATCCACGTCGAGATCGACCGCGAGACCGACCGCGGCGATCTCAAGGAGATCACCGCGGAGCTGCGCGGCGCGCTGTCCGACGTCCGTGAGTCCGTCGAGGACTGGACGAAGATGCGCGAGGCCACGCTCCGGATCGCCGAGGAGCTCGCCGCGACGCCGCCGCCGCTGCCCGAGCAGGAGGTCGGCGAGGCCTGGGAGCTGATGAAGTGGCTCGCCGACGACCACTTCACCTTCCTCGGCTACCGCGAGTACGAGCTGACCACCGACGCCGGCCCGGACGGCAGCGGCGAGGACGTCCTGTCGGCGATCGCCGGCACCGGCCTGGGCATCCTGCGCTCCGACCCCCAGCACGGGGACGACGGCACGCACCCCGGCTCCCCGTCGTTCAACCGGCTGCCGGTCGACGCACGGGCCAAGGCCCGTGAGCACAAGCTGCTGATCCTCACCAAGGCCAACAGCCGCTCCACCGTCCACCGGCCCTCCTACCTCGACTACGTCGGGGTGAAGAAGTTCGACGCCGAGGGCAACGTCATCGGCGAGCGGCGCTTCCTGGGCCTGTTCTCCTCGGCCGCGTACACCGAGTCGGTGCGGCGCGTCCCGGTGATCCGCCGCAAGGTGGAGGAGGTGCTGGAGGGCGCCGGCTTCACCCCGGACAGCCACGACGGCCGCGACCTGCTCCAGATCCTGGAGACCTACCCGCGCGACGAGCTGTTCCAGACGCCGGCCGACGAGCTGCGCTCCATCGTCACCAGCGTGCTGTACCTCCAGGAGCGCCGCCGGCTGCGGCTGTTCCTGCGGCAGGACGAGTACGGCCGCTACTACTCCGCGCTGGTCTACCTGCCGCGCGACCGCTACACCACGGCGGTGCGGCTGCGGCTCACCAACATCCTCCAGGACGAGCTGAACGGCCACAGCGTCGACTTCACCGCCTGGAACACCGAATCGGTGCTCTCCCGGCTGCACTTCGTCGTGCGCGTGGCGCCCGGCACGGCCCTCAACGACCTCACCGAGGCCGAGATCGACCGGATCGAGGCCCGGCTCGTCGAGGCGGCCCGCTCCTGGGCCGACGGCTTCGCCGAGGCGCTCACCGCCGAATGCGGCGAGGAGCGGGCCGCCGAGCTGACCCGCAGCTACGCCCAGGCCTTCCCCGACGGCTACCGGGCCGACTTCACCCCCCGCTCGGCCGTCGCGGACCTGCAGCACATCGAACAGCTCAAGCCCGAGGGCGACTTCACCCTCAGCCTGTACGAGCCGGTCGGCGCGGCCCCCGGGGAGCGCCGCTTCAAGATCTACCGCACCGGTGCGCCTGTCTCGCTCTCCGCCGTTCTGCCGGTGCTGCAGAAGCTCGGCGTCGAGGTCGTGGACGAGCGCCCCTACGAGCTGCGCCGCACCGACCACACCCGCGCCTGGGTGTACGACTTCGGCCTGCGGCTCGACCCCTCCCTCGGCGATCTCGGCGACGACGCCCGCGAGCGCTTCCAGGAGACGTTCGCCGCCACCTGGACCGACGAGGCGGAGAACGACGGCTTCAACTCCCTGGTGCTGCGCGCCGGCCTCAACTGGCGCCAGGCCATGGTGCTGCGCGCCTACGCCAAGTACATGCGGCAGGCCGGCTCCACCTTCAGCCAGGACTACATGGAGGACACCCTCCGCAACAACGTCCACACCACCCGGCTGCTGGTGAACCTCTTCCAGGCCCGGATGTCCCCTGACCACCAGCGGGCCGGCAAGGAACTGACCGACGGGCTCCTGGAGGAGCTCGACGGCGCGCTCGACCAGGTCGCCTCGCTGGACGAGGACCGCATCCTGCGGTCCTTCCTCACCCTCATCAAGGCGACGCTGCGCACCAACTACTTCCAGCGCCGCGACGACGGGCAGCCGCACAGCTACCTGTCGATGAAGTTCGACCCGCAGGAGATCCCGGACCTGCCCGCACCGCGCCCGGCGTTCGAGATCTGGGTGTACTCACCGCGGGTCGAGGGTGTCCACCTGCGCTTCGGCAAGGTCGCCCGCGGCGGCCTGCGCTGGTCCGACCGGCGCGAGGACTTCCGTACCGAGGTACTGGGCCTGGTCAAGGCGCAGATGGTGAAGAACACCGTGATCGTGCCGGTCGGCGCCAAGGGCGGCTTCGTCGGCAAGCGGCTGCCCGACCCGGCGGTGGACCGTGACGCGTGGCTGGCCGAGGGCATCGCCTCGTACAAGACCTTCATCTCCGGCCTGCTCGACATCACCGACAACCTGGTGGGCGGCGAGGTCGTCCCGCCGAACGGCGTGGTGCGGCACGACGAGGACGACACGTACCTGGTCGTCGCGGCGGACAAGGGCACCGCGTCCTTCTCCGACATCGCCAACGAGGTCGCCGTCAGCTACGGCTTCTGGCTGGGCGACGCGTTCGCCTCCGGCGGCTCGGTCGGCTACGACCACAAGAAGATGGGCATCACGGCCAAGGGCGCCTGGGAGTCCGTCAAGCGGCACTTCCGCGAGATGGGCCACAACACGCAGTCCGAGGACTTCACGGTCGTCGGCGTCGGCGACATGTCGGGCGACGTGTTCGGCAACGGGATGCTGCTCAGCGAGCACATCCAGCTGATCGCCGCCTTCGACCACCGGCACATCTTCCTGGACCCGACCCCGGACGCGGCGGTCTCCTACGCCGAGCGGCGCCGGATGTTCGAACTGCCGCGCTCCTCGTGGGCGGACTACGACAGCTCGCTGATCTCGGCGGGCGGCGGCATCCACCCCCGCAGCGCCAAGGCCATCCCGATCACCGCCCAGGTCCGCAAGGCGCTCGGCATCGACGGGAACGTCGCCAAGCTGACGCCCGCCGAGCTGATGAAGGCGATCCTGCAGGCCCCCGTGGACCTGCTCTGGAACGGCGGCATCGGCACCTACGTCAAGGCCTCGACCGAATCGCACACCGACGTCGGCGACAAGGCCAACGACGCGATCCGCGTCGACGGCGTGGACCTGCGGGCGAAGGTCGTCGGCGAGGGCGGCAACCTGGGGCTGACGCAGCTCGGCCGTATCGAGTTCGCCCTCAACGGCGGCCGGATCAACACCGACGCGATCGACAACAGCGCCGGCGTGGACGCCTCGGACCACGAGGTCAACATCAAGATCCTGCTCAACAGCGTGGTCGCGGAGGGCGATCTGACCGTCAAGCAGCGCAACACGCTGCTCGCCGCGATGACCGACGAGGTCGGCAGCCTGGTGCTGCGCAACAACTACGCGCAGAACGTCGCGCTCGGCAACGGCATGGCGCAGGCCTCCAGCCTGCTCCACGCCCACCAGCGCTTCATGCGCAAGCTGGTGCGCGACGGCCGGCTCGACCGGGCGCTGGAGTTCCTCCCCACCGACCGGCAGATCCGCGAGCGGCTCGCCAACGGGCAGGGGCTGAGCCAGCCCGAGCTGTCCGTGCTGATGGCGTACACGAAGATCACCGTCGCGGAGGAGCTGATCCACACCGACCTCCCGGAGGATCCGTACCTGCGCACGCTGCTGCACGACTACTTCCCGAAGCCGCTGCGCGAGCGGTTCGAGACGCAGATCGAGAACCACGCGCTGCACCGTGAGATCGTCACGACGATGCTGGTCAACGACACCGTCAACACCGGTGGCACGACCTTCCTGCACCGTTTCCGCGAGGAGATCGGCGCGACCGGCGAGGAGATCGTCAGGGCGCACACCGCGGCCCGCGCGATCTTCGGACTCTCCGCGATCTGGGACGACGTCGAGGCGCTCGACAACGTCGTGGACGCCGATGTGCTGACCCGGATCCGGCTGCACTCGCGCCGCCTCGTCGAGCGCGCCACCCGCTGGCTGCTCAACAACCGGCCGCAGCCGCTGGAGATCGCCGGCACCATCGAGTTCTTCCGCGACGGGGTGGCCACCGTCTGGTCCCAGCTGCCGAAGCTGACGCGCGGCGCCGACCTGGAGTGGTACCAGAGCATCCATGACGAGCTGACCGGCGCGGGTGTCCCGGAGGAACTGGCCACCCGGGTCGCGGGCTTCTCCTCCGCCTTCCCGGCCCTCGACATCGTCGATGTCGCGGACCGCACCGGCAAGGACCCGCTCGAGGTCGCCGAGGTCTACTACGACCTCGCCGACCGGCTCCAGATCACCAAGCTGCTGGACCGCATCATCGAACTGCCGCGGGCCGACCGCTGGCAGTCGATGGCCCGTGCGGCCATCCGTGAGGACCTCTTCGCGGCGCACGCCTCGCTCACCGCCGACGTGCTGTCCGCCGGGAACGGCACCTCCAACCCGGAGCAGCGCTTCCAGGCGTGGGAGGAGCAGAACGCGGCGCTCATCGGCCGCGCCAGGACCACCCTCGAGGAGATCCAGGGCTCGGAGGAGTTCGACCTCGCGAACCTGTCGGTCGCGATGCGGACGTTCCGTACGCTGCTGCGCGCCCGCCGCTGAGGCGGGGGCCGGACAGACCCCTCGCCGGCGCAGGACCGTGAACGCCGGCCGGACCCCGTACACCGGGGCCCGGCCGGCGTTCCCGCGTCCGGGGCGCGTCAGCCGGGTGTTCCCGGCAGGGTTGAGCTCGGTGTCGGCCCCTGGGGTGATACCGGCGTTCCGCAGCACCGCGAGGTGCCGGGCGCCGGTGAAGGGGTGGCCGGTGGCGGGTGGTCGCCTTCGCCGTTCCGTACGAAGGCGAAGGTCAGGGTGACCGCGAGGAGCAGTGCGACGACGCTGCCGGCGATCGCGAGCAGCGTCTGCTGGCGGTACTTGCCGCCCACCGGCGGGATGTCGGGTGTGGCGGTGCCCCAGTTGGACCAGGTGGAGACGACCGGGCCGAAGAGGTTGCCGGCGGCCGGCTCGGCGGACGGGTCCGCTGCCGGGCCGCCGAATGTCATGGATTCCGGCTCGGGCGGCCGCTGGGCGGCGGCCGCACGCCGGGCGATCTCCGCCGTCAGCGGTTCGGGCAGCCAGCCGGTGACGTCGCGCAGCGGCCGTCCGGCGGCCCGCTCGCACAGCCCGGCCAGTTCGGCGGGCTCGGGCCGGTCGGCGGGCTCGGCGGCCAGACAGCGCTCCAGCACCGGCCGCAACAGGTCCGGGTAGCCGGACAGGTCCGGCGGGCGAAGGGCGGTGTTGGCGATCCGGGTGGCGAGGCTGATGGGGCCGCCGGGACCGCCGTCGCCGTACGGATGGCGGCCGGTCGCCGCCACCGCGGCGAGCAGGCCGAGCGAGAAGACGTCGGTCGCGGGGGTGAGGGCGTCCCCGTTGGCGTGCTCGGGCGACATGTACTGCGGGGTCGTGATGAGGCCGCGGCCACGCGTCAGACGGCTGGATTCGGCGGCCCGCGCTATACCGAAATCGGCCAGCCAGGGACCGTCGTCGCTGAGCAGGACGTTGCCCGGCTGGAGATCACGGTGGACGATCCCGCCGGCGTGCACCGCGCGCAGCCCCTCGGCCACACAGCCGGTCAGCTGCAGGGCGGCGGGCAGCGGCAGCGGCCCGAAGGCGGTGAGCGCGTCGTCGAGGGAGAGACCGGGTATGTAGGCGGTGGCCAGCCAGGGCCGGTCCCCGGCGGAGTCATGGCCGACGATCGGGACGACGTGGTAGCCCCGTACGTCCCGTGCGGCCCGCACGTCCCGCTGGAAACGCCGGCGGAACTCCTTGTCCCGCGCGTACTCCCCGCGGATCACCTTCAGGGCCGCGGGCTGCCCGCCCGGGGTGTGCGACAGGTAGACGGTGCCCAGGCCGCCCTCGCCGATCCTGGCGAGCAGCCGGTACCCGGCGATCTCGCGGGGGTCCTCCGGACGCAGCGCGCCGAGAGCGCCGGGCGCGCCGCCGCTGTCGCTGTCGTTGCTGGCGATGTCCGGCACCCCCGATTGGCGATCGAGGGACGATGCTATCGGTCCGAACTCCTGTGCATGGCACGGGAATCCGGCCAGGAAACGGCTGCTCCACGGCCGCTTTCCGTCCGGTGGGAACGATCGCGCCCCCGCCCTCCCGGCGGACCGGGTGGGCGGGGGCGCGGCTGGTTCGCGGGGTGCGGCCGGTCAGGCCGCCGGAGCCGAGGAGACCAGGACGAACTCGTTGTAGGGGAAGACCTTCCCGGCGGCGCGGGGGAACGGGAAGGAGTACGTGCGCTGCGTGGTCAGACCCGCGTCGGCGGCGTAGGCCCGCAGTTCCTCGAAGCCGATGAAGCGCACATGCGTGGCGTCCGTGCGGTAGCCGGCCTCCTGCGGGGTGATCAGGACCACCGAGCCGCCGGGCTTCACAAACGGCAGGTACTGGGCGAGCAGACCGGACGCGACGTCCTCGTCCAGGTGCTCCAGCACGTGCGCGCACAGCAGGCTGTCGAACGAACCGGGACCGCAGTCCGCTGCCTCGGCCAGCTCCTCCGGGGTGTACGCGGTCAGACCGCGCTCACGGGCGGTCGCCACCGACGTCGGGTTGTGATCGACGCCCACGCTGTCCGGACCGCAGTTCTGCAGGTTGCGGCCCAGTCCGCAGCCGATGTCGAGCACCCGGCCCAGCTTCAGGCGGCGCAGGTTCCAGCGGTACGGGGCCTGCGTGGGAAGCAGCCGCTTGATGCCGGCCTTTTCCAGGGTCGCCAGACGCTCGGTGTAGTTGGCGTCTGCGGTGCTCTTACGGTCCTGCGAGGTGTCGGACATCAGCCGGAGTAGCTTTCTCTGGGATGAACGGGAAGAACGCTGGGTGACAAGAGGACGTCTCGGCCCGGAGACCGGCGATGGGCGGCCTTGTCCGAGCCGACCTGGACGGGAGGCACTCTCCGTGAACGCTAGCAGCGCGGAGAACGCAAACACCAGGGCCGACGGGCACGGTGGCCGGCGGGCCCTCAGCTGTGATCGGAAAGCAGCAGGTCAGCGACTCGGGAGGCGGCCGAGCCGTCATCCAGGGGGCAGAAGGCGGTGCGGAAGCGGGCGTAGCTCTCCGCACTTCGCACGGTGACGGAGTCCAGATCGCGCAGCGCGCCGATCAGATCGTCGGTGCTGCGCAGCAGCGGGCCGGGCGCCTGGGCCTCGAAATCGAGGTAGAAACCGCGCACGGTGTCCCGGTAGTGGTCCAGGTCCGGGGTGAGGAACAGCATGGGGCGCCCGGTGTTCGCGAAGTCGGTCATCACGGACGAGTAGTCGGTGACGAGCACGTCCGCGATCAGCAGCAGCTCCGCGAGATCCGGGTAGCCGGACACGTCATGGGCGAAGCCGCCGCCGTTGACCGGCACCCGGTCCGCGACCAGCGGATGGGCGCGCACCAGGAGCACGTGGTCGGCGGCGAGCGCCGACTCGGCGGCGGCGAGGTCCAGGGCCAGGTCCAGCCGGTAGTGCCGGTCGTCGTACGCCCGGTCGTCGCGCTGGGTGGGGGCGTACAGGACGACCCGCTTGCCCGCCGGGAGACAGAGCCGGGTGCGGACCTCCTCGGCGAGCTTGTCCCGGTCGTCGGCGAAGAGCAGATCGGTGCGCGGCAGCCCGGTCTCGACGACCTCACCGTCGTAACCGAGCGCCTGGCGCAGCAGCGGGGTGCTGTACGGGTTCGGGGAGAGCAGTACGTCCCACTGGTGGCCGCGCCGGGGCTGCGGCCACAGGTGGGCCAGGTCGGCGCACAGGGTGCCGGCCAGGTCCTGGCCGATCCGCTTGACGGGGGTGCCGTGCCAGGTCTGGACGACCCGCTGCCCCTCGCGCCGCTCGAACCAGGCGGGCAGATGGGTGTTGGTGACGAGGTGCCGGCTGCGGGCGAGCGCCTCGTGCCACGCCGCGCTGCCGTGGGTGACGGCGCGCGCCGTGGGCGGCAGCTGCACACGGGCGTCGCCGACCACCCACAGGTGGTCCAGGGCGGCGCCGCGGCGCACCAGCTCCTCGTGCACGGCACGCGGCGAGTCCGAGTACTGGCGCCCGTCGAAGCTGCTGTACAGCACGGTGTCGCGCAGCGTACGGGCGCGGGCCTGCGGATAGTGCCGCTCGCGCAGCAGCCGCCCGCGGTACGGGCCGCGGTCCTCCGGCGCCACGGCGGGACCGGCGTCCAGGAACAGCTGGTCGTGGCAGCGGCGGTCCAGCGTGAGGGCCCGGTCGGCGTCCGGCTGCCGCGTCGGGACCGGGAGCGGGAGCGGAAGGGACGGGAACGCGCTGGGGGCCACGTGGACGGGGGTCTCTGCGGTGACGTCGGCGCCGTCCGCGCTGCCGGTGCGCAGGTGGAGGTACCAGTGGCCCTCGGTCGGCGCGGCCTCCGCGGGCCGGACGGTCACGCTGAAGCGGTCCCCGTCCGCGGTGACCGGGAAGGCGGCTTCCGCCCGGTGCGTGCCGTGCCGCAGTACCAGCTCGGCTCCCGCGGGGGTCATGGCCGGCAGCTCGCCCTCGATGAGCAGCGAACCGTCCGCCCGCAGCCCCACCTGGTCGGCCACCGCCCGGAGCGTACGGTCCCGCAGCTCCAGGTCACCCGCGGCGGTGACGCCGAGGACCAGCTCACGGCGGAGCCCGCCGAGCAGCGGGTCGGTGCCGAGCGCGTACCGGCCGGGCGACAGCGACGGGCCGACGGCGATCCGGGCCGATCCGTCGGTCAGGGTGAAGGCGACGTCCCAGGTCGCGCTCGCCCCGGGGGAGGCGCCCGGCGGGCCGTCGGTGCGGGCGCCGCTGCCGTCGGCGGGGGTCGGGGCGGGGGCGGTGGCGCGGGCGGTCGCCAGGTCCGCGAGGGAGAACCGGCTGGTGACGACGCTTCCGGGCCTTCCTGCGGTGCCGGCCGGGCGGCAGACGGCGGGGTATTCGAAGAACGTTCCGGAGGCGCGGTGGGTCAGCAGCAGGGTGCGCGGCTGCTCCCTGCCGCTGTTGACGGCGAGCACTTCGACGGTGTCGTCGTCCAGTGCGTGATGGCCGGTCAGCCGGACGTCGGCCGGTTCGACCGACAGCCGCAGCCGGCCGTCCTCGAAGCAGGGGACGAGGCGCAGCCCGTCGCCCAGCGGATGCGGCACCGGTGAGGCGCCCGAGCCGGTGTCCCCGGCGTGCACCTCGGTGGTCCTGACGACGCCGGAGGTCGCCACGGTGACGCCCAGCCGCCACCGGCCCGCGGTCCACCGGCCGCCGCGCCGCAGCCGCTTGGGGTCGACGGTGATCTCGAAGCCGGACCAGTCGTAGCAGTGCTGCTCCTGCCGCGAGGCGTCCGTGGCCTCCGGCACCGGCACGGTACGCAGCGGTACCAGGAGTTTGCGGCGGCCCGACGTCAGGACCGCGGTCTTCAGCGACCTGCGCTTCGCGGAGACGTCGAGGTTCTGGATGTACGCATAGCCCCTGAGCACGAGCTTGCCGTCCTGCCAGCGCGTTTCCAGGAGGCGGGACCGTACGGAGAGGTCGGCCGCGGACAGCGCGGCCACGTCGTGCGGCAGCCGGATCGTGCCACCGGCGCCCGCGCCGTCGGGGATCTCGGCGCGCCTGCGGAGCGGGGGGCCCGCGACGGTGAAGCCGGCGTGGTTGCGCTCCTCGTGCGCCAGCACGGCGAGCAGGTCGTCAAGCCGGCCCTCGCGGATGAGGTGGCAGGTGATCCGCGGTCCTACCGGGAGTTCGCCCAGGAGGGCGGGGTCGACGCGGGTGAGGAAGTCCCGGGCGCGGTCCATGAAGACCTCGCGGTACTCGGGGCCGGCCATCGGCAGCGCGGCGGCGCGGTCCAGCAGGTCACCGGAGAGGACGGAACGGTCGTACTCCAGCTTGCCCGCCTCCCGCTGGTGCGTCGATGCCGGCTTCTCCGCAAGGAAACGGCTGACGCCGTCGACGGCCGCGAGGTGGTCCCGCAGGTCCTGGACGTCGGTGCGGCGACGGGTCGCCGGGCCGGGGCCGGGGCGGTCGCGCACCCGCTCGGGCAGGACGTCGACGGCTTCGGCGAGGAAGTGCGCGGGGATCGTGACCGCGCCGTCCTCGTGGCGGACGTCTTCGGGGAACGTGAGGGCGTGGCGGTCCCAGAAGGTGCGGCGGAACACCTTGTTCGTCGCCGAACGGTCCGCGAGGAGGGTGAGGTCCCGGGTGATGTGGGTGGTGCCCGTGCCGGTGGTTCGGAAGGCGGTCGCGAGGTCCGCGCGCGAGCGGTCCAGCCGGGTCACCAGCTTCTCGTACGTGCGGGGCGGGAGGGCGTCGTCCCCGTCGAGGAAGGTCAGGTACGTGGTGCGGGGATCCGCCTGCCCTGCTCCCGTGTTGCGGGCGTGACCGAGGCCCCGCGGGTCCGGCCGCGCGGTGCGTACCAGCCGGAAGCGCCGGTCGTTCTCGGCGAACCGCCGCGCGATCTCCGGGGCGCGGTCCGCGTCCCCGTCCACCACGTCGACCATCACCACATCGAGTGCGTCCAGCGTCTGTTCCGCGACCGACCGGAGGCATGCCTCCAGGTGCTGCTCGACGTGGTGGACGGGGACGACGACGGTCAGTCGGGGCGTCATACGGCGGCTGGGGCCTTTCCGGGCGGGGTGCGGGTGCCGGGGACGGGCTCTCCGAGCCCGTCCCCTCCCGTCGCCGGGCCTGCTCGACCCGGCGTGGCGATCTGGTCGACATAGCGTAGCCGCTCAGTCGCCCAACGTAGTCGCCCGGAAAGTGGTGTTGCCCCGCCCGGTCGTCAGCCGCGGCGGCTCACCACCGCCTTCGTGATGAACGGCGGCAGCACGTTCACCGCGAAGCGCCGCAGCGGGGAGCGGCGGCGCTTCGCGGGCGCGGGCGCCGCGGGTGCCGGTGCCGGGATCGCCACCGGGGCGGCCTCGGCCGGGATGGTGCCCTGGTGGCGGGAGGCGGGCTGGGCGGGGAGGGCGGCCTTCCGCCCGTTGATCCGGATGAGCTGCTCGCCGGCGACGGTCTGCACCTCGTGCCAGAGGTCCTCGCGGGTCTCCAGCCAGGTCAGCAGCTCGGCGCGCACGGCCGCCGGGTCGCCCCAGGTGCCGTAGAGCTTCCGCTCGGTGATGCAGATGACGTGCAGCCCGCCGGTGGTCACGGCCTGCCAGGCCGCGGCGGCGACGCCGGGGCAGTGCTCGGCGCGGAAGTCGTCGAGGACGACCACGCCGTGCGCCTTCAGCAGGTCCCGGGCGTCGGTGATGTCCGCGTGGACGTGCTCGTAGAGGTGCGAGGCGTCGATGTGGACGAACCGGCAGCTGTCGGCGGTGACATGGTCGGGCACCACCGAGGACAGGCCCTGGACGACCGTCGGCAGCTCCTCGTGGAAGGAGAGGTAGTTCGCCTCGAACGCCCGCCGGGTGAGGGTGGAGTACGACCTGGCCATCTCGGCGCTGTTGTCGCTGTCCTCGGCGGGCGCGTCGAACAGGTCGCAGACCGTGAAGCGCTCTCCCTCGCGGCGGTAGGAGCCCGTGAAGATGGCGCTCTTGCCCATGTACACCCCCACTTCCAGCAGGTCGCCCGGCTCGGTGCGCTCCTGCTGTCGGCTGAGGAGCCAGTCGAAGAGCAGCTGGTCGGCCGGGAAGAACCAGCCCTTCACCTCGGCCAGTTCGGTGGGGGTGGGGAGCTGCTCGGTGGGCTTGGTGGGGGCTTCCATGGGTGTTCCGTTCAGCTGGGCGCGAGTGAGGCGGAGAGGGATCCGGTGTGCGGGCGGCTGGACAGCGCGCGCACCTGGCCGGGGGCGGGCGCCGGGCGGCGGTCCTGGAGCGGGATCACCGACGGGAGGGTGTCGCCGCGGTTCTCCAGGAACAGCCGGCGGACGACGCGTTCCGCGGCGTATCCGTCGTCGTACGGGCAGAACCGTTCGCGGAACGCGGCGCGCAGCTGGGCCGAGCGGGGCCCGCGCCAGGCGTCGGTCGCGAGGATGTCGATCAACTCGTCCTCGCTGCGCGCGAGGAGGCCGGGCGGGTGCGCGGTGATGTCGAAGTAGGCTCCGCGCGAGGCACGGTAGACCTCCCAGTCCTCGGCATGGATGACGATGGGCCGGTCGAGATTGGCGTAGTCGAACATCAGCGACGAATAGTCGGTGAGCAGCACGTCCGAGGCCAGGCACAGCTGCTCGACGGACGGGTGCCGGGACACATCGAGGAAGACCGGCTGTCCGGCAGCGTGCTGGGCGCCGGTGTCGTAGAGGTGATGTGTGCGCATCAGGACCGTGAATCCGGGGCCAAGTTCGCGGGCGATCCGCTCCACGTCGAGATCGGCGTGGAAACCGGCTCGGTAGTCGCGGTGGGTGGGTGCGTAGAGCACCGCCGTGGAGTCGCGCGGAATGCCCAGGTCGGCGCGGATGCGGAGCACGTCGTCGGTGGTGGCCCGCTGGTAGACGTCGTTGCGGGGCTGGCCGTACTCCAGGGTGGTGAAGCCGGAGGGGTAGGCGCGTTCCCAGGTGAGGCTGGAGTGCCGGCTGGAGGACAGGTTGTAGTCCCAGAGATCCGCCTGGGCGAGGACGTGTTCGAAGTCCGTCGACTTCGCGGCGGCCGGGAAGTCCCGCAGGTCCAGGCCCATGTGCTTGAGCGGGGTGCCGTGGTGGGTCTGGAGGGTGAGCTGGCCGGCGCGCTTGGTGTAGCGGGGGTGCAGGTCGTCGTTGGTGACCAGGTACTTGGCCCGGGCCATCGCCGTCCAGTACGCGGCCGAGCCCGGCTGCAGGCGGCGTACGCCCGGCGGCAGGGTGTGGGCGTGCTCGGGGGTGGTGACCCAGGCGGTGCGGATGTGCGGCGCCAGCTCGCGCAGCCGGGTCTCGATCGCCGCCGGGTTGCAGACGTAGCCGCGGTCCCCGTACGCGGCGAAGACCGCCAGCTCCTGGTCGAGGGCGCCGCGCCGCTGGAGGCGGTAGTGCAGCCGCAGCGCCGCCTCGCGGATCCGGCCGTACCGGGCGGCGACCCGGGCCTGGGCCCGCAGCCGCGTCCGGTGGACGCCGCCGAGCGCCTGGAAGGCGCGGCGGGCCCCGAGGCGCACCAGGAGGTAGCGCAGTCCGGCCTGGCCGAAGGGGGTGGGGGCGCGGAAGGCCCGCGGGCGGTGCCGGCGGTAGTAGGCGCGGCACCGTTTGAAGTAGTCGGCGCGCGAGGAGCGCGGCAGCCGGTCGGGGGAGTTGTAGACGGTGGTGAGGTGGTCGAGCATCCGGCGGAAGAGGGCGGGCCGCCAGTGCTCCAGCCGGGGATGGCTGTCGAGGAAGGCGAAGACCCGGTCGTACTGCTTGAAGATGTCGAAGTGCCGGCGGCTGGTGGTGCCGAGGAGGGTGCCGCGGCGGCGCTGCCGGTAGCGGACGCACACCTGGTCCAGGACGGCGATGGTGCCGGCGGCCAGCAGCGCCGGGTACGTCCACGCGGTGGCCTCGTAGTAGCCGGGCGGGAAGGTGAGGTCCACCCGCTCGGCGAACTCCCGGCGGTAGGCCTTGTTCCAGACGACGGTGAGGAGCTGGAGCAGTTCCGGGCGGTCGCCGAGGGTGAACGTCTCCGGTCCGGTCTGGCTCAGGTGCCCGGCGAGGCCGTTGCGCCGTGCTTCGCCGTTCCAGTAGGTGCGCTCGTAGTCGAAGACGAGGATGTCGGGGCCACCGGTCTCCTTGAGGCGGTCGGTGATCGCCAGCAGGGAGCCGGGGGCGAGGCTGTCGTCGCCGTCGAGGAAGAGCAGGTAGTCGCCGGTGGCGCGGATCAGCCCGGCGTTGCGGGCGTGGCCGGGGCCGACGTTCTCGGGGAGGTGGATGGCGGTGATCCGGCGGTCGCGGCCGGCGAACTCGTCGATGATGTCGCCGCTGCCGTCCGGTGAGCCGTCGTTCACCACGATCAGCTCGAAGTCGGTGAAGGACTGAGTCGTTACGGATTCCAGGCAGGCGTGCAGATAGGCCTGAACCTTGTAGGCGGGAACGATGACGCTGAACCGGGGCAAGGGACATCCAGGTGTTGACGCGGGCGCTGTGGACGGGCGCCCGCGTACACACGAGGATTGCTCGGTTATCGGATGAACAATGACGTACGCGGCCTGTGCCCGTTATATGGGGCGCAACGTCGCGGAGAGTGATCTGGTTACGGCGTCCAGGGGTGAGCTTCCCGCCGGTGGGCGCGGGCTACTTCACGGCGCCGGCCATCACCCCCGAGACGAACTGCCGCTGGAAGGCGAAGAACACCACGAGCGGGATGACCATGGACACGAACGCGCCCGGCGCGAGGATGTCGATGTTGCTGCCGAACTGCCTGACCTGCTGCTGTAGGGCGACGGTGATCGGCTGCGAGTCGCTGTCGGCGAAGATCAGCGCCACCAGCATGTCGTTCCACACCCACAGGAACTGGAAGATGCCCAGCGAGGCGATGGCGGGGCCGCCCAGCGGCATGATCACGGTGGTGAAGAGCCGCAGCTCACCGGCTCCGTCCAGCCGCGCCGCCTCCAGCAGTTCGCGCGGGATCTCGGCGAAGAAGTTCCGCAGCAGGAAGATCGCGAACGGCAGGCCGAAGGCGGTGTGGAAGAGCACGACGCCGGTGATGTCGCCGAAGATGCCGATCTTCCCGAAGAGCTGGGCGACCGGGATCAGCGCCACCTGGATGGGGACCACCAGCAGGCCCACCACGGCCAGGAACCACCAGTCGCGGCCCCGGAAGTCCATCCACGCGAACGCGTAGCCGGCCAGCGAGCCGATGACGACGACGAGCAGCGTGGTGGGGACGGTGATCAGGATGGTGTTGACCAGCGAGTTGACGACGGTGTCGTTGCTGAGCAGCGACTTGTAGTTGGAGACGGTGAGCTGGGACGGGGAGCTGAGGACCTTCCACCAGCCGGACGCCGCGATGTCCGTGGGGTCGCGCAGGGAGGACAGCAGCAGACCGATGGTCGGCAGCAGCCAGAAGAGCGCGACCACGATGAGGAAGACGCGTACCGCGCCTCCGCTGACCCAGGAGGCGAGTTTCGCCGCGATCGCGCTCATCGTCGTGCCTCTCTGCGCAGCCGCCGGATATTGAAGATCATCACGGGCAGGACGAGCAGCAGCAGAAGCACGCCGATCGCACTGCCGACGCCCTGGTCGTTGCCGCCGCCGAAGGACTTCAGATACAGCTGCAGGGCGAGCACGTTGGCGTCGCTCTGGGAGGCGCCCGGGGCGATGATGTAGACGAGGTCGAAGATCTTCAGCACGTTGATCATCAGCGTGATGAGGACCACCACCAGCACCGGTGCCAGCAGCGGCACGGTGATCTTCCGGAACACCTGCCACTCGTTCGCGCCGTCCACCCGTGCCTGCTCCAGCAGTTCACGCGGCACGCCCGCCAGGCCGGCCGCGATCAGCACCATCGCGAAGCCCGCCCACATCCAGATGTACGAGACGATGATCGACGGCGTGACCAGGCTCGGTCCGAGCCAGTCCACCCCGTTGTACTGGGTGGCGAAGTTGGACGAGGGCAGCCGCAGCTGGGCGCCGGCCGCCGAGGCCGGCAGCGAGAACGTGCCGTCGTCACCGGACTTCGCCGACGCGACGACCTTCCCGTCCTTCACCGCCTCGACCTTCACGCCGGGCAGTGCCTTCTCGCCCGGGTCGATCGCGCCGGTCGTGCCGCCGCCACCGGGCTTGAAGTCCAGCCACACCGTGCCCGAGACACCGCCGTCCGCCGCGGGCGCGGCGGCCTTGGCGTCCTGTGCGTCGCCCGGAATCTTGTTCTGCGGGATGCCGATCAGCGGCAGCGCCGCCGCCGTGCCCGGCTGCGCCGGTGCCTTGGTGGTGAACGAGCCGCCCGCCGACGGCGCGAGATCGGCGTTGGGACGGGGTCTGGCGCCCGGATAGGCGGACGCCTCGGCGAAGGTGTCATGGATGCCGACCACGACCGCGTTGGCGACGCCGCGGTCCGGGTCGTTCTCGTAGACCAGCCGGAAGATGATGCCGGCCGCCAGCATCGAGATCGCCATCGGCATGAAGACGACGAGCTTGAAGGCCGTGCCCCAGGAGACCCGTTCGGTCAGCACCGCGAAGATCAGGCCCAGCGCGGTGGCCACCACCGGGGCGATGACCACCCAGATCGCGTTGTTCTTGACGGCCGTCAGATTGCTGTGGTCGGTGAAGACCTCGCCGAAGTTCTTCAGGCCGACGAACGCCGAGTTGTCCGCGTCGAAGAGGCTGCGCTGGATCGTGTACCCGATCGGGTACAGCACCAGCGAGCCGAGCAGCACCAGCGCGGGCAGCAGGAAGACCAGTGCCACCCAGGGGCGGGTGCCCATCAGGGACTTGCGCTTCACGGGAGGCGGGCCGGCCGCGGCCGGCCCGCCTCCCGTGGTCACTGTCGAGGCCACCGGTGCCTCAGTTCTTGTACGCCTTGGCGGCGTCCGCTTCGAGTTTCGCCTGGGCGCCCGCCACGTCGGTCGGCTTCACCAGGAAGTCCTGCAGGTCCTTCCATTCGCCCTCGCCCTTGGTCCCGCCGAAGGCGGCGGGTGCCTGGTCGGACATGTCGAAGCGGAAGTCGTCGCCCGCCGAGATCAGCGCCTTGGCGATCGAGCGCGAGACCTCGTCGGGGTAGGCCGACAGGTCCAGCGACTTGTTGGGCGACACATAGCCGCCGGGCTTCGCCCACACCTGCGCCGCGTCGGTCGAGCCGAGGAAGGTCATCAGCGCCTGGGCGCCCTTGCCGTCCTTCAGCACCACGGCGACGTCGCCGCCGCTGACCACGGGCGGCTTGCCGCTGCCGACGGCCGGGAAGGGGAACACCTTGGCGTCGGTGCCGACCTTCGCCTTGGTGCTGGAGGAGATCACCGCGGCGGAGAAGTCGCCCTCGTAGACCATCGCGGCACCGGGCGGGGTGCCGGTGAACGTCTGACTGATCGACTTCGGGAAGTCGGTCTGCAGCGCGCCGCTCTGGCCGCCCGCTATCAGGTCCTTCTTGCCGAACAGCCCGGCCAGCGTGGTCAGCGCGTCCTTGACGGACGGGTCGGTCCACTTGATCTTGTGCTGCGCGAGCTGGTCGTACTTCTCGGGCCCCGCCTGGCTCAGATAGACGTTCTCGAACCAGTCGGTGAGGGTCCAGCCGTCCGCGCCGCCGACCGATACCGGGGGCGTGCCCGACTCGAAGACGGTCTCCGCGGCCTTCAGGAAGTCGTCCCACGTCTTCGGCTCGGTGACGCCCGCCTGCTGGAAGGCCGCGGTGTTGTACCAGATCAGCGACTTGTTGGCGGCTTTGGCGTAGACCCCGTACTGCTTGCCCTGATAGGCGCCGAGATCCTGCCAGCCCTTCGAGAAGTTCTTGGTCAGCTGCGCCTGGGCCTCGGGCCCGATCGGCTTGAGCCAGCCCTTGTCCGCGAACTGGTGCAGCACGCCGACCTGGGGAAGGAACGCCACATCCGGCGGCGCCCCGCCCTGGATCTTCGTCCCGAGGAAGGTGGAGGTGCTGTCGCCGGTCGGGACGAACGTCACCTTTGCCCCGGTGCGCTTCTCGAACTCGTCCAGCACACCCCGGAAGTTCTTCTGCTCGGCGCCGGTCCACACGGCGGCCACTTCGAGCTTCTGGCCCTTGAGATCCGGCAACTGGAGCCCCGACGACGAGGCCGAAGGAGCGCCCGAGGACGGCCCCGCGTCCTTCTTGTCGTCACTGCCGCAGCCGGCCGCGGTGAGCGCCAGTGCGGCGGCCGCCACAACGGCCAGCGCGGTTCGTGCCTGGTGGTTGTGCGCGCGCGTGCTGAATGTACGCATCTGCTCATCCCCTCGGTCCGGTCCGTCTGTCCTACGCCCGCGCCGATCGGCGACGCAAGGGCATGGGCGGGGTATAGGGGTTGATCGTGACCTTGACGTGATGCGGCGTCAGAGGGGTTTAATCACCGGAGAATTGGGCCCCAGCGCGATCCGCCGGGGCCGGCGGTCGCGCATCCGTCACACCAGCGGCCGGGCCGGGGCGCATCCGTCACACCAGTGGTCGGGCCGGGCCCCAGCTGTCATACCAGCGGCTGGGCCGGGGCCGCCCCCGCGGATTCCGCGGCCCGCTGCAGCGCGCTGGCGAGCAGCGCCAGGTCCGTCGGCCCGTTGCCGAGCTCGCGCAGCGGCCGGCGGGTCGGCGGGTCGCCCATCCGTTCCCACTCCAGCGGTACGACCGTGGGCCGCAGCGTCGCCGTACGGGGGATGCGTCCGCTGACCCGGCCCGCCTGGAACGGCGCCACCGCGCCGCCGGGACGGCGCAGATAGCCGCGGCCGGGCACCTCCTCGTCCAGCCCCGCCGGGTCCTCGACATGGACCAGCAGGGCGGCCGACGCGGGGTCCTCGGTGCGCAGCGCGATCCGCAGCCGTGACCGTTCGTCCGCCTCGGTCCCCGAGGTGCGCTCCGGGCGCCCCGTCGACGCGATCAGGTGCACGCCGAGCCGCTCGCCCTCGCGGGCCACCGCCTCCAGCGCCCGCACGACGGAACCGGCCGCCGGGCGGCCGGTGCTGCCGAGCCCCGGCGCCACCAGCGCGTCGAAGTCGTCGACCACGACCACCAGCCGGGGGAGCGCGGAGTCGCTGCGGGTCTGGACGCGCAGCGCGCCCTGCTCGGACGGTTTGCGGCCGTCGCCCCGCCCGCCGTCGCCGCGCGCCGTCGACTGCCGGGGCACGGTCACCATCCGGTCCGCGTGCCACTCCCCGAAGCCCTGGCCGCCCAGCAGCTCCTCGCGGCGCTTGAGTTCCGCGCCGAGCGCCTGGGCGAACTCCCGCATGCGGGTCGGGTCGGAGGCCGCCAGATACGTCGACACATGCGGCAGGTCCGTGACCGCGCGCAGTCCTTCGCCGCGCTCGGTGCCCGCGCCGTCGACCAGGACCAGCGCCAGCCGGTCCGGCCGTTCGGCGGCGGCGAGGGCCGAGGCGATCGAGCGCAGCAGCTCGGTCTTCCCCGAACCGGCGGCGCCGCCCACCATCAGATGCGGCCCCTCGGCCGCCAGGTCCACCACGACCCGGCCGCCGGAACCCGAGCCCAGCACCGCCAGGGCGCGGCCTCCGGCCCGGGCGTAACCGGTGAGGGCCGGCTGCCCGCCGTCCCGTCCGGTCTCCTCGGCGCCCGCGTCGTCCGGGGCGCCGTCCCAGCGGGCGGTGATCTTCGCGGGGGTGGCCAGCGCCAGATCCAGCGCGTCCAGCAGCCGCACGGTGCGCGGCAGCGCGTTGCGGGCGCGCGGCGCCGTGGTGTCCGTCTCCCGCAGCGGCGCGAGGGCCCGCGCGAAACGCTCCGCCCACGCGGGCGAGACCGCGTCGACGACGACCTGCGTCGGCCCGTACGGATCCATCCGCAGGGTGGTCGCCACATCGCCCGACAGCTGGGCGACGGCGCCGCACTCCGTCGCGAGCCGGTCCGGCGACTCGGCCAGGCACAGCACATGCATCCCGACCGAGGGACCGGCGGCCGCTATCCGCCCGAGGGTGTCGCGCAGCGTCGCGGAATCGGGGTCGCCGTCCACGACGACCAGGGTGTACGGGCCCTCGCGGTGGGCCGCGGCCTCGGCGACGGCCTCCGGCGCGGCCCCGGCCCAGCTGGAGCCCAGCGGGCCCTCCTCCAGCCGGCGGGCCAGCTCCGTGACCCGCGCCGCGGCCTGGTCGCGGTCGAAGGCGAGCAGCAGCCGGCAGTCCTGGCCGTGCGCGGGACGCAGCTGCGGCAGCCAGTTGAGCCAGGACCACTCGTCGGCCCGCTGCTCGGCGCCGCGCGAGCGGTCCGCACTGATCAGGACGAGCTCCAGCGTGCTGGGGGAGTGCAGCGCGCAGGCCTGCGCCAGCACCGCGCGGGCCAGCCCGGCCAGCCGCGGCCGGGGCCCGGTGAGGCCGAGCGCGAAGGTGTGCGGATCGCGCAGGTCGACGGTGAAGGGGACGGTGCGCAGGGTGCCCGCGCCGTCCTCCGACGGCAGATCGGCCGTGCCCAGCCGCAGCGTCAGCGCGTCCGGGTGGTCGGGCCCGCGCTCCCACAGCCTGCGGCCGGGGCCCAGCGCGGTCAGCAGCACGGTGGCCGGGTCCGGCCAGCGCTCGCGCAGCGCGGCCGCCTCGGCGGCCAGCCGGGCGCCGTCCGCGCCCTGGCCCGCCGCACCGCTCCCGGTCCGGCCGGCCGCCAGCCGCCGTGCCCAGGCTCCTATGGTCCCGGCGACCCGTCCGGCGCCGGGCTGCGGCGGCTTCGGCACCCGCACCTGCACCGTGTCGTCCGGCCGGAGCCGCTCTCCGCGGCCGTACGTCGCGGTGTCGTCCGTCCCCTCGGTGTGGTCGGCGTAGCCGTGCGAACCGCTGCGCGGGGTGTCCAGCCGGCGCGACGGCCCGGCGGCGGGCGGGACGGGGGCGGGCGGCGCGGACGGCCGCGGCGGCGGGGCGGCCGCCTCGGGACTCCGGTGGGCGGCGGGCGCGGACTCCGGTCGGGGCCCGGACTCCGGGCGGGGGCCGGGGTACGTGGCGGAGCCGTGGCCACCGCCTGCGCGTGCCGCCTCGCCGGTCCGTCCGGTCGTGGATGCGTTCCCCGGCAGGAGGGTGACCCGCAGATGGCCCTCGCTGTCGGGCGCCGCCGGGACGGCCGCGTCCCGCGGGCCGGGTTCCAGGTGGAGCGTGGATTCACCGATCCGCAGCAGCGCGCCGGGGGAGAGTGCGACCGGCCGCTCCCCGACGGGGCGGTCGTCGACGGTGGTGCCGTTGGTCGAGCCGAGGTCGGCGACGGTGACCCGGCCGTCGGCCGCGACCGTGACGGCGCAGTGCAGCCGGGAGACGTCCGGATCGTCCAGCGGGACATCGGCCTCGGCGGAGCGGCCGATCCTGACCTGGCCGCCCTGCAGCAGATGGACGCCGCCGGAGTCCGGACCGCCGATCACGCACAGCCGGGCCGGGGCGGACGCGCCCGACGGCGGCTCCGCGTGCTGCTCGGCGGGGGTGTGCAGGGACAGCACGGCGCCGTCCACGAGCGGTGGCATGCCGAGCAGCGCGCCCGGGTCGAGCCGCTCGGCGCCCGAGTAGAGCGCGACCGAGGAGCCGGAGGAGCGCGCGGGCTGGCCGGAGCCGGCTCCGGACGCGAGCGCTCCGGAAACCGCGCTCAGCGCGGTCCCCGCGGGCGCGGTGACCAGCACGTCGCAGGTGCGCCCCGCTCGGCCGCTGCGCGGCCCGAGGACGGTCAGCCGGATCTGCATCTCGTCCGCGGTCCCTTCTGCCCGGATGCCTGGCAGGAAGCCTCCCCACCGCGCACGGGCGCGTCGACACGTACAAGCACGAGCGGGCGGGCGCCTGTTGCCCCGTCACACCCGTACGGGATGCATCCTCCCACTTGCCACTGACAACCCGCCCCCGGTCCTGACAGGAGCGATCTTGAATGATCAGTTGTTGACCGGAAAGGTGCTGCTTGTCGCAATGGGGGCCGGTCGCGGAGCAACCAAGCGGTGGCCTGCCGCGTCCTACCTCCGAGCTCCGTTTTTTGTACATGCGGCCTGTGTATGCGGCTGTCAGCGGGCCGCCGCGGCCGTCCGCACTACAGTTGGCACGGTCGGCCCACAGGCCGCGGCTCAGCAGGGAACCACGAAGTACCACGAAGCACCACCAAGACCAGGGAGCGCATGACGTGCGGCCGGTAGGCAGCAAGTACCTCCTCGAGGAGGTACTCGGACGCGGGGCCACGGGGACCGTCTGGCGCGCCCAGGTGCGCGACGAGGACGGCGTCGTCGCGATCAAGGTGTTCAAGGAAGAGCTCGCGAGCGACCCCGACATCGTGATGCGCTTCCTGCGCGAGCGCGCCGTACTCGTACGGCTGCGCCACCCGCACATCGTGCGGGTCAGGGACCTGGTGGTCGAGGGCGATCTGCTCGCTCTGGTGATGGACCTCGTCGACGGCCCGGACCTGCACCAGTACCTGCGCGACAACGGCCCGTTCTCGCCGGTCGGCGCCGCCCTGCTGACCGCCGCCGTCGCCGACGCGCTCGCCGCCAGCCACGCCGACGGCGTGGTGCACCGCGACCTCAAGCCCGCGAACGTGCTGCTCGCCACGACCTACGGCGAAGACGGCAGCCCGCGCATGCACCCGATGCTCACCGACTTCGGCATCGCCCGTCTGGCGGATTCGCCCGGGATCACCCGCACCCACGAGTTCGTCGGCACCCCGGCCTACGTCGCGCCGGAGTCCGCGCAGGGCAAGCCGCAGACGTCCGCCGTGGACCTGTACGGCGCGGGCATCCTGCTCTACGAGCTGGTCACCGGCCGTGCGCCGTTCCGCGGCGACAACGCGCTGGAGGTGCTGCACGCGCACCTGAGCCAGGAGCCGGTGCGCCCCGGCAACGTGCCGGAACCGCTGTGGACGGTCATCGAGCGCTGTCTGCGGAAGAACCCGGAGGAGCGGCCCAGCGCCGAGAACCTGGCCCGCGCGCTGCGCGTGGCCGCCGCCGGGATCGGCGTGCACGCGACTCCCGCCGAGGCGGAGGCGGCGCTCGGCGTCGCCGCGCTGCTCGGCCCCGACCTCGCGCCGACCACCGTCCCCGGCAGCGCCGACCCGACCCAGGTGCTGCCCGCGCACCGCTATGACCCGAACGGCGCGACCGGCGTGCTGCCGGTCGCCACCGCGTCCGGCGCCGACGGCACCCGCGTCCTGCCGCCGGTGCCCGACGGCCCGCCGCAGGGCCACGCGGATCAGCAGCAGGGCCCGCACCCCTGGCAGTCCCAGCTCAGCGCCGCCCGCCAGCGCGGCGAGCAGACGGAGCTGCAGTACCTCGACCCGGAGCAGGACCCGCTGCGGCGCAGGCCGCGACGGCAGCCCGGCGGCCAGCCGCAGGGCCGGGGCCAACAAAACCAATACCAGCAGGACCAGTACGGCCAGAACCAGGGCCAGTACCAGCAGCAGGGGCAGCAGCCGTACGCCCCGCAGCAGCCGTCCCAGCCCCAGCCGCGCTACCAGCAGCAGCCGCAGCAGCAGGTCCAGCCGCGCTACCAGCAGCCCCAGCCGCAGCGGTACGAGCCGCAGCGGCCGCCGGAGCCCGAGCCCCGGCGCGAGCCGCGGCCGCGCAGCGCCAACCCGATGAAGATTCCGGGTCTGGGCTGCCTCAAGGGCTGTCTGACGACGATTCTCGTGCTGATCGTCATCTTTGTAGTGGTCTGGTACACCACGCCGCTCCCGGAGTGGGTCGACAGCGGCCAGAACCTCTGGGACACCACGACAGGCTGGATCAGCACCGCCTGGGACAAGGTCAACGAGGTGACCGGGTCGGGCAACTGACCCCGGCCACGCTCACCGCCGACCTTCACGCCGACCTTCACGCCGACGTTCACGCCGACCTTCATCACGCGTGCCGCCGCGCCTCGTCATGCCCGCCGTCGACCCCCATCACGCGCGCCATGCTGCCGACTTGTCGACACCTGGCGGGTGATTTCCCCCGCAGAACCACACGTCACCGCACACCGGCCCCCGAACGGCCGCCGGGCCGCGTAGTTTTGTCGCCAACGCGACAGCGCTGCATACGGCGCGACGGACCGTCGGAGGAGTCGGAGCAGGCCTTGGCAAGGAAGATCGGCAGCCGGTACACCGCCCACCAGGTGCTGGGGCGGGGATCCGCCGGCACGGTGTGGCTGGGTGAGGGCCCCGAGGGTCCGGTCGCCATCAAACTGCTGCGCGAGGATCTCGCCTCCGACCAGGACCTCGTGGGCCGCTTCGTGCAGGAGCGCACCGCGCTCCTCTCGCTGGACCATCCGCAGATCGTCGGGATCCGTGACCTCGTCGTGGACGGCACCGACCTCGCGCTGGTCATGGACCTGGTGCGGGGCACCGACCTGCGGTCCCGCCTGGAGCGCGAGCGCCGGCTCGCCCCCGAGGCCGCCGTCGCCATCGCCGCCGATGTCGCGGACGGCCTCGCCGCCGCGCACGCCGCCGGCGTCGTCCACCGCGACGTCAAGCCCGAGAACGTGCTGCTCGACTCCGCCGCCCCCACCGGACCCGGCGGCGCGCCCCCCGCGCTCCTGACCGACTTCGGCATCGCCCGCCTCGTCGACTCCCCGCGCCGTACCCGGGCCACCCGCATCATCGGCACCCCGGACTACCTCGCCCCCGAGATCATCGAGGGCCTCCCGCCGCGGGCCAGTGTCGACATTTACGCCCTGGCGACCGTGCTCTACGAGCTGCTGGCCGGTTTCACGCCGTTCGGCGGCGGCCACCCCGGCGCCGTACTGCGCCGCCATGTGACCGAGGCCGTCGCACCGCTCCCGGACGTTCCCGACGAGCTGTGGCAACTGCTCTCGCAGTGCCTCGCCAAGGCCCCCGCGTCCCGGCTCACCGCCGGTGAGCTGGGTGAACGCCTCCGGGATCAGCTGCCGCGGCTGGCCGGGCTGCCGCCGCTCGACGTGGACGCGCCGGACGAGCACCCGGCCGACTCCGACGACGACACCCCGTACGAGCCGGACATCGGGCTGTTCGAGCCGCCGAGCCACCGCGGCGCCGTGCCGCTGGTGCGCGGCGCGGCCCCCGACTCCAGCCGCGACACCCACACGAGCATGAAGCTGCCCACCGCCGAGGAGCTGGCCGCGTACGGCCGCGGCGCCCGCTCCGGCGGTGGTCCCGGCGGATCCGGTGGCAGCGGGTCGTCCGCCGGCCGCCCGGCGAGCCCGCGGCACCGCGCCGTCTCCGACGTCGTGCGCCGCCGCCGGGTGCGCGTCGGCGCGGCGGCGGCCGCCGCACTGGTCGTCGCGGGGCTGGGCGGCTGGGGCATCGCCTCGCTGGGCGGCGACTCCGGGCCGAAGGCCCCTGCGGACAACGACCACCCCACCACCGCCCCGCCCACCACGCACCCGACCGCGCCCACCGCCGGAGCCGCCTCCCCGCAGGGCTCCATCGGAACCCCGGTCGAGCTGCCGCGCTGGTCCGCGTTCAGCGCGGTCCCCGCGCCCCGCGTGAAGCTGGTCGGCGGCCCGCGCGCCATCACCGTCGCCGGGACCACGTACGTCTTCGCCCGCGGCGAGGACAACGACGTCTGGTACGTCACCCGGGGCGTCGGCGCCTCGGGCGCCTACAGCGCCTGGCAGCACCTGACGGGAATAGGAGTCGCCGACGACCCGGCGGTCGTCTCGGCCTCGCCGGGCCGCCTGGACCTGTTCGCTCTCGGCACCGACGGCCTGCTCTACCGGCGGACCATGATCAACGGAACCTGGAACCAGTGGTACCAGGTCGACGAGCGCACCCGGTTCGACGCCGCCCCGGCCGCCGCGTCCTCCGAGCCCGGCCGGATCGACCTCGTCGGCCGGTCCGGCGGCGACCTGGTCACCGCCTCCCTCGTCGGCACCCGCTGGAACGCCTGGTCGGTGGTCCCCACCCCGGGCCGCATCACCGCCGCCCCCGGGCTCGTCTCCCGTTCGAAGGGCACCCTGGACGCGTTCGTCGTCCGCAAGGCCGACGGCGCCGTGCTGCGCCTGCCGTACTCGGCGGGCGCCTGGCGGCCGACGGTCCTCCTGCGGGGCATGGACGCGGCCGGCCGCCCCGAGCCGCTGGCCTCCGGCGACCGGGTCTACGCCTTCGCCCCCGCCCCGTCCGGCGGCCTCTCGCAGGCCGCGGGCCCGGTCGCGGGCGGCGCGGAGTGGTCCGTCGCCGCCCTGCCCGGCGCCACCGCGGCGACCACCCCGGCCGCCGTCACGTCGTCCGGCCGCGTCCTCGAGCTGTACGTCCGCACCCCGGCCGGATCCCTCACCCGGGCCACCGCGCAGGTCTGACGCGCGGCGTCCGGGCGGGTGCGGGACCGGCGTCCGGGCGGGTGCGAGTGCGGCCTCCAGGTGGGTGCGAGTGCGGCCTCCAGGTGGGTCCGGCCGACGCCTCGGGCCGGGTCCGGCCCGGGGCCCGAAAGTGTCTCCCGTCACAGGACCGCCCCCGGGCGAGAACGTCCCGTTCGACCAGCCGGTAGTCTGGACCCGTGGCAGTCGTCGATGTATCCGAAGAGCTGAAGTCCCTCTCCTCGACCATGGGGTCGATCGAGGCCGTCCTTGACCTCGACGCGATGCGGGCCGATGTCGTCGTTCTCGAGGAGCAGGCCGCGGCGCCGTCCCTCTGGGACGACCCGGAGGCGGCGCAGAAGATCACGAGCAAGCTCTCGCACCTCCAGGCCGAGCTGCGCAAGGCCGAGCAGCTCCGCAGCCGGATCGACGACCTGTCGTTGATGTTCGAGCTCGCCGAGGACGAGAGCGACGCCGATGCCCTCGCCGAGGCCGAGGAAGAGCTGGTCTCGGTCCGCAAGGCGCTCGACGAGCTGGAGATCCGCACCCTCCTCTCCGGTGAGTACGACGCCCGCGAGGCCCTGGTCAACATCCGTGCCGAGGCCGGTGGCGTGGACGCCGCCGACTTCGCCGAGCAGCTCCAGCGCATGTACCTGCGCTGGGCCGAGCGGCACGGCTACCAGACGGAGGTCTACGAGACCTCCTACGCGGAAGAGGCCGGCATCAAGTCGACCACCTTCGCGGTGAAGGCCCCGTACGCGTACGGCACCCTCTCCGTCGAGCAGGGCACCCACCGCCTGGTGCGCATCTCGCCCTTCGACAACCAGGGCCGCCGCCAGACCTCCTTCGCCGGCGTCGAGGTGCTCCCCGTCGTCGAGAAGACCGACCACCTCGAGATCGACGAGTCCGAGCTGCGCGTCGACGTCTACCGCGCCTCGGGCCCCGGCGGCCAGGGCGTCAACACCACCGACTCCGCGGTGCGGTTGACCCACATCCCCACCGGCATCGTGGTCTCCTGCCAGAACGAGCGCTCCCAGATCCAGAACAAGGCCAGCGCCATGAACGTCCTCCAGGCCAAGCTCCTCGAGCGCCGCCGCCAGGAGGAGCAGGCCCTGATGGACTCCCTCGGCAAGAGCGACGGCGGGAACTCCTGGGGCAGCCAGATGCGTTCGTACGTCCTGCACCCGTACCAGATGGTCAAGGACCTGCGCACCGACTACGAGGTCGGCAACCCGCAGGGCGCCCTCGACGGTGACATCGACGGCTTCATCGAAGCGGGCATCCGCTGGCGCAAGGGCCAGCAGAAGGCCTCCCAGGACTAGCCCCTGACGCGTCCGCTTCTGTCGGCAACTGCCATCCATTGGATGGCAGTTGCCATTTTTATGTCACAGCCACCTACACAACTGACCGCCATATGACGCTAATTCCGGCATTCCGGTTGGAATGACCTTGACGCTGCCGGGAATTATGGGAAAGGTGTTGCGCGGCATGCGTATGACCGGGACGTGAGTTGCCGTCCTGTCATAGCTGCTCCACATACGAAGATCCGCTACTGGGGGTAGTTACCAGATGAGCAAGAAGAACACTCGGCTGCGCGTGGCTCGCATAGCCGCCGCCGCAGTCATCGCTGCGGGCGCGTCCTTGACCGCCGTGGGGGTGGCTCAGGCCGTTACCGTCGATGTCACCGTGAACGCTGACGACCCGGTGCCGACGAACACGGACCCGGTGCCGACGAACACCGACCCGGTGCCGACGAACACCGACCCGACGCCGACGGAGACCACGCCGACGGGAACGCCCACGGACACGGGCTCTCCCACGCCCACGGACACGGGCTCGCCCACTCCGACCAAGGACCCGACGACCCCGCCGACCACCACGCCGACGACGAAGCCGTCCACGCACACGCCGTCGACGAGCCCCACCACGGGCGCCCCGTCCAGCACCACCGGCGGCACCGGTGGCGCCTGCACCCTCACCGGTGACAGCGTCGACTGCAACAACACCGGCACCGACAGCCACAACACCATCCCGGTGGCCCAGGGCGACACCAGCCAGGAGCTGGCCAAGACCGGTTCCGGCGAGACCACGTTCCTGCTGGTCGGTGCCGCGACGATGATCGCCGGTGGCGTCGGTTTCCGCATGATGCCGCGCCTCACCAACCGGCGCACGGCTGCCTGATCCGGCCGCCACTAGTTCAGATACTGCAGGAGGGGCCCGGAGCGCGCAGGCGGCGCGCTCCGGGCCCCTCTCGTGCGTGGTGGATCAGGAGTCGACGGGAGACCGATCAGGGCTGAGGGCGGTGAGGTCGAAGGCCGAAGTTATGGCCCGATAGGCGTCGTTCGTCAGGTTGACATGGTCGCCGGTGTCGAAGTCGTCCGGGGCTGCTCCCGCGTTGAGTTTCAGGGCGGGCGGGTCAAGGGTGCTCGTCTCGTCAGGGACCGCTACCGCCGCTTCGCTGTCGACGTTGGTGACATAGGGAGCCGTGATGTCCGTCTGTTCCGTGATCCAGCTGTTGACGTCCACGCGATTTGCATCGACGGCGTCGGTGCAGGGCGCGTAGCCGTGGCAGGGCGTGATGGTGGTGAAGACGACCTTGATGCCCCATGCCTCGAGCTGGTCACGCAGCGTCGTGTAGCCGTTGATGAGAGTCGTGTCGTCCGTGCCGAGGACAAGGTCCTTGAGGCCCTCGTTCACCACCACGGTCCTGATGCCGGGTACGGACAGGACGTCACGGTCGAGGCGGCTCAGGAGGGCGATGTCCCCCGTGGAGGCCAGATCGACCGCCACACGGTTGTTCTCCATACCGGCGGCCACAACTCCGTAGTCGGGTACGGCCGGGTCGTTCCGCAGCGCCGTCCCAAGATCGTCGGAGAGACGTTGCCCGCTCGGGACAGCCTTGTTGCCGGCGGTGAAGGGATCGATCAGACCGTCGCCGGTGACCGCCACGGTGGGCTGGTTGCCGGCCGTGGTGACGGCTATGTCTGTGAGGACGTCGGTGAACCCACCCCAGAGGAACCCAGAGCCCGAGAAGGCGCCACCCGCCGTGTCCGCGGTGTGGTCCCCCGATCCGACGGCGCTCACGTACATGCTCGTTGCCGAGGCCCAGCTGTGGTGCGGCAGATAGGCCGCGCTGTTGGCCAGATGGAAGCTGACCATGACGTTCGCGCCCGCGGTGACCGTGGTCGTCACCGGGTCACTGTACTTTTCACCGCCTACGGGAATCGTGATTGAGCGACTGCCGCCGTCGAAGGTGAGATCGGCCGGGACTGCGGTCGGAATGGCGCCCGAGGACTGGGCCGCGAGCGTGGTGTGGTCGATGACCAGGGGCGTGACCCCCTGGGCGTTCGACAGGCGGATACGCAGCCCGGTTCCGCTGACGCTGGGCGTCGCCGCGACCCGGAAGGTCTGGTCCCTGAAGTCGGTGCCTTCGTACCTGGCCGCCCATTCGGTCGGTGAACTCCACGCGCCCGTCCACGAAGCACCGTTCGGCGCCGGCGTGGTGTCCCGTACCGCCATGCCGAAGATGTGCAGCCCCGGGACGTTGTGTACGGCGGAGCCGCTGATGTCGGGGAGGGTGACCGAGTCGATCTGCGCGCCTGGCCGGAGCGGGACGGCGAAGGCGTAGATCTTGGCGGGGATGTTCTTCTGGCCGGCGGGCGAGTTGAGGTGGGGGAGCGTGATCGTTCCGAGGCTGTGGGCGCCCGTGGCCCAGTCCGGTGCGGACAGATAGTACGGTGCGGGCGCCGTGGAGCCGCTGTAGGTGATCGAGCCGGTCGGGGACTCGCAGTCGGTCGGGATGCCGTAGCCGAGCCGGCAGTTGGTACCGACGACAGGGCTGCCGTCCGGAATGACGGGGCTCGAATGGTCGGCGGGGTTCAGGTCCGAGGCGGTGTAGCCGTGGGTGGAGGTGGCCAGGAAGACCAGCGCGTTGCCGCTGACGCCGTTCATGCCGATGGTCTGGTTGGCGGCCATGACGTTGTCCGCCGCGCCCGATCCGAAGGCCGGAAGGGTGAACGTGGCACCGTCCACGGTGAGCTTGCCGCCCGGCTGCCAGTCGGCCGCCTGAAGGTCCTGGAGGGACAGGCTCTGGCCGTCGGCGTCGGCGTTGGCCGCGCCTGGGGTGCTGTTGGAGGAGACCGCCGTGTTGTTGAAGGCGGCCTGGAGGCTCGGGTACGTACGCGGGGCGTGTCCCATGGCGATGAACTCGTAGGAGTACATGGCCGATGCGTTGCCGGCCCCGTCGACCGCGTACACCCACAGGGTGTGAGTGCCCGGCCCCGGCGGGGTGACCGGGATCGGGGCGCTGTTGTTGACTGCGTTCACGGTCTGGGTGGCGGGCGGGTTGCTCGTCGGCGGCTGGGCGTCGAGGCCGTAGACGAACTTCGCTGCGGTGTTGTTCGACGTGCCCGGGTTCACGCTGGCGGTGAAAGTGCCCGGGGTGCCGGCGGCGGCGCCCGGAGTGTGCTCGGGATAGAGGTTGTTGACCGATTTCACGGTCGGCACGTCGGGCTGGCGCTGGTCGACGGTGAAGTGGCAGAGGGATCCGTTGCCGGTGGTGTCCTTACCGTCGGTGGCGGTGACCTGCCAGTCGACGACCGAGCCGTCCTTGAGGCCCGCGATGAACGCCGTGGGCAGTTGGACGGGGGCCTTCTGACCGCTGGCCACGGTCGCGGATGTCGCGGTGGCCTTGGCCGTGGTGCCGTTGACCCAGTAGGTGTACGTGGCCGCCAGGGCGTCCCGGTCGTTGTCACTGACGGTCGAGGTGAGTTTCGGAGGGGTGGTCGCGACGGTCTTGCCGACGACCGGGTACGGAGTGGACGTCGCGCAGCCCAGCGCCATGGATCCGACGTCGGCGGACAGGGAGCCGGGGACGTTCGGGACATGGTTGTAGGTGATGCTCAGCGAGGGGTTCGGGGAGAAGCGCTTGAAGTATGTGCCGCTGGACTCGTCTCCGACCAGGGCGAACGTCCAGCTGCCCTGGGATGCGGCGGCGGCTTTGGCGATGGTCGCGGTGACCGGGTAGCCGTAGGAGGGCTGGCTGCTGCAGGCGGGGCCCCAGCTGTGGGTACCGAGGTTGCTGATGCCCGCCGGCTTGTTGTTCCAGGTGGTGTTGGCGTTGAACGCGTTGCTCGACACGAGTGCCACGTTGGCGGAGGCGCTGCAACTCGACGAGGACGCCTCGAGGACGTTCGTCGTCGCGGACACGATATGGGTGCGCCAGACGCTCGACGGGATCGCGACCTGGAAGTACGAACGCTCCAGTCCGACGCAGCCGGACCAGGTGTTGTTCCCCACTCCCGGGTTGCCGTACTTGGTCGAGTCGTAGTTCTTCGCGGTCGGGCAACCCGACTGCACCTCGACGAAGTGCTGCCGGGAGCCTGACGCGGGATGCGGATTCCAGGAGGGATCAATGAAGAGCGGGTAGTGGGTGGCAGCCCCGGTCAGCAGTTTCCGGTCCGGCGTGAGGGAGATGGACGAGCCGCCCACCTTGGCGCCGATACGTGCCACTCGGGCACCCTTGCCCGGTCCCCGCGCGGTGGAGATGGCGGGCTCCCCCGCCCCGGAGCGGGCGGCCTGTGTGCCCTCGCTGCCTTTGAGGGTGTCGGAGGAGGAGTCCCACATCTGCGGTTGGGGAGCGCTGAACAGAAGCAGTCCCTCAGGCGTGACCGCCCTGAGGTTGTCCTGGCCGTCATCGGTCACCCGCACCCCTCTGGTGCGGGTGACGAGTTTGAGCGAGCCCAACTGCGGGTTGGCAGCAGCTGTGGCGTTCTTGACGATCAGGACCTCGGTGAAGCCGCCGCGGATGTCCGCAGCGAGCTTGAGGTCGACGCCGGGCAGAACCTCGGGATAGGTGATGGCCGACCCCGCGGCCACGGGTGTCGGCAGCGCCGTCGGCCAGGAGAGGGCGAGCTCGGCCTGACCGTTCCTCATCACCGCCAAGGGCGTGGTTCCACCGCCGGAGAAGGTGAGAGAACCGGATGCGGCGAGCGGGCTGAAGGTGCCGTTGTCGTTCCTGCCCAGGGTGCTGTCCACAGGCACCCAGCGGTTGTTCTTCCTGACGCGCTGGGCCTGGACGCTCGTTGTCCACGTCACAGTTCCGGACGGATTCACACTCACCGTGTCGGTCTCGCTGGTGAGCGCGTCGACAGCCACCGTCCGTCCAGTGGCGACGGCCTTACGCTGCGCGACGTCGAGTGCCCGTTCCTGGGAGTCGGTCAGTCCGGAGCTCTCGTTCTGGAGCATTCTTCCCAGGGGTCGGTCAGGAGCCGGATCAGGGAGAACAGGAGCCTGTCGCAATACGGAATTGTCACTTCCGGGATTGTCGGCGAAGGCTGTCGGTGCAGCCGCCAGAATTACTCCCGGTGACGCTGTCGCAATGAGTGCGGCGCACAGCAAAGTTGCCGTGCGGCGTCTGTGGAGCGAAGAGCGATGGTCCCGCATGCGGGCCCCCCATGGGCATGTCGGAGATGGCGTTCTCGCTCCGGGACGGTAGCGATTTAACGGCACGCGTAACAAGAGATAATTGGCAAAGATGCCGCCGCATCGACTTGGGACTCATGTCCAGATTTCGCACCATTGACATCGGATCAACTGTCTCGTACGTAACACGGCTTGGCTCTTTCTTTGCGATTGCTTAACTTCCTTAATAAGTTCATAAACGTGTTCGCTGCTAGGTTCGCCGGGCTATCACTTCGAAGCGGGGGGTTTCGGTGATCAATCGTCCTGGGGCGGGCTCTGGATTCCGGCATCGCGACAGAACGATGGTTTCCGCGGCCTGGATCGTGTTCGCCTCCGCGCTGCTGCTTCTCGTCACCAGTGCGGATCCGGCCACTGCCCTCGCATTCGACAGCTCGGGTAAGCGGAATTACGCCGTCACCCCGGACAAGGCGCATCCGGTGGACGTCACGCCGGTCGCGACACACCCCGTGAAGAGCCGGACGACGCCTGCCTGGGACGCGGCGCACGCCAAGAAGTCCTGGCCGTTGGCCGGCTCGGCGGACGTCGTCCTGCCGGCGCCCGGATCGGTGGCCTCGTCGGCACGGTCCTCGGCACAGTCATCGCCGTCGGCAGCGGCCGGCAATGCATCGGCCCGGAGTTCCCTCCAAGCCGGAAAGCTGCCGATCCGGGTATCGGCCCTCAAGACCCCCGCGACCCCCGCGACCGCCGCCAGTCCCGCAACCCCCGTCACCAAGGTGCGCGTGTCGATGGCCGGGCAGGACGCCGTCACCCGGGCCGGAATCGCCGGTGTCATGACGTCCGTGACCCGTACGGACGGCGGAACGGGCGGTTCGGTCCACCTCGCTCTCGACTACACGGCGTTCCGCGACGCATACGGCGGCGACTGGGCCTCCCGCCTGCACTTGGTCCAGCTGCCCGGCTGTGCGTTGACCACCCCTGGTCTCGCGCAGTGCCGTACCCAGACCCCGCTGCGTTCCGCGAACGACGTCGCGAGCGGCCAGGTCTCCGCGGATGTCGTGCTTCCCGCCGCGTCCACCGGCGGATCCGCCGCTCCCGCGTTCCGTCCCGCCGCTCAGCCCGTCGTGCTGGCAGCCCTCGCGGGTGGCAGTGGCGGCGGCGGTACCTACGGCGCGACGTCCCTCTCCCCTTCGGGCCAGTGGTCGGCGGGAGGTTCGACCGGCGGGTTCTCCTGGTCGTACCCGATCGGACTGCCGGAGGTTCCGGGCGGCCTCAAGCCGTCCGTCGCCCTGAACTACGGGTCGCAGGGAGTGGACGGCCGGATCTCCTCCACCAACAGCCAGGCCTCCTGGGTCGGTGACGGCTGGGACTACTCACCCGGTTTCGTGGAGCGGAGTTACGTCTCCTGCTCAGACGACGCTGCGGGCGGCAGCCCCAAGACTTCCGACGAGTGCTGGTCGGAAGCCGCCGACTCGATCACCCTCTCGCTCAACGGCTCCTCCAACACCCTGGTCTACGACGACGCCAAGAAGACCTGGCACCCGCAGAGCGACAGCGGCGAGAAGATCTCGGTCCGGACGGACACCGTCAACGGCGACAACGACCACGAGTACTGGGTCGTGACCACGCAGGACGGCACCGACTACTACTTCGGCAAGAACCAGCTTCCCGGCTGGACCACCGGCAGCGCCGCGACCAACTCGGTCTGGACCGTCCCGGTCTTCGGCAACGACGCCAACGAGCCCTGCCACGCCGCGACGTTCGACGCCTCGTCCTGCCAGCAGGCGTACCGCTGGAACCTCGATTACGTCGTGGACAGCCACGGCAACGCGCTGAGCTACTGGTACACCCCGGAGACCGGCTACTACGGCAAGAACAACGCGACCACGCCGCCCACGTCGTACACCCGGAGCGGCTACCTGGCGAAGATCCAGTACGGTCAGCGTGCCGGAAAGGTCTACGACGCCGCCTCGCCGGCCGCCGCCCAGGTGCTCTTCGACACCGCCGAACGCTGCACCCCTGTCCCCAAGGTCTTCGACTGTGCTCCCGACAAGCTGACGGCCGCCAACGCGGCACGCTGGCCGGACGTGCCCTTCGACCAGAACTGCCCGTCCACCGGCAGCTGCGCCAACCACGGCCCGTCCTTCTGGACGACCAAGCGCCTGACCGGAATCCGTACCCAGGTGCTGGCCGGCACGAAGCTGCTGGATGTGGACGGGTGGTCGCTCACCCACAGCTTCCCGGCCACCGGTGACACCACGACCCCGGCGCTGTGGCTGACCTCCATCACCCGCACCGGCCTGGCGGGCGGCGGCAGTGATCCACTGCCCCCGGTGACGTTCGAGAACCAGGTGTACGCCAACCGGGTCGACGGCAACGACGGCTACCAGCCCATCACCCGTCCGCGCATGACGACCGTCAGGACCGAATCCGGTGAAGTGATCACCGTCAACTACAACGCGGCGCAGTGCCATCGCAAGGGCACGGTCGTCATGCCGGCGAGCCCGGCCACCAACACCCTGCGCTGCTATCCCTCGTACTGGACGCCACCGGGCCAGACCGCACCACAACTGGACTGGTTCAACAAGATCGTCGTCGGCTCCGTCACCGAGCAGGACCCGACGGGCGGCGGCCTTCCCAAGCAGGCGACGTACACCTACGGCACCGACGCCGCCTGGCACTTCAACGACGATCCGGGTACCGATCCCAAGTACCGCACCTACAACCAGTGGCGCGGCTACGGCCAGGTCGACGTGACCACGGGTACCGCACCCGAGAACATCACGCAGTCCCGGAGCACCTTCTTCCGGGGCATGGGCAAGAACCTGGGCAACAGCGCCAACTCCGACACGGTCAACGACGCGGACGCGCTGGCGGGCCAGACGTACGAGACGCTGAGCTACAACGGACAGGGCGGAGCCCTGCTCGCAGACACCGTCAACTACCCGTGGCTGGGGCCGGTGACGGCGACCCGGACACGCACCAAGGTCGGGCTCGACCCCTTGCAGGCGCGGCCCGCGGCCAACACCGCACGCACCCGTACCACCACGACCAAGGCGGATCACACAGCCCGCACCACGGAGACCGTCACCGACTTCGACGACGCCACCGGGCTGCCCGTCTCCGTCGACGACAAGGGCGACCTCTCGACCGCCGCCGACGACAAGTGCTCCCGCACCTGGTACGCCAAGGACGCCTCCGGAGGCACGCTGCCGCTGCCGCGCCGGGTCCAGACCGTCTCGGTCGGCTGCGCTGCCACCCCCACGTTCCCGCAGAACGCGGTCAGCGACGACCTGACCTTCTTCGACGGCTCCACCGACAACCTGGCCGTGCCCGGATTCGGTGACACCACCATGGTGCAGAAGGCCGATTCGGTGGCGGCCGACGGCACTCCGCACTACATCACGGCCCTGAAGTCGCACTACGACGCGTACGGCCGCCAGGACAGCGAGACCGACGCGCTCGGCCGCACCACCACGACCGTGTTCACCGCCGCCACCGACACCACCCCGCCCACCATCAAGGTCACCCGGCCCCAGGTCGCCGGGCAGTCAGCGGCGTTCACCACCACCACGACCCTGGACCCGGCCCGCGGCCTGGACGTGAAGACCACCGACGCCGCCGGCTACTCGACCACCAGCACGTACGACGCCCTCGGCCGGCTGACCGCCGTGTGGCAGCCCGGGTTCTCCACCAGCAACGGCCCCAACACCAAGTACGCCTACAACCTCAGGTCCACCGGGCCGTCGACGGTCACCACTCAGACCCTCAACGACCACGGCACCTACCGCACCTCGGTCGCGCTGGTCGACGCGCTGCTCCGGCCGCGCGAGACCCAGACCGAGACCGTCGACGGCGGCCGGGTCATCTCCGACACGGTGTACGACTCGCACGGCTGGCAGGTGAAGAGCGCCGGCCCGTACTACGCCACCGGTACACCGTCCGGCACCCTTGTCAGCGCCCCTGACAACCAGGTCCCGACCCAGACCGGCACCTTCTACGACGGCGCGGGCCGCGTCACCGTCTCCGCGGCGTACACCAAGGCATCCGAGACCTGGCGCACCACCACCGCCTATCCGGGTGCCGACCGCACCGATGTCACCCCGCCCGCCGGCGCCACACCCACCTCGACGTACACCGACGCCCGTGGCAACACCAGCTCGCTGCTCCGCTACCACGGCGCCACGCCCGGCGGACCCGCCGACACCGCCACGTACACCTATGACGTGTCGGGCCGCCAGCTCACCCAGGACGACGGAGCCGGGCACACCTGGTCCAACACCTACGACCTGCTGGGCCGCCGGTACGCGCAGGACGACCCGGACACCGGTCACTCGACCTCCACGTACGACAACGGCGGCCAACTGCTCTCCGCGACCGACGCGCGGGGCAAGAGCGTCAGCTACACGTACGACGAGCTGGGCCGCAAGACCGCTTCGTACGACACGACCGGCGGTGCTGCCCCCTCGAGCGGCAACCAACTGGCCTCCTGGGCGTACGACTCCCTCAAGAAGGGGCTGCCGACCTCCTCGACCCGCTACGCCGACGGCGCCGCCTACACCAGCAAGGTCGTCGGCTACGACTCGCACGGCTGGCCCACCGCGAGCGCGCTGATCGTGCCCCCCGAGGAAGGCGCCCTCGCCGGCTCGTATGTCACACAGAACCAGTACAACCCGACCGGCACGCTGCTCTCCTACACCGACGCGAACCCTTCCACGAGCCTGCTGCCGCAGGAGACCGTGACCTACGGCTATGACGAGTTCGGCCGCCAGAAGAGCGCCGGCAGCACCACCCTGGCCGCCTCGCTGAGCTGGACGGAGTTCGACGAGCCGTATCAGTACACCCTGGGCGCCAGTGGCAACTTCACCCAGCAGACCTTCACCTACGACCAGCAGACGCACCGGGTGAAGGACTCGTTCGTGGTGACGGCCGCGGGCGCGAAGGTCGCCGACCAGACGACCTACGACTACCAGCCGTCCGGCAACGTCACCAGGATCCGCGACGGCCTCGGCGACGGCACCACCGACACCCAGTGCTTCACCTATGACTGGGCCCAGCGCCTCTCCTCCGCCTGGACCGCCACCGACGCCTGCGCGGCAGCGCCGGCGGCGGGTGCCGCGACCACGGTCGGCAGCCCCCTGGCCGCCCCGGCGTACTGGCAGTCCTGGACCTACGACGCCACCGGCAACCGGCGGTCCCAGACCGACCACGACCTGACGGGCGACGCGACCAAGGACTCCGTCTCCACCTACACCGAGGCCGCGGCGGGCAAGGGGCCGGCGCACGCCCTGTCCAATGTCAGCACGGCGGGTCCGGGCGGTCCGGCCGGCAACACCAGCACCGACTACACGTACGACAGCGCCGGAAACATCGCCACCCGCACCTCCCGCGCCGGCACCGACACCTTCACGTTCAACGACGAGGGCAAGCTGGCGGACCTGGCCAGGACCGGCACCGCCGGTTCCACCAAGTACCTCTACGACGCCGGCGGCTCGCTGCTCATCCGCCGCGACGCCGACTCGACCGTCCTCTTCACCGGCGACCAGGAGATCACCCTCAAGAACGGCGCCGCCAAGTCGGACGGCTCCCGCTACATCTCCCTCGGTGGCCAGACCGTCGCCGTCCACACCGCCGACTCCGCCGGCGAACGCGTCGCCTACTCCATCTCCGACCGGCAGGGCACCGCCCAGCTCCAGATCGACGCGGGCACCCAACAGGCCACCCGCCGCCAGTACAAGCCCTTCGGGGAGTCCCGCACCACCGCCGCGACCTGGCAGGGGACCCGCGGTTACGTAGGCGGCGAACAGGATGATGCCACCGGCCTGACCAACCTCGGCGCCCGCGAGTACGACTCCTCCGTCGGCCGCTTCCTCACCCCCGACCCGGTCCTGGTCCCCGGCGCCCCCGACTCGTGGAACGCCTACGCCTACGCCGGCAACAGCCCGGTCACCTCTTCCGATCCCTCGGGCCTGTGCCCGGCGGACCTGTGCGGAGTGGGTGTCCCGTACGCCGACGGATCGGGCCGCATCAACCAGAGCGGCCCGATCGATCCGGGCAACCCGGACGCCGGCTCCTGCCACAACGGCAAGTGCAGCCGCCCCGACGGCAATCCGGTCGGCAGCAACAAGGCCAGCGCCGCCGACGCGGCCCGCTCCCAGTCCGAATCCGCCGCCGCCGAGCGCGCCGCCGCCACCGCCCAGGCGGCAGCCACCGCCGCCCGCAAGTCGAAGCAGGGCCTGACCAGCCAGATCATCAACCTGGTCGGCGACCTCATCGGCTTCAACGACGCCAAGTCCTGCTTCACCGAGGGCGACGTCATGGGCTGCATCAACACGGCCCTCAACGCCGTCCCCTGGGGCAAGCTCTTCAAGGCGGTCAAGGTCGCCTTCAAGGCCTTCAAGGTCTGGCGCTCCCTGAAACGCGCCGAGACAGCCATCAAGGACGCCGAGGAAGCGGCCCGCGCGGCAGAAGACATCGTGAAGGCGACGCACGCCCAGTCGGAAGCGCGCGAGGCGGTCGATGCGGTAGCGGAAGCCTGCTCCGTCCACAGTTTCACCGCCGGTACCGGCGTTCTCCTGGCGGACGGCAGCACCAAGCCCATCGCCGAGGTTCAGCCGGGCGACACGGTCAAGGCCACCGACCCGCAGACCGGCACGACCGCGTCGGAACCGGTCCAGAAGCAGATCGTCACCACGGACGACACAGAGTTCACCGACGTGACGATCGCGGCGGCCCCCACAGGGCCGCCGTCCAACATCACCACCACCTGGCACCACCCCTTCTGGGACGCCACCCACCACAGGTGGACGGACGCGAAGGACCTGACCCCGGGCACCGAGCTGCGGCAGCCGGACGGCAGGACGCTCACGGTGCTGGGGGTCCGTAACTACCACTCGACGGGTATTACTTACGACCTCACGGTCACGGACCTTCATACGTATTTTGTGCTGGTGGGGATCGCTCCGGTCCTGGTGCACAATTGCGGGCCCGGGCGGGAATTGATCGGCGACGAGAGGTCGGATCATATTCTGGAAGGGCACGCGCATCCGGGCGCCCCTGGAAAGACTGTATTCCCTGAGAATTGGACTCACGACGACATACTCGATGCGGTAGCCGACGTGGCGACGAGTCCGAACAGTACGCGAGTATGGTCAAAGGGATCTGCGAAATTTGCTGAGAGAACCTTGCGGACCAGGAAGGGAGAGCCCGCGATTCAGGATGTCACGGGGGTTGTGAACGGCGTGAAGATCCTCGTGCGCTACGAGCCGCTCAACGATATCGTTCATACAGCTTTCCCGCTCTATTGAGGTGAGGTGCCGCTCGTGGGCCGACTGGACGACTTCTATGCTCGACGTTCGCTGGTGGTCCAGCTCTTGCGGGAATCTCCTATAACGTCCCCAAAGGTGCTTGCGAGCATCGATGTCCTGCTCGGGGCGGGCGAAGAGGTCGAAGCTTTCGACATGCTGTGCTCGTGGATCTATGAGGATGAACTTCCTATAGCCAGGGAGTACTATGCGCGAATCGTGGCCGCTGCTGACATGCTAGGGACGCCAGGTTCCGCGGAAAGACTTGACGAGTTGCTCATCGATTGACGATTGTGGGATTCGGAATCTTTATGGAACGAGAATGGCCAGGGCGTAGCCGCACAAGCGGGGCATTCGCAATGGCGGCAATACTGGCGGTTGCGGGCTGCGGGGGATCCGGAGATGCCTCGGGGCCGGGGCTTGGGAGTTCCGTGCCCACGCCGACGGCCACTGCCAGTCCCGTGAAGGTGCTCACCACCGCCCAGCTCGCGGCGGCCGTTCTCACGGTCAAGGATCTGGACGTGAATGCCGGGGACAAGGTGAGCACGCCGAAGGCGAGCTCCGGTCACGCGAAGGCGGACAAGCCGGCGTGCCAGCCGCTGGCGGATCTGCTGAGTATGTCGAGCGCGGTTGCGCCGCGGGCGTTCGTGGACCGGGAAGTGGTGGAATCGGTCAATCCCAAGGCGCCGGTGCGGCTGCGGTTGGCGTCGTATGGGCCTGGGGACGCGGAGCGGGTCATGGAGACGATCAGGACCGCGGTCGGTGCGTGCGGGGACGGGTTCGTGGCGTCGGGTCCCGGCGGCGCGACGCACTTCGCGGTGAAGACGGATACCACCGCCTTCGGTGGACAGGACCCGCTGGGGGTGTGGCTCACTCCGGCCGCAGGCGGTGGCAAACTGCCCGTCGACTTCTGGGTGATCCGCGCGAACGGGGTTCTCGCCTACTTCAAGACGGTAGATCTGCCGGAGGATCCGTACCAGGCGATGCCGACGGAGGTCGTCTCGGCACAGGTCGGCAAGATGGCGGTCGCGGCCGGCTGACGTGACGCCCCGTCGCGTCTGCCGGGCGTTCACCACATCGCGTGCGCGGACCGGCGAATGCCGGGTGCCTATGTGGTGGTGCGCGCGCTTACCTTGATGTGGTGCAGGAAGGCTCCTAGGGCCACCGGAGTGGTTGTGAGCACCGCGTCCGGACTGTCGCTCTCGCGGAGGTGCAGACCGGCGGGGGATATGCCGATTTCGACGCAGTCGTTTCCCTGGGCGCCTCCGGAGAAAGAGGACTTCTGCCAGTCGATCGATGAGGGCACTGCTTTGCCTTTCACATGTCCCGCGCGATGCGGTGGATGAAATCGCGTGACGCGTCAGCCGTGAGCGACGAGGCTTCGATGCGGTCGAAGAGGCCGCGGTACTTCCTCAGTTGGGCCTCCGCGTCGAGGAAAATACTGCCGTGCGCCGTGTCCAGTTGGACGGTGTCGAGTGGGGAGACCGCACCGCCCGCGTAGAGCATGGAGAATCCCGCGCCCGCGAAGTCGTCCACGTCGAAGGGGATGACGCGTACGGTCACGTTGTCCCGTTCGGACAGGGCCAGGATGTGTTCGAGCTGGGCTCGGGACGACTTCACGCCGCCCACCTTGATGCGCAAAGCCGCCTCGTGGACTACGGCTTCAAATGCCGGAGCCCCCTCGCGCTCGATCACCTCGCGCCGCCGCATGCGATGGGTCACTTCGGCTTCGAGCTCGTTCGCGGGCAGGTCGGGGTTGACGTAGGCGAAGGCGGCGCGCACCCGGTCCTCCGTCTGGAGAATGCCGGGGATGTGCAGCACTTGGAGCGTGCGCAGGTACGTGGCGTGGTGTTCCAGCTCCGCGAGGTCGAGCGCCTGAGGGACGAGGGCTCCCCGGTACTCCTCCCACCAGCCCTTGCCCCGTTCGCTCGCCATGGCGACGAGGGCATCGACGAGGTCGGCGTCATCGCAGACGTAGAAGGCGGCCAGCGTGCGGAGCCGTTCTTCGCTGATCCCGAAGCGACCCGACTCGATGTGGCTGACCTGGGTGTGGCTGGCGCTGAGGCGGGCGGCGGTATCGCGAGCGGTGACGCCGGCCGCTTCACGCAGCTTGCGCAGCTCCGTTCCGAGGCGCACCTGCCGTGCTGTGGGGTTGATCCTCGGCGGCATGCGGTCCTTCCCTCGTGTCGCTTCAGAGTGTGCCGCTTCGGCTTGAGATGGTCCAAGGCGGTCCGTGCAGATATGCGGAAACAGTTGATACGTATCACCCTTTACCTCTACGCTCTGTGGTGTACCTCACAGCAGTGAGTGACGGTTGCCGCTGTCCCAGTGTCCCCACGCCCTGCCCGCGCAGCGGAAGCGCACCCCGAGCTTCGCCAGGGGCAATGCCACCGCCGGGCAACGCTGTTCGCCCATCCCGTCCCCGCACGGAAGACGAGACGTTCCATGAGCCTTCAGACCGCCTCCGCCTGGCCGCTCGACGGCTGCGCGGCGCCGCACTCGTACACGCTGTTCTGCCCGCCGCTGATCACCAATGCCTATCAACATGCCAAGGGCGCCGGGTCGTTGCTGTGGCTCGCCGTCGAGGCGGCGTACGTCCGGATCACCGTCTACGACGGGACGCCGGATCCGCCGGTCGTCGTCCCGGCGGGCTGCGAGGAGGAGGGCGGGCGCGGGCTGTTGCTCGTCGCTGCGCTCGCCGACGACTGGGGGACGGTCGGCGGCGCACCGCTGGGGCCCGTGGCCGGGGAGGGCAAGGGCGGGTGGTTCACGCTCGCCAGGGCCGCGTAGCTGCACCGCGTCGTACGGCGGAAATCGTGACTCTGGGAGACGAAAAGGGGTCAGCGGCTTGTTCGCTGACCCCTATATACGCGGCACACGTGCCCGAACGGCTACGTGGCGTGTTCGACGACCAGGACGACGGCCAGCAGGGCCACCAGCAAGGCGATCAGGGCTGCCGGGGTCAGGGCGGACCAGGGGTTTTCCTGTTGGAGGCGGGCGCGGTTGGCGCGGCAGACCGCGCAGCGGCCCTCGCTGACGGGGCCGGCGCAGTTGGCGCACACCAGTCGGTCGGATGTCATGCCATCTCCTCCTCCGCCCGGTGAACGCGCCGGTAGGCCGTTCCGTTCCTCCACTGTGCCAGCTTCGGGCGCAATCGGCGCGCCTCGCATGATTTCACGGGGTGACGTGCATGGCCCGATGCCTGGTTTGTCCCCCTGTGCCCTGTGCGTAAACACACGAACCCAGGACGCCGACTGCGCGGCCCTACGCCATTCGCGTATGGTCGCCCACACCAGGAGAGCCGCCCCTGCGGTTGTCCGCCCCCAATATCCGGCTACCTCACTGGTGCGAACGTGATCCGATTCGACAGCGTCACCAAGACCTACCCCAAGCAGAACCGTCCTGCACTCCGGGATGTCTCGCTGGAGATCGAGAAGGGCGAGTTCGTCTTCCTCGTCGGTTCGTCGGGGTCCGGAAAGTCGACCTTCCTCCGGTTGATCCTGCGCGAAGAGCGCACCGACACCGGCATGGTGCACGTCCTCGGCAAGGATCTGGCGAGGCTCTCCAACTGGAAGGTGCCGCAGATGCGGCGCCAGCTGGGCACGGTCTTCCAGGACTTCCGGCTGCTTCCGAACAAGACCGTCGCGGAGAACGTGGCGTTCGCGCTGGAAGTGATCGGCAAGCCGCGCGGGACGATCCGCAAGACCGTTCCCGAAGTGCTGGACCTGGTCGGCCTGGCCGGCAAGGAGGACCGCATGCCGGGTGAGCTGTCGGGTGGTGAGCAGCAGCGTGTGGCCATCGCCCGCGCGTTCGTCAACCGGCCGATGCTGCTGATCGCGGACGAACCGACGGGAAACCTCGACCCGCAGACCTCGGTCGGCATCATGCGGCTCCTGGACCGCATCAACCGCACCGGAACCACCGTGGTGATGGCCACCCACGACCAGAACATCGTCGACCAGATGCGCAAGCGCGTCATCGAGCTCGAGAAGGGGCGACTGGTGCGCGACCAGTCGCGCGGTGTCTACGGCTACCAGCACTGAACCGAACCGGGTTCTGCTCCGTAGTCATAGCCACCAGCCCCCTGAAAGGACATCATGCGCGCCCAGTTCGTCCTGTCGGAGATCGGCGTCGGTCTCCGGCGCAATCTCACCATGACCTTCGCGGTGATCATCTCCGTCGCGCTCTCGCTCGCCCTCGCCGGCGGATCCTGGCTCGCCAGCCAGCAGGTCGACGCCATGAAGGGGTACTGGTACGACAAGGTCCAGGTGTCCATCTTCCTGTGCAACAAGGCGGATGTGAAGAGCACCCCCTCGTGCTCCAAGGGCGCCGTGACGGACGAGCAGAAGAAGGCGATCAAGGCGGACCTGGAGAAGCTCCCGGTCGTCGAGACCGTCTTCTACGAGTCCTCACAGGAGGCGTACAAGCACTACCAGGAGCAGTTCAAGGACTCGCCGGTCGCCGGGTCCCTCTCTCCTGACCAGTTGCAGGAGTCGTACCGCGTCAAGCTCAAGGACCCGACGAAGGTGCAGGTCGTCTCCAGCGCCTTCGCCGGCCGGCCGGGCGTCCAGGAGGTGCAGGACCAGCGCAAGCTGCTGAAGAACCTCTTCGACCTGCTCGGCGGCATGACGGCGGTGGCCTTCGGGACCATGGTCTTCATGGTGATCGTGGCGATGCTGCTGATCGTCAACACCGTGCGCGTCTCGGCGTTCAGCCGACGGCGCGAGACCGGGATCATGCGCTTGGTGGGCGCGTCCGGCTTCTACATCCAGATGCCGTTCATCGCCGAGGCGGCCTTCGCCGGCCTGGTCGGCGGCGGCGTGGCCTGCGGCATGCTCATGACCGGCCGGTACTTCCTGATCGACCACGGGCTGAAGCTGCAGGACAAGATCCCGCTGGTGAACTTCCTCGGCTGGGGCGATGTCATCAAGGTGCTGCCGCTGGTGCTCGTGGTCAGCATGCTGATGCCGGCCCTCGCCGCCCTCGTCACGCTGCGTAAATACCTCAAGGTCTGAGTGCCGCTTCGGGTGGTCTGCGGTCAACTCTCCGTATGGCGCCCGTTTCTGGCCTAGACTTCCCGCCATGTCCGGCCGGTTGATGTTCGGGACGCCCCGCGGCTCACGCCGCGGGGTCGCCCTGACGATCGTTTTCGGGGCGGTGCTGGCCACCGGCGCGGCGGCCGGCACCCTGGTGGTTCCGGCCCGGTCCGCGTCGGCCGCGCAGAGCAGGATCCCGGCGGGCAACGTCGCCGACTCCGACGCGATCGCCAAGGCGATCGACGAGGGCAAGGTCGGCCCGGAGGCCGCCGAAGAGCTGGTCAGCCGCAGTGGCGACCGCTGGTCCTCGTTCTACACCGCCCAGGAGTACGCGGGCCTGCAACAGGCCCTGAACGGCCGGTACGTGGGCGTCGGGCTCTGGGTGCGGCGCACCGGCAGTGGCTGGATCCAGGTGGCCCGGGTGCAGGACGGCAGCCCCGCGGCGCTCGCGCGGGTGCAGGTCGGCGACCGGCTCCAGTCGATCGACGGGGTGCGGGCGGACGGCAAGCCGGTCACCGAGGTCGTGGCGGAGCTGCGCGGCGACAACGCCGCGGGGTCCGTCGTCCGGCTCGGCCTGGACCACGCCGGCGGTAACCGCGACATCACGCTGCGTCGCGCGGTGCTGGCCACCGAGGCCGTCACCGTCGGGAAACTGGACGGGGACGTCACCTCCATCAAGATCGAGGCGTTCACCAAGGGCGTCGGCGGCCAGGTACGTGCCGCGGTACGTGCCGCGGTGCGCTCCGGGAGCCGGGGCGTGCTGCTCGATCTGCGCGGCAATTCCGGGGGTCTGGTCACCGAGGCCGTCACGGTCTCCTCGGTCTTCCTCGACGGCGGCCTGGTCGCCACCTATGACGTGCACGGCCGGCAGCGCGCCCTCTACGCCAGCGACGGCGGCGACACCGACACCCCGCTGGTGGCCGTGGTCGACGGGGGCACCATGAGCGCCGCGGAGCTGCTCGCGGGCGCGCTGCAGGACCGCGGCCGGGCGGTCGTGGTGGGGTCGCGGACCTTCGGCAAGGGCGCGGTGCAGATGCCCAGCGAACTGCCGGACGGGTCGGTCGCCGAGCTGACCGTCGGCCATTACAGCCTGCCCGACGGGCGGAACGTGGACGGCCGGGGCATCGAGCCGGATCTCACGGTGAGCGGCGGATCGGCCCCCTCGGGAGCCTCCGACAAGGCGGTCGCGGAGGCCAGGGAAGTATTGAGTGGCCTCAGACCCCCCTCCTAGTGCGAGAATGGCCGCGCTATGGCGAAAGAGACTGGTCACAAGCTGATCGCGCAGAACAAGAAGGCGCGCCACGATTACCTCATCCTGGACACCTTCGAGGCGGGCCTGGTGCTGACCGGCACCGAGGTCAAGTCGCTGCGCATGGGCCGTGCCTCGCTGGTGGACGGCTTCGCGCAGCTGGACGGCGGTGAGGCGTGGCTGCACAACGTCCACATCCCCGAGTACACGCAGGGAACCTGGACGAACCACGCGGCACGCAGGAAGCGCAAACTCCTGCTGCACAAGACCGAGATCGCGAAGCTGATCCACAAGACGCAGGAGTCGGGGCACACGATCATCCCGCTCCAGCTGTACTTCAAGGACGGCCGGGCGAAGGTCGAGATCGCGCTGGCCAAGGGCAAGAAGGAGTACGACAAGCGGCAGACCCTGCGCGAGAAGCAGGACACCCGCGAGTCGAACCGCGCGATCTCCGCGGTCCGCAGGCGCCAGCGCGCCTGACACGGGCGCGCGGGAATGCAGTGGCCCGTCAAGGCGTTGGTCACGTACGATGGGTACAGCGCCACCGGATCTGTCGGGTTCGCCCGGCTGCGCCGGTGACACTTTGAAAAATCAACATGGGGATGATCGGTTTCGACTGGGGATGTCGAAGCAGGGGAAGCGAGCCGAGGAAGCGGCAATGATCTCGTTAACCATATGTCGCAAAACATAATCGCCAACACCAAGCGCGATGCCTCCGCTTTCTCCCTCGCTGCCTAATAAGTAGCTAGAGAGAAAGCTCTACGGAGTGTCAGCCCAGGAGCTGTTCCCGGCCTGGATCCTGGCATAATCAAGGGAACTAAACTTCTTGACCCGGTCACGGGGGCTTGAAGGAAACCAAACAGTGACTGAGCCCGTTGGCAACTTGTCCGCGTGATTGCCAGGGCTGAGAAAAGCACAGCGGACTGCGCTCGGAGAAGCCCTGATTCCGCACCACAGGACGCGGGTTCGATTCCCGCCATCTCCACCAACCCCATGTATGACGAAGGCCTCGCCGCTCACGCGGTGGGGCCTTTTTCATGTGCGCGTTCCGGTGGTCCCCTTCCGTACCCGCAGGGCCAGGACGGCGGCCGGCGCGCCCGCGGCGGCGGGGAGCCAGAAGCCGGTGCCCGGGGGAAGGCGTTCGGCGGCGGTGCCGGCGAGGGCGGCGCCGGCGGAGATGCCGGCCAGGATGCCGGTGACGGCGAGCGTCATGCCCTCGTTGAGGCGGGCCGGCGGGGCGAGGCTCTGCACCAGGGTCATGCCGTTGACCATGGTGGGGGCGGTGGCGCAGCCGGCGAGGAAGAGACAGCAGGCGAGCGCCGGCAGCCCGCCGGCGAGCAGCGGCAGCGTCATCAGGGCGGCCATCGCCGCCACCGAGGCCGCGAAGCGGGTCGTGGCGGGTCCGGTGGGCCGGGACAGGCCGTAGAGCAGGCCTGCGGCGCCCGATCCGGCGGCCTGCAGGGCGAGGACGGCGCCGGCCGCCGACGCGTGTCCGCGGGCGTCGGCGAAGGCGATCGTGGTGACCTCCAGCGCGCCGAAGATCACCCCGGTGCAGAAGAACACCGCCAGCAGGGCCGGCAGGCCGGGTATCCGGAGCAGGGAGCCGCTACGGGCCGCGGAGCGTCCCGGGGCGGGCGGCTCCGTGCCGCGCTGGGCGGTGAAGAGCAGCACGCCGGCGAGCAGCAGCACGTTCGCGACCAGCATGCCCGCCTCGGGGAAGAGCGCCGTGCACAGGAACGCGGCCAGGACGGGGCCGAGCATGAAGCACAGCTCGTCGGCGACCTGCTCGAAGGAGTTGGCCACATGGCGGGCCGCGGGGTCGTCGCGGTAGAGGTGCGCCCAGCGGGCGCGGGCCATGCCGCCGGTGTTCGGGGACGTGGACCTCGCGATGTACGTGGCGAAGAGCGTCCAGGACGGGGCGTCGTAGCGCACACACAGCAGCAGGACGAGGCAGGCCGCCACGGACCACACGGTGGCGGGCACGGCGATCCCGGCCTGCCCGTACCGGTCGGTGAGCCGGGCCACGACCGGGGCGAGGACGGCGGTCGCGGCCATGCCGGCGGCGGCCACGGCGCCCGCGAGGGCGTAGGAGCCGCGGGTCGTGGCGATCATGATGATCAGGCTGACGCCGAACATCCCCATCGGGGCGCGGGACAGCAGGCTGCCCACGGTGAAGGCGGTGGCGCCCGGAGCGGCGAAGATCCGCCGGTAGGCGCCGAAGCGGCCGGGCGGCCGCGGCGTACGGACGTGCCGGGGCGGGAGGGGCCGACGGGGCGGCCGGCCGGCGTCGGGTTGGTTGACGGTGCGGTCGGCGGCGATGAGGGTGCCGCCGGTGGCCATGAGCAGCAGCGGCGGCGGTGCGGGACGGTGCATGTGATCAGCCTCGGGGCGGGCTCCCGGCGCGGTCCAACACCTGATCGGCGGCCATTGACGCATTCCTGTTGTCAATGGCCGTGAGGGAGGGGCCGGTGTTCAATGGCGGCGTGCCTCATGACCTGGAACCCCGCCTGCTGCGCGCATTCACCGCCGTCGCCGAGGAACTGCATTTCTCCCGTGCCGCGGCGGCGCTCCATGTGGCGCAACAGGCCCTCAGCCGTGACATCCGGCGGCTGGAGCGGGAGTTGGGCGCGGAATTGTTCGTCCGCACCACCCGGCGCGTCGAACTCACCTCCGACGGGGAAAGGCTTCTTCCGCACGCGCGGCGGGTGCTCGCGGCGCACGACGAGCTGGCCGCGGCCTTCGCGGCGGCCGACCGGCCGCTGCTCGTCGACGTCAGCGCGCCGGTCAGCACCGGGCGCCGCGTCCTGGACGAGGCGCGGGCGACCGCCCCCGGCAGTGAGCTGATCGCCCGCTTCCACAGCGGTCTCACCGGTGCCGCCGCCGACATCCTCGCCGGCCGGCTGGACGTCTCCTTCGGCCGTGTCGCCGGGCTGGCCCCGGCCGCCCTGTCCCGGCTCGAGCACCGGCCGGTGCGCTACGAGCCGATGGCCGTCGTCCTGTCGCGGGAGCACCCGCTCGCGCGCCTGGAGCGGATCCCGCTGGACGCGCTCGCGGGGGAGACGCTGTACGCCGGGGCCGGGAACCCGACCACCGCCGAGTGGACCGATCTCGCCGAGCGGCTCTTCGCGGGCCGGGGGATCGCGGTGGCCGCGCCGTTCCCGCAGATCGAGGGCGAGGCGGAGTTCATCCGGCTGGTGGCGAAGCACCGCTGGCCGGTACTGGCCACCACCGAGTTCGTCGACATGCCCGGCGCGGTGCTGCGGCCGCTGGTGGAGCCCGTCCCGCTCGCCTTGGTCTCGATGGTCTGGCGCCGCGGGCTGCGCCACCCCGGGCTGACCGCCCTGCACGAGGCGGTGACCACGCTGGCGGCGGCCGGACGCTGGCTGCACCGGCCCGCCGGCAGCTGGCTCCCGGATCCCGACGCGCGTCTCGCGGCGCTCCCCGAATCCGGTGACGTCCGTCCCGCCGCGCAGCTCCACCCCGACGACGGGCGTCTCACAGTGCCCCCCGGCGCCGGGTGAGTGCATGGTTCCCCCCGCGTCACCTCGGGCCATCGGGCGGTAACGGGCCGTTCCTACTGTCGTGGACGACACCCGACACCGGCAGGGCCTGGAGGCGTTATGCATGCCACCGCTACGGAACCGCGCGCTACGGAACCGCGCAAGGGGAGCCGCTGGATCGAGCGGTGGGACCCGGAGGACACCGAGTTCTGGGAGAACGGCGGACGCAGGACCGCCAACCGCAATCTGCTCTTCTCCGTCCTGTCCGAGCACATCGGCTTCTCCGTCTGGACCCTGTGGTCGGTCCTGGTGCTCTTCATGGGCCCCCGGTACGGCATCGACCCGGCCGGAAAGTTCTTCCTGGTGGGCATGGCGACCGCCGTCGGCGCCTTCGTCCGGGTCCCGTACACGTTCGCCGTGGCGCGCTTCGGCGGCCGCAACTGGACGGTCTTCAGCGCGCTGATGCTGCTGCTCCCCACCATCGCGGCCGCGGTCGTGATGAAGCCCGGCACCTCGTACAGCACCTTCATGCTGGTCGCGGTGCTCACCGGGGTGGGCGGCGGCAACTTCGCCTCCTCCATGACCAACATCAACTCCTTCTTCCCGCTCCGGAAGAAGGGCTGGGCACTCGGCCTGAACGCGGGCGGCGGCAACATCGGCGTGCCCGTGGTCCAGCTCGTCGGGCTCCTCGTGATCGGTACGGCGGGCGCGTCGCACCCGCGGATCCTGCTCGGGGTGTACATCCCGCTGATCGTGATCGCGGCGACGCTGGCCGCGCTGCGGATGGACAACCTGGCGCCGGTCAGGAACGACACCGGTGCGGCCCGCGAGGCGGTGCGGGACGCCCACACCTGGATCATGTCCTTCCTCTACATCGGCACCTTCGGCTCGTTCATCGGCTACAGCTTCGCCTTCGGCCTCGTGCTGCAGAACCAGTTCGCCCGCACCCCGCTGCAGGCCGCGTCGATCACCTTCATCGGGCCGCTGCTCGGCTCGCTGATCCGCCCGGTCGGCGGGCGCCTCGCCGACCGGTTCGGGGGAGCGCGCATCACGCTCTGGAACTTCCTCGGGATGGCCGGCGCGACGCTCGTCGTCGTGCTCGCCTCCGTGCAGAAGTCGCTGCCGGTCTTCACCACGGGATTCATCGCCCTGTTCGTGCTCACCGGGCTCGGCAACGGCTCGACGTACAAGATGATCCCCGGCATCTACCACGCCAAGGCGCTCGCCAAGGGCCTCAGCGGCGAGGCGGCGGCGGCGTACGGGCGCCGGCTCTCCGGGGCCTCGATGGGGCTGATCGGCGCGGTCGGCGCGCTCGGCGGCCTCGGCATCAACCTGGCGTTCCGCGAGTCCTTCCTCTCCGCACACACCGGCACCCCGGCCTTCGTCTCCTTCCTGGCCTTCTACGCGGTGTGTTTCGCGCTCACCTGGGCCGTATACCTCCGCCGTCCCGCCACGCCGCCGGCGCTCTCCCCGGCGGCGGAACCGGCGCCGCAGCTGAGCTACGCGGAGGTGTGAGCGGGCCCGGCCGCGCCGGGAGCCCGGGATCCGGGCGTAACACCCGGGAAATCCTGGCGATCCCCGCCCGTCACCCCGCGTTGGCACGATGCGTCCGACCGGGCGATCGGCCGGACGTGAGCCAACCACCGGCGGCGGGGGCCACCAGGTACGTGTACCTCCAGCGGAGCGGGGCAAGCCATGCAGGTGCGGAAGACAGAACAGCGTACGGACGGTGCGCGGGCGCCCTCGGCCGCGCCCACCGGATCCACGGCACCGGTGACGGCAGCGGTCACGGCACCGGTCACGGCACCCGGCGAGCCCGCGGCGGGCCGCCCGGTGCTGCCGCTGGCCGGTTTCACGGTCGGGGTGACGGCGGCCCGGCGGGCCGATGAGCTGGCCGCGCTGCTGGAACGGCGCGGGGCGGCGGTACTGCGGGCACCCGCGCTGCGCATCGTGCCGCTGCTCGACGACGCGGAACTGCTGTCGGCGACCAAGGAACTGCTCGACGACGGCCCGGACATCGTGGTGGCCACCACCGCGATCGGGTTCCGCGGCTGGGTCGGCGCCGCCGACGGCTGGGGCCTCGGCGAGGCCCTGCTGGACCGGCTGAGCGGGGTGGAGGTGCTGGCCCGCGGCCCCAAGGTGAAGGGCGCGATCCGGGCGGCCGGGCTGACGGAGACCTGGTCGCCCGCCTCCGAGTCGATGGCCGAGGTGCTCGACCGGCTGCTGGAGCAGGGTGTGGCGGGCCGGCGGATCGCCGTCCAGCTGCACGGCGAGCCGCTGCCCGGCTTCATCGAGTCGCTGCGGGCGGCGGGCGCCGAGGTCGTCGGCGTGCCGGTGTACCGGTGGATGCCGCCGGAGGACATCGGCCCGGTCGACCGGCTCATCGACGCGGCGATCGCCCGGTCGCTCGACGCGGTGAGCTTCACGAGCGCCCCGGCGGCGGCCTCGCTGCTGGACCGTGCCGCCCGGCTCGGCCGGCTCGACAAGCTGGTCGACGCGCTGCGGCACGACGTCCTGCCGGCCTGCGTGGGCCCGGTCACCGCTCTCCCGCTGGAGGCCCACGACATCCCGACGTTCCAGCCGGACCGCTTCCGGCTCGGCCCGCTCGTCCAGCTGATCGCCGCCGAACTGCCGGGACGGGTACGGGCGTTGCCCGTCGCGGGGCGCCGGGTCGAGATCCGCGGCCAGGCGGCCGTCGTCGACGGCGAACTGCGGACCGTACCGCCCGCCGGCATGGCGCTGCTGCGCGCGCTGGCGCGGCGGCCGGGGTGGGTCGTTCCGCGCGCGGAACTGCTGAAGGCCCTGCCGGGCGCGGGCAGCGACGAGCACGCCGTCGAGACCGCGATGGCCCGGCTGCGGACGGCGCTGGGGGCGCCCAAACTCATCCAGACCGTCGTGAAGCGGGGCTACCGGCTGGCACTGGACCCGCTGACGGACGAGAAGTACGCGGGGGAGGAGTAGACCGCGCCCCACCGCCGCGCCCGCCACCCCGCCCACCGGCCTGTCCATCCACCTGCCCACCGGCCCTGGCCCCTTTGGCCCCGGCGGGGCACTCTGGGGGCAGCGGGTGACGGGCGGCGGCTGGAAGGGTGACAGGCACATGACGGTTACAGCCTCCTCCGAGCTTCGATTCGACACCGGGCGGGTGAGCCTCGACCTGCTCGCGACGGTCACCGGACGGCTCTCCGAGGAGCCCGTCGACCGTCTCGATTCGCCACGCCGCCTCACCGAATGGCTGTACGGCACCGGACTCGTCCCGAGCGGTACGGCGGTGGCCGCCGACGCGGCATGGCTCGGCCGCTTCCTGGTGCTGCGGGACGTGCTGCGGCGGGTCGTGGCGACCCAGCTGGCGGCCGCGATGCCGGCGGCGGCGCTCCCGTCGGCGTCGCGGGAGGTTCCCGAGGAGCCGCCGCTGCCGACGACGCCCGCCGCCGCCGACGTCTCCCGGCTCAACGCCGCCGCCCTGGCCGCCCCGCCCGCGCCCAGCGCCCGGTCCGCGCCGGACGGCACCCTCGTCCGCACCCTGGCCGCGCAGCCCGACTGCGGGGCCCTGCTCGCGGCCGTCGCCCGGGACGCCGTCGAGCTGCTCACGGACCCCGCCGCGCGGGCCCAGCTGCGGCGGTGCGAGGGGGAGAGCTGCTCCCTGGTCTACCTCGACGCGTCGCGCGGGCGGCGGCGGCGCTGGTGCAGCAGTGAGGTCTGCGGCAACCGGGAACGCGTCGCCCGCCACCGCCGCCGCGCGGTGGCCGCCCAGGCCTGACCACGCGGCGGTCCACCGTCCACCCACCTCCTCCCGCCCCGATCGGCTGGGCACGGCCGCGCACGGCCCTGCACGGCTGGGCACGGCCGGGTATCGGCCGGGGTGGGGAATCGCAAGCCCGTCGCAGGCGGAGTGGTGCGCAGGGGGGTGCGGGTCGCGTACGGTTGCAGGCTGCCCCGTGCGTGTAGCAGAACCCGCACGGAGCGCTCTCAACGCACAGGAGAAGGGGGTCTTGCGTGGCCGCGCAAACCGCAGCGCCCGGGGGGGTCCGGGACGTGGAGATCGCCGTCGAACAGGCGCACCTGGACCGGGTGTACCGCCGGCTCGAGGAGAAGATCCACGAAGCCGAATTCCTTATGGATGACGCCGCCAAGCGCGGTCAGGTGGGAACACCCGGCGCGCTCGCGGAGCGCGACGCGCAGGTGTTCCGCGCCGGGTTGCACCTCAACCGGCTCAACGCGGAGTTCGAGGACTTCCTCTTCGGACGGATCGACCTGCTGCAGGGCAAGGACGGGAAGCGCGGCGCCGACGGCGCGTTCACCTCGCTCGAACCGGCCGACGACGCCGTCGTCAACGACGCCGCGAAGATCGCGGAGGTGCTGCACATCGGCCGTATCGGCGTCCTGGACGCCGACTACGCGCCGCTGGTGATCGACTGGCGGGCGCCCGCGGCCGCGCCGTTCTACCGCTCCACACCGGTCGCCCCGGGCCGGGTGGTGCGCCGTCGCGTCATCCGTTCCAAGGGCCGCAGGGTGCTGGGGGTGGAGGACGACCTGCTGCGCCCGGAGCTGGAGACCGGGCTGCCGGTGGTCGGTGACGGTGCGCTGATGGCCGCCCTGGGGCAGGCCCGCAGCCACACGATGCGCGACATCGTGGCGAGCATCCAGGCCGAGCAGGACATGGTGATCAGGGCGCCCGCCGCGTCCGTCACCGAGGTCACCGGAGGCCCGGGCACCGGCAAGACGGCGGTCGCGCTGCACCGTGCCGCGTATCTGCTCTACCAGGACCGCCGGCGGTACGCGGGCGGCATCCTGGTCGTCAGCCCGACGCCGCTGCTGGTGGCGTACACCGAGGGCGTCCTGCCGTCGCTCGGCGAGGAGGGCCAGGTCGCGATCCGCGCCGTCGGCTCGCTCGTCGACGGTGCGGAGGCCGATACGTACGACGAGCCTGCGGTCGCCCGCATCAAGGGCTCGCTGCGGATGCTGAAGGTGCTGCGCAACGCCGCACGCGGCGCGCTGGAGGCACCGCAGGCCGTCAAGCCGCAGCAGCAGGCCGCCCTCTTCGAGGACGACGAGGAGGAGAACGAGGCCGGGCAGCGCGTCTCCCGCACCACGCTGCGCGTCGTCGCCTTCGGGCGGCGGCTGGAGCTGGGCGAGCAGGAGCTGTCGTCGATCCGGCACAACGTGCTGGGCGGCACCGCCCCGGTGAACCTGCTGCGCCCGCGCGCCCGCAGGCTGCTGCTGGACGCGCTGTGGCGGAAGGCCGGACGCCGCTTCGACGACCAGGAGCTGGCGGCCGAGGAGCGCCAGGGCTTCGACGAGGACATCTCGACGGAGCCGGAGTTCCTGGACTTCCTGCAGTCCTACTGGCCGATCCTCACCCCGCGCGGGGTGCTCGCGGCGCTGGCCGACGAGAAGCGGCTCGGCCGCTGGGCGCGCCGGGTGCTCACCCCGCCCGAGGTGCGCCGGGTGGCGCGTTCGCTGCGCCGCGACGGGGTGACCGTGCACGACGTGGCGCTGCTCGACGAGTTGGAGACGCTGCTGGGCCCGCCGCCGCGCCCGAAGAAGCGCGACGCGGACCCGCTGGACATGCTGACCGGTCTGGACGAGGTCACCACCTCGGCCGACCGGATGGGCGGCGGCCGCCGCAACCGGGCGGACCGGCTCGACGAGGAGCGGACCGAGTACGCGCACGTCATCGTCGACGAGGCGCAGGACCTGACGCCGATGCAGTGGCGGATGGTCGGCCGCCGCGGCAGGACCGCGACCTGGACGATCGTCGGTGACCCGGCGCAGAGTTCCTGGACGGATCCCGACGAGGCCGCCCAGGCGCGCGAGGAGGCGCTCGGCAGCCGGCCGCGCCGCCGCTTCACGCTGACGGTCAACTACCGCAACCCGTCGGAGATCGCCGATCTGGCGGCGAAGGTGCTGCAGCTGGCGATGCCCGGCATGGAGTCGCCGCGCGCGGTGCGCTCCACCGGTCTGGTGCCGCGCTTCGCGGTGGCCGGCGCCGATCTGGGCGCCGCGGTGCGCGCGGAGGCCGAGCTGCTGCTGGCCGACGTGGACGGCACCGTCGGCGTCGTGGTGGCCATGGGCCGCCGCGGGCAGGCCCGCAAGTGGCTGGCCGGGCTCGGCGAACGGGTGGTGGCGCTGGGCAGCCTGGAGGCCAAGGGCCTGGAGTACGACGCGACGATCGTGGTCTCCCCGGCGGAGATCGCCGACGAGTCGCCGGCCGGACTGCGGGTGCTCTACGTGGCGCTGACCCGCGCCACCCAGCGGCTCACGGTGCTCTCCGGCGAGCGCGACAGCCCGGACGAGTCCGGCGTCCCGGACCTGCTGCGGGACTGACCGGCGGTCAGCGAGCCGGCCGGACGGCCGGTGGAACGACGACGGGCGCCCCTCGTGAGAGGGGCGCCCGTCGGACGTTGGTGACACCGACCCGCCATGCTCGCCTCGCGGCAAGTGGGCGCTCGAAGCGCCTAAGGTTGGGCCCGGGGGCTTGGATCGAGCCGGTGCCGTACCCAGGCTAACAAACCGTCCCGTGGGTTGCTTCCCGCATCTGCCGACAACCCTGAATTTGCTCAAGGTCACAGTCCGGGCTTGAAAATTCAGCCCGTTTCTCGCATGGTGGAAGTATCTTTCCGTTGCCAAGGTCACGGTTACGCGTACCGGCCAGTAGGTGCAACGATCGAGCGGCAGAGCGTGTGAACCAGCAGGCAGCGGAAGAAGGTCGTCAGGATGGCAACGGCGCCAAGCGTCTCGTACTCGATCACGGTACGGCTGGAGGTCCCGGCGAGCGGGACCGCGGTCAGCCAGCTCACCACCGCGGTGGAGTCGTCGGGAGGGTCGGTGACCGGTCTTGACGTGACCGCCTCCGGCCACGAGAAGCTCCGGATCGACGTGACCATCGCGGCCACGTCCACCGCGCACGGCGACGAGATCGTCGAGAAGCTGCGCGGCATCGAGGGCGTCGTCCTCGGCAAGGTCTCCGACCGTACGTTCCTGATGCACCTCGGCGGCAAGATCGAGATGCAGTCGAAGCACCCCATCCGCAACCGTGACGACCTCTCGATGATCTACACCCCGGGCGTCGCCCGCGTGTGCATGGCCATCGCCGAGAACCCCGAGGACGCCCGCCGCCTCACCATCAAGCGCAACAGCGTCGCCGTCGTCACCGACGGCTCCGCGGTGCTCGGCCTGGGCAACATCGGCCCGATGGCCGCCCTGCCGGTCATGGAGGGCAAGGCGGCGCTCTTCAAGCGCTTCGCCGGCATCGACGCGTGGCCGATCTGCCTCGACACCCAGGACCCCGACGAGATCGTGGCGATCGTGAAGGCCATCGCGCCGGGCTTCGCGGGCATCAACCTGGAGGACATCTCCGCGCCGCGCTGCTTCGAGATCGAGGCCCGGCTGCGTGAGCTGCTCGACATCCCGGTCTTCCACGACGACCAGCACGGCACCGCCATCGTGGTGCTCGCCGCGCTCACCAACGCGCTGCGTGTCGTCGGCAAGGACATCGGCGACGTACGGGTCGTCATGTCGGGTGCGGGCGCGGCCGGTACGGCCATTCTCAAGCTGCTCATCGCCGCCGGGGTGAAGCACGCGGTCTCCGCCGACATCCACGGTGTCGTGCACGCGGGACGCCCCGACCTCGTCGACGCCGACCCCGAGTCGCCGCTGCGCTGGATCGCCGACAACACCAACCCCGAGGGCATCACGGGCACCCTCAAGGAGGCCGTGCGCGGCGCCGACGTCTTCATCGGCGTCTCCGCTCCCAACGTCCTGACCGGCGACGATGTCGCCGCGATGGCCCAGGGCGCGATCGTCTTCGCCCTCGCCAACCCCGACCCCGAGGTGGACCCGGCGGTGGCCCGGCAGACCGCCGCGGTGGTCGCCACCGGCCGCAGCGACTTCCCCAACCAGATCAACAACGTCCTGGTCTTCCCCGGTGTCTTCCGCGGCCTGCTGGACGCGCAGAGCCGTACGGTGAACACCGAGATGATGCTGGCCGCCGCGCACGCTCTCGCCGATGTCGTGGGCGAGGACGAGCTGAACGCGAACTACATCATTCCCAGCGTTTTCAACGACAAGGTGGCGGGCGCCGTCGCGGGAGCCGTTCAGAAGGCGGCAAAGGCGATGGGCGCGGCAACCGACTCGACGGCCACTGTGTGACGACACTGGGTCATCGCAACGCATCCGAGCCGCTTTTTCAGCGACCCGCTCGGGTGCCGGATTGGCTTTCCCCCCATATATGGGGGCAGGATGCAACTCGGGCAGTGAGGCAGCATCAGCTTCAAGCTCGCGCCCCCCTGGCAGAAAGAACACGGGAGTAAAGATATGAACCGCAGTGAGCTGGTGGCCGCTCTGTCCGAGCGCGCCGAGGTGACCCGTAAGGACGCCGACGCCGTTCTGGCCGCTCTCGCCGAGACCGTCGGCGAGATCGTCGCCAAGGGCGACGAGAAGGTCACCATTCCCGGCTTCCTGACCTTCGAGCGCACCCACCGTGCCGCTCGCACCGCGCGCAACCCGCAGACCGGCGACCCGATCCAGATCCCGGCCGGCTACAGCGTGAAGGTCTCCGCGGGCTCCAAGCTCAAGGAAGCCGCCAAGGGCAAGTAGTTCCCGACTGGCAAGGCGAAGGGCGGCCATCTCCCCGGGGGGATGGCCGCCCTTGCTGTGACCGGGCTCCGGACGGGTCCGGACGGGCCCTGGGGCCCGTCCGGGGGAGTGCTAGACGCTCACGGGGTTCGGCAGCTCGACGTTGGCCCCCAGCTCCGCGAGCTTCGCCATGAAGTTCTCGTAGCCGCGGTTGATGAGGTCGATGCCGTGCACCCGGGAGGTGCCCTGGGCCGCCAGGGCGGCGATCAGGTACGAGAAGCCGCCCCGGAGGTCGGGGATGACCAGATCGGCGCCCTGCAGCTTCGTGGGGCCGGAGACGACCGCCGAGTGCAGGAAGTTGCGCTGGCCGAACCGGCACGCGGAGCCGCCCAGGCACTCGCGGTACAGCTGGATGTGCGCACCCATCTGGTTGAGCGCCGAGGTGAAGCCCAGCCGGGACTCGTAGACCGTCTCGTGGACGATCGACAGGCCGGACGCCTGCGTCAGCGCCACCACGAGCGGCTGCTGCCAGTCGGTCTGGAAGCCGGGGTGGACGTCCGTCTCCAGCGCGATGGCGTTGAGCGGGCCGCCCGGGTGCCAGAAGCGGATGCCCTCGTCGTCGATCTCGAAGGCGCCGCCGACCCGGCGGAAGGTGTTCAGGAACGTCATCATCGACCGCTGGTGGGCCCCGCGGACGTAGATGTTGCCCTCGGTGGCCAGCGCCGCGCTCGCCCAGGAGGCCGCCTCCAGGCGGTCCGGGAGCGCGCGGTGGTTGTAGCCGCCGAGCTTGTCGACGCCGGTGATCCGGATCGTCCGGTCGGTGTCCATCGAGATGATCGCGCCCATTTTCTGCAGGACGCAGATCAGGTCCTCGATCTCCGGCTCGACCGCCGCGTTCGACAGCTCGGTGACGCCCTCGGCCAGCACGGCCGTCAGCAGCACCTGCTCGGTCGAGCCGACCGACGGGTACGGCAGCGTGATCTTGCAGCCGCGCAGCCGCTGCGGGGCTTCCAGGTACTGGCCGCCGGGCCGCTTCTCGATGGTCGCGCCGAACTGCCGCAGCACGTCGAAGTGGAAGTCGATCGGCCGGCCGCCGATGTCGCAGCCGCCCAGGCCCGGGATGAAGGCGTGCCCGAGGCGGTGCAGCAGCGGGCCGCAGAACAGGATCGGAATCCGGGAGGATCCGGCGTGCGCGTCGATGTCGGCGACGTTGGCGCTCTCGACGTGCGAGGGGTCGAGCACCAGCTCGCCCGGTTCCTCACCGGCCTGGACCGTCACGCCGTGCAGTTGGAGCAGCCCGCGCACGACGCGGACATCGCGGATGTCGGGCACGTTGCGCAGTCGGCTCGGCTCGCTGCCGAGGAGGGCGGCGACCATGGCCTTCGGCACGAGGTTCTTCGCGCCGCGGACACGGATCTCGCCCCGGAGCGGGGTTCCGCCATGGACAAGCAGTACGTCGGAAGCGTCGGTCATGGATCTCGCGTTCCTGGAGACAGTCATAAAAATGGGCGGGGTCCCCGCAGGCACCAAGAAGAAATGGTAATGCGCCTACAGGGGACTCCTGTAAGCCCAGGAGGCGCCAGCTGTGTCATGACTTCGCTACAGCCGCTCCGGCCCACCTGGTTACCAGCCGGTACAGGGCGCCCCGGGCCGGCGGGGCCCACCGCTCGACTGCCCGCACGCTGCGCGATTACGCCGGGGCCGGTCGTTGGCCCCCCGCGAAGGCCCGGGATGCGGGATCATGTTGACCATGACGGAGGTCACTTCGCTCACCGGCAGGCTGCTCGTGGCGACGCCGGCTCTGGCGGACCCGAATTTCGACCGTGCGGTGGTACTCCTTCTCGACCACGACGAGGCGGGGTCGCTCGGCGTTGTGCTGAACCGCCCGACCCCGATCGGGGTGGGCGATGTGCTCCAGCCGTGGGCGGTGCTCGCCGGGTCGCCTCCGGTGGTGTTCCAGGGCGGCCCCGTCTCGCTGGACTCCGCGCTGGGGCTGGCCGTGGTCCCCGGTGAGTCCTGGGACGACGGGGACGACGCGCCGCTGGGCTGGCGGCGGGTGCACGGCGCGATCGGCCTGGTCGACCTGGAGGCCCCGCCGGAACTGCTCGCGGCGGAGCTGGGATCCCTGCGGATCTTCGCCGGCTACTCCGGGTGGGGGCCGGGGCAGCTGGAGGCGGAACTGGTCGACGGCGCCTGGTACGTCGTGGAGTCGGAACCGGGTGATGTGTCCTCGCCGGACCCGGAACGGCTGTGGCGCTCCGTGCTCAGACGGCAACGGAACGAATTGGCGATGGTGGCCACGTACCCGGACGACCCGTCGCTCAATTAGGCTTGACGGTTATGAGCACTCTTGAGCCCGAACGCGGGGCCGGTACTGGCACCCTCGTCGAGCCGACCCCGCAGGTGTCGCACGGCGATGGCGACCACGAGCGCTTCGCACACTATGTCCAGAAGGACAAGATCATGGAGAGTGCGCTCTCCGGATCTCCGGTGGTCGCGCTGTGCGGGAAGGTCTGGGTGCCGGGACGGGACCCGAAGAAGTACCCGGTCTGCCCGATGTGCAAAGAGATCTTCGAGACGATGCCCCTCGGTGGCGGCGACAAGGACAAGAGCGGCAAGAACTGACCACAGGTCTCCGCCTGATTGGTCTATGCCAATTCGGTGCCGGCGGGGCAGGATGTCGTCATGGACCTGATCCCCGCCCCGCGCCTGGTGACCGACTACACCGCGGACGACTGCTTCGTCCTCGGACCCGACACGGTGCTGGCCGCCGGGCCGGGCACGGAGCGGGCGGAGAGATGGCTGCGCTCCGAACTCGGAGCGGCCACCGGTCACCGGCTCGCGCCGGGCGATGGCACCGAGACCGACGGCATCAGGATCACGGTCCACGAGATGGTCACCAGGGACCTCGGAGCCGAGGGCTATCGCCTGATGATCTCGCCGACCGGCGTCCATCTCTTCGGCGGCGGCCCTGCGGGCGTCTTCTGGGGCGCGCAGACGCTGCGTCAGCTGCTGGGCCCCGACGCCTTCCGGCGCGCACCACTCGCGGCGGCCCGCGAGTGGCGGATCCCGTTCTGCCACATCCAGGACTCCCCGCGCTTCGGCTGGCGCGGCTTCATGCTCGACGTGGCCCGGCACTTCATGCCCAAGGACGCGGTGCTGCGCCATCTCGACCTGATGGCCGCGCACAAGCTCAACGTGCTGCACCTGCACCTCACCGACGACCAGGGCTGGCGCGTGGAGATCAAGCGCTACCCGCTGCTCACCGAGGTCGGGGCCTGGCGCGAACGCACCAAGGTGGGGCTGCGGGAGTCCCCGCTGTGGGACGAGCGGCCGCACGGCGGCTACTACACCCAGGACGACATCCGCGAGATCGTCGCCTACGCGGCGCAGCGGCACATCACCGTGGTGCCGGAGATCGACATCCCCGGCCACTCGCAGGCCGCCATCGCCGCCTATCCCGAACTCGGCAACACCGACGTCGTCGACACCGGCGCGCTCTCCGTGCTGACCAGTTGGGGCGTCAACCCCAATGTGCTGGCCCCCGCCGACACCACCCTGCGCTTCTACGAGGGCGTCTTCACCGAGCTGCTCGACCTGTTCCCGTCCGAGTTCTTCCACATCGGCGGCGACGAGTGCCCCAAGGAGCAGTGGCGCGCCTCCGCCGCCGCCCAGGCGCGGATCAAGGAACTGGGGCTGGCCGGTGAGGACGAGCTGCAGAGCTGGATCATCCGGCACTTCGACGGCTGGCTCGCCGAGCGCGGCCGCCGGCTGATCGGCTGGGACGAGATCCTGGAAGGCGGGCTGGCGCCGGGCGCCGCCGTCTCCTCCTGGCGGGGCTACGAGGGCGGGATCGCCGCCGCTAAGGCCGGACACGACGTCGTGATGTGCCCGGAGTCGCATGTCTATCTGGACTGGCGGCAGTCGGACCGGGCCGACGAGCCGGTGCCGATCGCGCGGGTGCGCACCCTGGAGGACGTCTACCGGTTCGAGCCGGTGCCCGCGGAACTCACCGAGGAGCAGGCCGCGCACGTCATCGGGACCCAGGCCAACGCCTGGACCGAGGTGATGGACTCACCGCGGGTCGTGGACTACATGGTGTTCCCGCGGCTGGCGGCGGTCGCCGAGGTGGCCTGGTCGGAGCTGCCCGCGCCCGCCGAGCGGGACTGGCCGGACTTCGAGCGCCGAATGGAAGGCCACTACGCACGACTTGACGCGCTCGGTGTGGAGTACCGCCCGCCGGGCGGTCCGCTGCCGTGGCAGCGGCGCCCCGGTGTACTCGGACGCCCGATCGACGGACCACCCCCGATCGTGTGAGCAATCCCGCAACATGTGTCCCCCGCAAGGGCGGGCCTGGCACGGTGGATTGGCGTATCTTCGCAACACCCTCGAAGAGCGCCAATCCCGACACTGGGGTGATACCCGACAGAACGGGGCATTCACTCCCGTGAAGGGCAGGCCCGCACTTCGCGGACCCTCGCGTTGACCATCGCGGAACATGTGCCAGAGTTGCCACGTCCGGGCTGTCAGCACGTACGGTACGGCTACCGCACGGCGGAGAGCCGGGAAGGGGCAGCTGCGTGAGCACGAATGCACAGCAGACGGCACGCAACGTCACGTTGCCGTCCTCGCTCGACGAGGCGGTGGCGGCGCTCGCCGCCGCGCCCAGCGCCGTGCCCGTGGCCGGCGGCACCGACCTGATGGCGGCCGTCAACTCCGGGCTGCTGCGCCCGGCCGGGCTCGTCGGTCTCGGCCGGATCAGCGAGATCCGCGGCTGGCAGTACGCCGACGGCCACGCCTTGCTCGGCGCCGGCCTCACCCACGCCCGGATGGGCCGCCCCGACTTCGCCGCGCTCATCCCGGCGCTCGCCGCCGCCGCCCGCGCGGCCGGACCACCGCAGATCCGCAACGCGGGCACCCTCGGCGGCAACATCGCCACGGCCGCGCCCACCGGCGACGCACTCCCGGTGCTGACCGCGCTGGAGGCGAGCGTCATCCTGGCCGGCCCCGGGGGCAACCGGGAACTGCCGGTCAGCCATCTGCTGACCGGGATGGACCCGCTGCGCCCCGGCGAACTTCTCGCTTTCGTGCGCGTGCCGCTGCTGCACGCGCCGCAGACCTTCCTCAAGGCCACCGGCCGCACCGGCCCCGGCCGGGCGCTGGCCTCGGTCGCCGTCGTCCTGGACCCCGCCCGGCGCGGTGTGCGCTGCGCGGTGGGCGCGGTGGCGCCCGTACCGCTGCGGCCGCTGGAGGCCGAGCGGTGGGTCGCGGGACTGATCGACTGGGACGGCGGACGGCTGCTCGCCCCCGAGGCGTGCACGGCCTTCGGCGAGTACGTCGCCGGAGCGTGCATCCCGGACCCCGTGCCGGGACCGGACGGGGCCGAGGCCGTCGAGCTGCCGCCCGCCGCCGTACAACTGCGCCGCACCGTGGCGGCGCTGGCCCGCCGAGCGCTCGGGAGGGCACTGGCATGACCGACCAGCCGCAGCCGCAGCCGGGCACCCCGCTCACCCCGGGCACCTGGCAGCCCGTGCCGGGCGGCGGGGACTACGACCCCGACCAGACCATGCACGTCTCCTTCGCCGCGATGCTGCCGCCGGTGGCCGACGCGGGCGACGCGGCGACCCAGTGGTCGATCCCGCTCGTCGCGGCCGACCCGGTGGAGGAGTCCGGCGAGTACCCCCTGGGCGCCGTCACGGACGGCTTCACCGCGCCGTGGGCCGGCCGGCACCCCGACGAGACGCACTCCCGGCCCGACGTACCCGCCCCCCGGCCGTTCAGCGCCGGGCAGTTCGGCCAGGGCGCGGCGGCGACCGCGGCGCGGCCGCCGGCCGGAACCGGGCACGACCTCGGCCCGCAGGCCGTCGGCGAGCGCGGCGGCGAGCCGGCCGGACCGTACCCGCCGGCCGGCCACGGGTCCGGCGAGGACGCGCGGCCGCCGGCCGCCCAGGACCCGGCGGCCCGGCACCCCTACTTCGCCGAACACCCGCCGTCCGCCACCGCCGGCGCGACGCCGCCCACCGACGGGACCGGGCACTGGAGCCTGCCGTTCGTCGCGGAGGACGCGGCGGACGAGTCCGGCGAGTACCCCGTGGGCGCCGTGGGGGCGATCCCCGGAGCCGAGTCCGTCGTGGTGACCGAGGACGGCCCGGAGGCGGCGGAGAGCCCCTCCGACGGGCCCGTCGAGCACGCGGAGCGGACGGAGCAGCCGGAGCAGGCCGAAGCGGCGGCGGACGACGAGGAGCCGGCGCCCGGAGAGGCGCACAGCGAACACCCGCTCGCCTCCTACGTGCTGCGCGTCAACGGCGCCGACCGGCCCGTGACCGACGCCTGGCTCGGCGAGTCCCTGCTGTACGTCCTGCGGGAGCGGCTCGGCCTGGCCGGTGCGAAGGACGGCTGCGAGCAGGGCGAGTGCGGAGCCTGCTCCGTACAGGTCGACGGCCGGCTCGTCGCCTCGTGCCTGGTGCCGGCCGCGACCGCCGCCGGGAGCGAGGTCCGCACCGTCGAGGGGCTGTCCGGCGACGGGCAGCCGTCCGACGTGCAGCGCGCGCTCGCCGAGTGCGGCGCCGTGCAGTGCGGCTTCTGCGTTCCCGGCCTCGCGATGACCGTCCACGACCTGCTGGAGGGCAACCACAAGCCCACCGAGCTGGAGACCCGCCAGGCCATCTGCGGCAACCTCTGCCGGTGCACCGGCTACCGGGGCGTGCTGGACGCCGTCCAGGACGTCGTGGCGTCCCGCGAGGCCAGCGCCGCGGAACACTCCGAGCACACTGCCGACGGGGCGCGGATCCCGCACCAGGGCGGGCCGCACGGCAGCCACCCGGGAGGCACCGCGTGACCCGCCGTACGATCCCGGGCCGACGGCCGGAGCCGCGGCACACGCGCCCGGCCGGCACGGGCGAACCCACCGGCAGCAGCGAGAGGGCAGCGGCATGACTGGATCCGACGCGGCCACGGCGGTGCCCGCCCAGGCCACCCAGACGCCCGCGGCGCCCGAACCGGTGCTGCACGGGCTGGGCGTCTCCGTGCGGCCCGTGGACACCCTCGCGAAGGCGCAGGGGACGTTCCCGTACGCGGCCGACCTGTGGGCCGAAGGACTGCTGTGGGCCTCGGTGCTGCGCTCCCCGTACCCGCACGCGCGCATCGTCCGCATCGACACGTCGGCAGCCACCTCGATGCCCGGCGTCCGGGCCGTCGTCACGCACGAGGACGTGCCGGGTGACGCCATGCACGGCCGCCGCGTCGCGGACCGGCCGGTCTTCGCCAAGGACATCGTCCGGCACCACGGCGAGCCGATCGCCGCCGTCGCCGCCGACCACCCCGACACCGCGCGGCTGGCCGCCGCGGCGATCCTCGTCGAGTACGAGGTGCTGGAGCCGGTCACCGACCCGGAGAAGGCGTTCGCCGCCGAGCCGCTGCACCCCGACGGCAACCTGATCCGCCACATCCCGCTGCGCTTCGGCGACCCCGACGTCATCGGCGAGGTCATCGTCGAGGGCCTGTACCGGATCGGCCGGCAGGACCCGGCGCCCATCGGCGCCGAGGCCGGGCTCGCCGTACCGCGCCCGGACGGCGGCGTCGAGCTGTACGTGGCCTCCACCGACCCGCACACCGACCGGGACCTGGCCGCCGCCTGCTTCGGCCTGGAGGCCGACCGGGTCAAGGTCGTCGTCACCGGCGTGCCCGGCGCGATGGGCGACCGCGAGGACTCCGGCATCCAGCTGCCGCTCGGGCTGCTCGCGCTGAAGACCGGCTGCCCGGTGAAGTTCGTGGCCACCCGCGAGGAGTCCTTCCTCGGGCACTCCCACCGCCACCCCACCCTGCTGCGCTACCGGCACCACGCCGACGCCGAGGGCCGGCTGGTCAAGGTCGAGGCGCAGGTGCTGCTCGACGCGGGCGCGTACGCCGACCACTCCTCGGAGGCGCTGGCCGCCGCCGTGGCGTTCGCCGCCGGCCCCTACGTCGTGCCGCACGTCTTCGTCGAGGGCTGGGCCGTCCGCACCAACAACCCGCCGTCGGGACACGTCCGCGGCGAGGGCGCGCTCCAGGTCTGCGCCGGGTACGAGGGCCAGATGGACAAGCTCGCGGCGAAGCTGGGCCTGGACCCGGCCGAGCTGCGGATGCGCAACGTCATGGCCACCGGCGACCTGCTGCCCACCGGCCAGACCGTCACCTGCCCGGCGCCCGTCGGCGAGCTCCTCAAGGCGGTCCGCGACGCGGACCTGCCGCCGCTGCCCGTCGACGAGGAGGAGTCGCAGTGGCTGCTCCCCGGCGGCCCCGAGGGCGCCGGGGAGCCCGGCGCGGTCCGGCGCGGGGTCGGCTACGCGCTCGGCATGGTGCACATGCTCGGCGCGGAGGGCACCGACGAGGTCTCCACCGCCACCGTACGGATCCACGACGGCCGGGCCACCGTCATCTGCGCCGCCGTCGAGACCGGCCAGGGCTTCACGACCCTCGCCCGGCAGATCGTCCAGGACGTGCTCGGCGTCGAGGACGTCGGCGTGCTGGCCGCCGACACCGACCAGCCGCCGTCCGGGGCGGCCGCCCGCGGCCGGCACACGTGGGTGTCGGGCGGCGCGGTCGAGCGGGCCGCGAAGATGGTGCGCACGCAGCTGCTGCAGCCGCTGGCCGCCAAGTTCGGGATGTCCGTCGAGCTGCTCACCATCGCCGACGGCAAGATCACCTCGTACGACGGGGTGCTCAGCACGACCGTCGGGGAGGCCCTCGAGGGCAAGGAGCTGTGGGCCACCGCGCAGTGCCGCCCGCACCCCACCGACCGGCTGGACGACGACGGCCAGGGCGACGCGTTCGTCGGCCTGGCCTTCTGCGCGGTCCGCGCCGTCGTGGACGTGGACATCGAACTGGGCTCGGTACGGGTCGTGGAGATGGCCGTCGCGCAGGACGTCGGCCGGGTGCTGAACCCGCGCCAGGTCGCCGCCCGGATCGAGGCCGGCGTGACCCAGGGCGTCGGTCTCGCGCTCATGGAGGACCTGCGGGCCCCCCGCGGCATCATCAAGCGGCCGAACCTCACCGGCTACTCCCTGCCGACCGCGCTCGACGCCCCGGACGTGCGCATCGTCAAACTCGTCGAGGAGCGCGACGTGCTGGCGCCCTTCGGCGCGAAGGCGGTCAGCGCGGTCCCGGTGGTGGTCTCACCGGCCGCCGTCGCCGCCGCCGTGCGCGCCGCGACCGGCCGCCCCGTCAGCCGGCTGCCGATCCGCCCGCAGGCGGCGGTCGTCAAGCCGCAGTCCTGACCGGACGGCACCTGGGAACGGACAACGCAGCAGACAGCGGAAAGGCCCGGCAGCGATGCGCTGCCGGGCCTTTCCGTCTTCCTCACGGAGGCCGTAGCGGGAATCGAACCCACGTGCCTCGCTTTGCAGGCGAGTCCCTAAACCACTCGGGCATACGGCCGTGTTGGTGACATCACCGAGGATAGGGCGCCGCCCCCGGGGTCGGTCAACGGTCGCGGCGGGCCCGCAACAGGACTGCCATACGCCGTTCATGAACGGAGCCGGGGGCCCGGGAGCGGCGGCACGGCCTAGGACCAGCGGAGGAGGGGCAACCCGTCCGCAGGAAGGGGGTGAAATGTGCCTGAGCCCCTTACTCTTGCTCGGTGACCACCGTAGAAGCGCAGAGCAGCGAGCCGGCCGCCCCGCCGGAGCGGACCGGGAGTCCGGAGACCCCGCACACCCCGGAGACCCCGGACACCGACGGGGTCCTCGGGCGGCGCTATCGTGCGCTCACCCTCGGCATCGTCTCCGTGGTGCTGCTGATCGCCTTCGAGGCGAGCGCCGTGAACACCGCGATGCCGGTCGCGGGCCGCGCCCTCGACGGGCTGTCGCTCTACGCGTTCGCGTTCTCCGGGTACTTCACGGCCAGCCTGCTGTCGATGGTGGTCTCCGGCGAGTGGTGCGACCGCAAGGGCCCGCTCGCCCCGCTCTTCACCGGCATCGCCGCCTTCGCGGCCGGATTGCTGATCTCCGGCTCCGCGCAGAACATGTGGACGTTCATCGCCGGCCGCGCGGTCCAGGGCCTCGGCGGCGGACTGGTGATCGTCGCGCTGTACGTCATCGTCGGCCGCGCCTACCCCGAGCGGCTGCGGCCCTCGGTCATGGCCTCGTTCTCCGCCGCCTGGGTGCTCCCGGTGATCATCGGCCCGGTGGTCGCCGGAGCCGTCACCGAACACCTGGGCTGGCGCTGGGTCTTCCTGGCCATCCCGGTGCTGGTGCTGCTGCCGCTGGCCGTGATGCTGCCCGCGCTGCGCAAGCTGACGCCGGGGGACCGGACCCCGGCCCTGAACCGGCGCCGCATCCTCCTGGCGCTGGCCGTCGCGACGGGTGCGGGCCTGCTGCAGTACGCGGGCCAGGACCTGTCGCCGCTCATGCTCGTACCCGCCGCCGTGGGCGCCGCGCTCCTGGTGCCCGGCGTCCTGCGGCTGCTGCCGCGCGGGACGTTCCGGGCCGCCCGCGGACTGCCCGCCGTGATCCTGCTGCGCGGGGTCGCCGCCGGATCGTTCATCGGCGCGGAGAGCTTCATCCCGCTGATGCTCGTCACCGAGCGCGGCTATTCGGCCACCCTGGCCGGGCTCTCGCTCACCGGCGGCGGCCTGACCTGGGCGCTGGGATCGTATGTGCAGAGCCGTCCGCGGCTGCAGCCGCACCGCGAGCGGCTGATCAGGATCGGCATGCTCCTGATGGCCGCGGCCGTCGCGGGACCGGCCCTCGCGCTCGACCTGTCCGTGCCCGCCTGGATCGTCACCGTCTCCTGGATCGTCGGCGGCTTCGGCATGGGCCTGGTCATCTCCAACGGCAGCGTCCTGCTCCTCAAGCTCTCCCGCCCCGACGAGGCCGGCAGCAACTCCGCCTCGCTGCAGGTCTCCGACGCCCTCGGCAACATCGTCCTCGTCGGCGCCTCAGGAGTCCTGTTCACCGCCCTGGGCGGTGGCTCCGGCCACCCCGGAGCCTTCGTGGCCGTCTTCCTCTCCATGGCGGTCGTCGCCCTCCTGGGCGTCCTGGTGGCGGGCCGGCTGACGCCCCGGGAGACGTGATCCGCGCCGCCCGCCGACTGTGAGCTGGGTCGCACAGTCGGCGTACCCGACCGCGTTCTGCCGGGGAGGCCGGGGGGCCGCCGGTAGGCTGTGACGGTTTTCCTACCTAAGCCGCTCACGGACGGCGCCGACCGGCCGTTCCGTCCCGCCGACCCGCATCCGGAGACCGTGACTACTACCGCCGCCAGTGCCTCCCACCACCTTTCACCGGCCTTCCCGGGCCGTGCCCCCTGGGGCACCGCCGGGAAGCTGCGCGCCTGGCAGCAGGGGGCGCTCGACGAGTACATGCGGCTGCAGCCGCGCGACTTCCTGGCCGTGGCGACGCCCGGTGCCGGGAAGACCACGTTCGCGCTGACGCTCGCCTCGTATCTGCTGCACAACCACCTGGTGCAGCAGATCACGGTGGTCGCGCCGACCGAGCACCTCAAGAAGCAGTGGGCGGAGGCGGCGGCGCGGATAGGGATCAGGCTGGATCCGGACTACAGCGCGGGCCCGGTCAGCAAGGAGTACCACGGCGTCGCGGTGACCTACGCGGGCGTCGGGGTGCGGCCGATGCTGCACCGCAACCGCTGCGAGCAGCGCAAGACCCTGGTGATCCTGGACGAGATCCACCACGCCGGTGACTCCAAGTCCTGGGGCGAGGCGTGCTCCGAGGCGTTCGACCCGGCGACCCGGCGGCTCGCGCTGACCGGTACGCCGTTCCGCTCGGACACCAACCCGATCCCGTTCGTGGCGTACGAGGAGGGCAACGACGGGATCCGCCGCAGCTCCGCCGACTACACCTACGGCTACGGGAACGCGCTCGCGGACGGCGTCGTCCGGCCGGTGATATTCCTCTCCTACAGCGGCAACATGCGCTGGCGCACCAAGGCGGGCGACGAGATCGCCGCCCGGCTCGGCGAGCCGATGACCAGGGACGCGATCGGCCAGGCCTGGCGCACCGCGCTGGCGCCGACCGGCGAGTGGATCCCCGCCGTGCTGAAGGCGGCCGACCAGCGGCTCACCGAGGTGCGCAGGAGCATCCCGGACGCGGGCGGGCTGGTGATCGCGACCGACCAGGAGTCCGCGCGCGCCTACGCGAAGATCCTCAAGGACATCAGCGGCCACAAGGTGACCGTCGTGCTCTCCGACGAGAAGGCCGCGTCCAAGCGCATCGACGCATTCACGCACTCCGAGGACCGCTGGATGGTCGCGGTGCGCATGGTGTCCGAGGGCGTGGACGTGCCGCGGCTGGCGGTGGGCGTCTACGCGACGACGATCTCGACCCCGCTGTTCTTCGCGCAGGCGGTGGGCCGTTTCGTCCGGTCCCGCAGGCGCGGCGAGACCGCGTCCGTCTTCGTGCCGACCATCCCGATGCTGCTCGACTTCGCCAACGAGATGGAGGTCGAGCGGGACCACGTCCTGGACAAGCCGAAGAAGGCCGGCGACGAGGAGAACCCCTTCGCCGAGGAGGACCAGCTGCTGGCCGACGCCGAGAAGCTGGAGGACGAGGAGACCGAGGAGCAGCTGCCCTTCGAGGCGCTGGAGTCCGACGCCGTCTTCGACCGGGTGCTGTACGACGGCGCCGAGTTCGGCATGCAGGCGCACCCGGGGAGCGAGGAGGAGCAGGACTACCTCGGCATCCCGGGACTGCTGGAGCCCGACCAGGTGCAGATGCTGCTGCAGAAGCGGCAGACCCGGCAGATCGCGCACAGCCGGCAGAAGCCCGCGGACCAGGCCGACCTCATCGAGCTGCCGGCCGAGCGGCGTCCCATCGTCACGCACAAGCAGCTGCTAGAGCTGCGCAAGTCGCTGAACACGCTGGTGTCGGCGTACACCCACCAGAGCGGCAAGCCGCACGGCGTCATCCACAACGAGCTGCGCCGGGTGTGCGGCGGGCCGCCGAGCGCCGAGGCGACGGCCGGGCAGCTGAACGAGCGGATCAAGAAGGTCCGGGAGTGGGCCACGAAGATGCG